>NZ_JBEXMT010000016.1:0-212748 GCF_040610675.1 Nonomuraea sp. NPDC003804
CATTTGACGAGGTGTTGCATGATATTTTCATGCACTGGCTTTTAACACACTGTTGAGTTCTCAAGAAACGGACGCGTTCACCGTCAACCACCCGGCCGCACTCGCTTCGTTCGTTGTGTCTTAATTTTACCGTTTCGTCCGACTTGCTGTCAAACCGGGCGAACCAGCTACAATCTCGACCACCCCGCTTCCGGGGCAACCCTCTCAACTTACCGTGACATTTGGCCGTTGTCCAATCACCCGGTTTTTCGGATGATGCGACGCCATACCAAGTGGTGGCTGTGTTGGAGAAGGAGTGGCCCCTCGGGGCCCGTCCGCCGTCATGCGGCGTCCGGCTCGCTCCCGGGGCACAGACGAGATTAGGTCGGGATCGCCCTCACGTCAAATCTGCGTCCGGCATGTCGATCTCTGCCCCTATCCTCCACTAGGTGACCGCCACGATCGCCGCACCCGAGAGCCCGACACACGCCCTCCCCCGTACCCCGCCCTGGCTCGCCGTCGTGGCGGGCGTCGTGGCCTGCGCCGTCGCGCTCACCGGGTCGGGCGGCGCGACCCTCAACGGGGACGAGCTGGCCACCCTCAGCGCGGCCAGGCGCGGCATCTCCGGCATGTGGGAGCTCGCGCAGCACATCGACGGCCACTTCCTGCCCTACTACGTGTTCATGCACTTCTGGACGGCGTTCGGCGAGGCGGAGCTCTGGCTGCGGCTGCCGTCGGCCGTGGCCATCGGCGTGGCCGCCGCCTTCCTGGTCTGCCTCGGCCGGCGCCTGCACGGGACGACTGCGGGCCTGACGGCCGCGGCGCTGTTCGCCGTGCTTCCCTCGGTCTCCTACTACGGCGCCTTCGCCAGGTCCTACGCCTTCGCCGCCGCGGCGGTCACGATCTCCTTCTGGTGCCTGCACCGTGCCCGGTGGGTGCGGTACGCGATGTCCGTGGCTTTCGTCGGCTGCACGCACCTGTTCGCCGTCCTGGTCCTCCCCGCGCACCTCGCCCTGCTCCGCAGGAGCACCGCGAGCGCCACGAGCGCCGGAGGCACCGCGAGCGCCAAGAGCGTCGGAGTCACCGCGAGCGCCAGGGGCCCCTGGGGCATGGTCCTGGCCATGGCGGCCGGGTTCGTCCCTGCGGCCGTGCTGGGTCTCATCGGGTACGGCGAGCGCCACGCGATCAGCTGGATCCCCCAGCGTGGCCCCGAGGTGCTGCTGAAGTTCCCCAAGATGGCGGCGGGGGCGAGCGGGATCGGCCTGCTGCTGTTCGCGGTCGCGCTCGCCGGTGCCGTCCTCATGATCAGGAGGGACACCCGGTGGGGCCTGGCACTGTCCGGCTGGCTGCTGCTCCCGCCCGTGCTGCTGCTGGCGGTCTCCCACCTGGTGACACCCGTGTACGTGGACCGCTATCTCTTCGTCACCGCTCCCGCGCTCGCGCTGCTGGCGGCGATCGCGGTGGCCGAACTGCCCCGCTTCGCCGTGCCGGCAGCCGTGGCCCTCACGGTCGCCGCGGGTGCGCTGGCCGTACCGCAGCACGGGGAGATCAGGGAGCCGAACGGCCGCTTCGAGGATGTGCCGTGGGCGATCCGGCGGATGAAGCTCGAGCCCGGTGACGCGATCGTGTACGGCCAGAGCTCGCTGCGCACCGGCTTCGACTACTACGCCGCGGCTGTCATGCCGGACGACGTGCTGCGGGAGGGCACGGCGCCGGCCGCCGACAGTTTCGCCTACCCCGAGAAGGTGGACGTCGCCGCCGCGCTCGCGGGCCGCGACAGGGTCTGGCTGGTGTGGCGCGGCGCGAAGGACGCCGACCTGCCGGCGATCGAGAAGGTACGGCAGGCGGGCTTCGACCGGGCCCAGGCCTGGCACTCGGCCGACATCCCCGGCCTGACGGTCTCCCTCTACACGCGAAAGGCGGGCCTGCCCTGAGGGCAGGCCCGCCGGCGGTCGGGCGGGTCAGCCGACGATGACGCCGCCGATCGACTTCTTGCCGCGGCGCAGGACGAGGAACCGTCCCTGGATCAGGTCGTCCGCGCCGGGCGTGAACGCCTCATCGGTGATCTTGACGTTGTTGAGGTACGCCCCGCCCTCCTTGATCGCGCGCCGGGCCGCCGACTTCGACTCGACCAGGCCACTTTCGGCCATAAGGTCGGCGAGGGTCGGGCCGAGCGTGGCGACCCTGGCCAGCGGGACCTCCGCCAGCGCCGCCTCGAGCGTCGCGGCGGGCAGGTCCTCGAGCGTGCCCTGCCCGAACAACGCCTTGGAGGCGGCGACGACCGCGTCGAGCTCGGCCTTGCCGTGCAGCAGCTCGGTGAGCTCCTCGGCCAGGGCTCGCTGCGCCTCGCGGGCGAAGGGCCGCTCGGCGACGGCCTTCTCCAGTTCCTCGATCTCCTCGCGGCTGCGGAAGGTGAACACCTTGAGGTAGTGGATCACGTCGCGGTCGTCAGAGTTGAGGAAGTACTGGTAGAAGGCGTAGGGCGAGGTCATGGCCGGGTCGAGCCACAGCGCGCCGCCCGCCGTCTTGCCGAACTTGGTGCCGTCGGCCTTGGTGATCAGTGGCAGGGTGAGCGCGTGAACGTGCCCGCCCTCGACGCGGCGAACCAGGTCGACGCCCGCGGTGATGTTGCCCCACTGGTCGCTGCCGCCGATCTGCAGCGTGCAGCCGTGCCTGCGGTACAGCTCCAGGAAGTCGTTCGACTGCAGGATCTGGTAGCTGAACTCGGTGTAGCTGAGTCCCTCACCGGCCAGGCGCGCCGAGACCGACTCGCGGGCCAGCATGCGGTTGACGGGGAAGTGCTTGCCGATGTCGCGCAGGAAGTCGATCGCGGACAGCTCGGCGGTCCAGTCGAGGTTGCTGACCATGAGCGCGGGGTTGGGCTGGATCTCGAAGTCGATGAAACGCCCCACCTGGCCGCGCAGCCGCTCCACCCATCCGGCGACGACGTCACTGGAGTTGAGCGCGCGCTCGGAGTTGCGTCCGCTGGGGTCGCCGATCAGCCCGGTGGCGCCACCGACCAGGCCGATGGGCCGGTGGCCGGCCAGCTGGAAGCGGCGCAGCGTCAGCAGCGGCACGAAGTGACCGACGTGCAGCGAGGCCGCGGTCGGGTCGAAGCCGCAATAGACCGTGATCGGCCCCTTGGCCATGGACGCCCTGAGGGCGTCGAGGTCGGTGGACTGCGCGATCAGGCCTCGCCACGCGAGGTCGTCGAGGATGTCGGTCACGATTCCGGCTTTCCCAACATGTAGTGGTTGACGGGGACTAGCCTGCCCGATACACACGCATCCTCGCCACTTGGATACGCTCGGTGTCCATGTGGAAGGTCCGTCGCGAGCTGGCCGTTCTCAAGATCCTAGGGGCTCTGGCCTGTGCCGGGCTCGGCGTCTACTGGTACCTCGGCGGCGACGTGCGCGGCGTCGTCCTGGCCGTCCCCGCGACCCTGCTGGTCGGCGCGATGGCGGCCAGGGACGTGATCGCCCCTGTACGGCTGGCGGCCGACGAGAGCGGCATCACGGTCGTGCACGGCTTCGCCGGCAGACGGCACGTCCCCTGGGACCAGATCGAGGACGTGCGCGTCGACGTGCGCACGCGGTTCGGGCTGCGCAGCGAGATGCTCGAGATCGACACCGGCGACCACCTGCACCTGCTGAGCGGCTACGAGCTCGGCGGCGCCTCCTGCACGGAGGTCGCGGCGTTGTTGCGCCGCCGCGGCGTGTGAGCCCGGTACGGCGAGACGGTCGGCTCCCCCTCGATCCAGAACCGCCACGGCGTGTCGGCGGCGCTGGAGATTCCCGTCCTGGGTCCTGAGCGGATCTCCGGAGCCGGCTCTCCTTCGAGCACCCGGCCGATCATGTCCAGCCCGTTGTCGGCCCTGCCGAGGCCGAGCGCGGTCGCCAGCCTGGCGGGGCCGCGCGCGAGGTCGCGGTCCTTGGCGGCGGGCCGACGGGCGCGGGCCAGGGGCAGGCCGGTCACGATCTCGCCGGCGCGCAGCAGCACCGCCGAGCCGTGTCCCTCGGGCAGGCAGACGAGGTTGGCGCAGTAGTGCATGCCGTAGGTGAAGTAGACGTACAGGTGGCCGGGCGGGCCGAACATGACCGCGTTGCGCGGGGTCTGCCCGCGGTAGGTGTGGGAGGCGGGGTCCTCCCCCGGCAGGCCGTACGCCTCGACCTCGGTCAGCCGGACGCCGACGTCGCCGTGCACGAGGACGCACCCGAGCAGGTCGGGTGCGACCTCGTGGGCGGGGCGGTCGAAGAAGTCCCTGGTCAGACGTTGGACGCCCATGCCGCCTGCACGTCGACGGTCTCGCGCAGGGCGGCGATCTGGTCGCGGACCCTGTCGGGGGCCGTGCCGCCGTGCGCCTTGCGCGCGGCCAGGGCGCCCGGCACGTTGAGGACGTCGCGGACGTCCGGCGTCAGGTGCGGCGACACCTTGGCCAGGTCCTCGTCGCTCACGTCGCCGAGGTCGACGTCGTTGACCTGGCAGTAGACGACCAGGTGACCGACGGCCTCGTGCGCCTCGCGGAAGGGCACGCCCTTGCGGACCAGCAGCTCGGCCAGGTCCGTGGCCAGGGCGAAGCCGTCGGAGGCGGTCGCCGACATGCGGGCGGTGTTGACGCGCATGGTGGAGACCAGCCCGGCCACCGCGGGCAGCACGACGAGCAGCGTGTCGACGGTGTCGAAGACCGGCTCCTTGTCCTCCTGCAGGTCGCGGTTGTAGGTGAGCGGCAGGCCCTTGAGCACGGTCAGCAGCGTCATGAGGTTGCCGATGAGGCGGCCGGACTTGCCGCGGGCGAGCTCGGCCACGTCCGGGTTCTTCTTCTGCGGCATGATCGACGAGCCGGTCGAGTAGGCGTCGTCCATCTCGATCCAGCGGAACTCCTGCGAGGCCCACAGGACGATCTCCTCGCCGAGCCGCGACAGGTGGACGCCGATCATCGCGGCGTCGAACAGGAACTCGGCGGCGAAGTCGCGGTCGGCGACGGCGTCCATCGAGTTCGGCGCGGCGGCGTCGAAGCCGAGCTCGGCGGCGACGACGACGGGGTCGAGCGGCAGCGACGAGCCGGCCAGCGCGCCGGAGCCCAGCGGCGAGACCGCGGCCCGCTTGTCCCAGTCGATCAGGCGGTCGATGTCGCGTGCGAAGGCGTGCACGTGCGCCAGCAGCTGGTGGCCGAAGGAGACCGGCTGGGCGTGCTGCAGGTGGGTCATGCCGGGCGCCGCCGTGTCGGCGTGGTCGGCGGCCTGGGCCAGCAGCGCCGTCTCCAGCTCCACCAGCCTGGAGACGATGGTGCGGACGTGGTCGCGGAGGTAGAGCCGCAGGTCGGTGGCGATCTGGTCGTTGCGGCTGCGCCCGGCGCGCAGCTTGCCGCCGAGGGCGCCGAGCCGCTCCAGCAGCCCCCGCTCCAGCGCGGTGTGCACGTCCTCGTCGGCGACCGTCGGCCGGAACTCACCGTTCTTGCAGGCGCGCTCCAGGTCGTCGAGCGCGCCGATCATGCGCTCGAGCTCGTCGTCCGTCAGCAGGTCCGCCCTGTTCAGCACGCGGGCGTGCGCCCGCGAGGCCATCAGGTCGTACGGCACCAGCCGCCAGTCGAAGTGCACGCTCACCGACAGCCGAGCCAGCGCGTCGGCGGGGCCCGACTCGAAGCGCCCGCCCCACAGCCTCATCGGCTTGCCATCACTCACCGTCATACCCTCCGTCTTCTCCGCGAAGTCCCACGCGATCCTAGCCATGCTTCACGTCACGGGCTGCAGCGATCTTGGACGGCAGGCTCCACAGCTGGACGAATCCCTTGGCGAGCGACTGGTCGAAGGTGTCGCCGGTGTCGTAGGTGGCCAGCGAGAAGTCGTACAGCGACTGCTCCGAGCGCCGGCCGGTGACGACCGCGCGGCCGCCGTGCAACGTCATCCTGATGTCGCCGCTGACGTACTTCTGCGCCTCGGCGATGAGCGCGTCGAGGGCGTGCTTGAGCGGCGAGAACCACAGGCCGTCGTAGACGAGTTCGCTCCAGCGCTGGTCGACGCCGCGCTTGAAGCGGGCCAGGTCGCGTTCGACGGTGACGTTCTCCAGCTCCATGTGCGCGGTGATGAGCGCGATGGCGCCGGGCGCCTCGTAGACCTCGCGCGACTTGATGCCGACGAGCCGGTCCTCGACCATGTCGATCCTGCCGACGCCCTGCGCGCCGGCCCGCCTGTTCAGCTCGTCGACGATCTGGAACGGCGTGAGCAGCCGCCCGTCGAGGGCGACCGGCACGCCGCGCTCGAAGGTGATGACGACCTCGTCGGCCTCGCGCGGCTCGGCCGGGTCGGCGGTGTAGGCGTAGATGTCCTCGGTGGGACCGTTCCAGATGTCCTCGAGGTAGCCGGTCTCGATGGCCCTGCCCCACAGGTTCTGGTCGATCGAGTAGGGGTTCTTCTTGGTGGTCTCGATCGGCAGGCCCTTCTCCTCGGCGAAGGCGATGGCCTTGTCACGGGTCCAGGCGAAGTCGCGGGCGGGCGCGACGACCTTGAGGTCGGGGGCCAGCGCGGCCAGGCCCGCCTCGAAGCGGACCTGGTCGTTGCCCTTGCCGGTGCAACCGTGGGAGACCGTGGTGCCGCCGAACTGCTTGGCCGCCGACACCAGGTGCTTGACGATCAGCGGGCGCGACAGCGACGACAGCAGCGGGTAGCGGTCCATGTAGAGCGCGTTGGCCTGCAGCGCGGGGACGCAGAAGTCGGCCGCGAACTCGTCCTTGACGTCGATCACCACGGACTCGACGGCGCCGCAGTCGAGGGCGCGTTTCTGGATCACGTCCATGTCCTCGCCGCCCTGACCGAGGTCGACGGCCACGGCGATGACCTCGGCGTCCATTTTCTCGGCCAGGAACGGAATGGCGACGGAGGTATCCAGCCCTCCGGAGAAGGCGAGCACGACTCTCTCAGACATGATCATGGTCCTTTGCGGTTGGCGATGTTGAGCAGGCTGCCCGCGAGCGCCTGGCCCCCCTGCGGGTCACGGCTGATGACCAGGATGGTGTCGTCTCCTGCCACGGTGCCGAGGATGGACTCCCAGTCGGCGTGGTCGATGGCGGAGGCGAGGAACTGGGCGGCGCCGGGCGGTGTCCTGACGATGACGAGGTTGGCCGAGGCCTCGGCGGAGACGAGCAGTTCCTCGGCGATCCGGTTGAGCCTGGCGGCGGGCGACTCGCCGGTGCCGAGGCGGGCCAGCGGGATGCGCCCGCCGCCCTCGCCGGGTAGGGCGTAGACCAGCGAGCCGTCCTCCGCGCGCAGCTTGAGGGCGCCGAGCTCGTCCAGGTCGCGGGAGAGCGTGGCCTGGGTGACCTCGACCCCGCTCTCGGCGAGCAGCTTGGCCAGCTCCGGCTGGGAGCGCACGGCCTGGCGCTGCAGCAGCTCGGTGATCTTGGCCTGTCGCGCCACCTTGGTCATGGGGATGGTCATCGGGACTCCTTCGCCGGTGCCGTCACCAGCCACTGCAGGAGCGCCTTCTGCGCGTGGCGGCGGTTCTCCGCCTGGTCCCACACCACGCTGCGGGGGCCGTCGAGCACCTCGGCGCTGATCTCGTAGCCGCGGTAGGCGGGCAGGCAGTGCAGCACGACGGCCTCGGGCGCGGCGTGGGCCAGCAGCGCGGAGTTCACCTGGTACGGCATGAGCGCCGCGACGCGCTCATCCTTGCCGTCCTGCCCCATGGACACCCAGGTGTCGGTGGCGACGACGTCGGCGCCGTGCGCGGCGACCACCGGGTCCTGGCGGACGGCGACGGTGCCGCCGGTCTGTTCCGCGATCTCCGCGGCCCTGGCCAGGATCGCGGGATCGGGCTGGAAGCCGGACGGCGCGGCGATCCGCACGTGCATGCCGGCGGTGGCGCCTCCGAGCAGGTAGGAGTGGGCCATGTTGTTGGCGCCGTCGCCGAAGTAGGCCAGCGTCAGCCCCTCGGTCCTGCCGAAACGCTCCCTGACGGTCTGCAGGTCGGCGAGGATCTGGCAGGGGTGGTACTCGTCGGTCAGGGCGTTGACCACGGGCACGCCCGAGGCCGCGGCCATGGCGTCGATGCGCTGCTGGGCGCCGGTCCGCCACACGATGGCGGCCACCTGGCGCTCCAGCACCTTGGCGGTGTCCTCGATCGGCTCGCCGCGGCCCATCTGGGACGTGCCGCCGTCGATGATCATGGGGAGGCCGCCCAGCTCGCCGATGCCGACGGCGAAGGAGACACGCGTCCTGGTGGACGGCTTGTCGAACAGGACGGCGACGGTCCTGGGGCCCGCGAAGGGGCGGTAGCCGTACGGGTCCTTCTTCATCGCCGCGGCCAGGTCGAGCACCTCGGCCTGCTCGGCGGGCGAAAGGTCGTCGTCCTTCAGGAAGTGCCGGACGGGTGGTCTAGTCACGGGAGGCCTCTTCGAGGATGGAGGGGAGGGCGGCGACGAAGGAGCGGATCTCCTCGGCCGTCACCACCAGCGGAGGGGCGAGCCGTACCGCGTCGGGCTGCAGGGCGTTGACCAGGAATCCGGCGTTCTGGGCGGCCTGCTGCACCTTGCCGGAGACCGGCTGGTGGAGCACCAGCGCCAGCCAGAGGCCGCGGCCGCGCACGCCCTTCAGCAGCGGGTGCCGCACCTCCTCCAGGCCCGACCACAGCAGGTCGGCGGCCCGGTTGACGTGGTCGAGGTCGACGTTGTCCAGGACGGCCAGCGCGGCGGCGCAGGAGACCGGGTTGCCGCCGAACGTCGAGCCGTGATCGCCCTTCTCGAACAGCGTGCCGGCGAAGCCGAAGCCCACGCACGCGCCGATCGGCAGCCCGCCGCCCAGGCCCTTGGCCAGGGTGAGGATGTCGGGCACGACGCCGTCGGCCTGGTGGGCGAACCAGTGTCCCGTCCGGCCGATGGCCGACTGGATCTCGTCGGCGACCAGCAGCGCCCCCGTCGCGGTGCAGATCTCGCGGGCGGCCTTGAGGTAGCCGTCCGGCGGCGGCACGACGCCCGCCTCGCCCTGCGTGGGCTCGAGGAAGACGGCGATGCAGTCCTCGGTGACGGCCTGGGCGAGCGCGTCGGCGTCGCCGTACGGCACGAAGCGGACCTCGACAGGGAACGGGCCGAACTGGTCGCGGATGGCCTTCTTGCCGGTCAGCGACAGGGCGCCCATGGTGCGGCCGTGGAAGCCGTTCTCGGTGGCGACGAAGTAGGAGCGGCCGGTGGCCTTGCCGTACTTGACCGACAGCTTGTAGGCGGCCTCGTTCGCCTCGGTGCCGGAGTTGGCGAAGAAGATCCTGGCGGGCTCCTTCAGCAGCTCCAGCAGCTTCTCGGCGAGCAGCACCTCGGGCTCGTGCAGGAACAGGTTGCTGGTGTGGGCGATGGTGGCCACCTGCCGGGAGACCGCCTCCACCAGCGCGGGGTGGGCGTGGCCGAGCGAGTCGACCGCGATCCCGCCGATGAAGTCGAGGTACGGCCGGCCGTCGACGTCCCACACGGTGGTGCCCTCGCCTCGGGCCAGAGCCAGCGGCGGGACGCCGTAGTTCGGCATGAAGGCGTTCTCGAACCTCTGATACAGGTTCATCAGGGCATCACCATGGTTCCGATTCCGTGGTCGGTGAAGATCTCGAGCAGCAGGGAGTGGGGCACGCGGCCGTCGAGGACGTGCGCCTGCGGCACGCCGCCCTGCACGGCCGTCAGGCAGGCCTCCATCTTGGGCACCATGCCGCTGGACAGCGTCGGCAGCAGCTCGGCCAGCTCGGCCGCCTTGAGCCGGTCGATCACGTCGGTGTCCTCGGGCCAGTTGGCGTACAGGCCCTCGACGTCGGTGAGCACGATCAGCTTCTGCGCGTCGAGCGCGACGGCCAGCGCGGCGGCGGCGGTGTCGGCGTTGACGTTGTAGATCTCCCCGTCGTCGCCGCGGGCGACGCTGGAGACGACGGGGATGCGGCCGTCGTCGAGCATCGCCCGGACCGCGCCGGGCTCGACCCTGACGATCTCGCCGACCTGGCCGATGTCGACCGGCTCGCCGTCGACGACGGCGTGCTTGCGCTCGGCGGTGAACAGGTGGGCGTCCTCGCCTGACATGCCGACGGCGAACGGGCCGTGCCGGTTGATCATGCCGACGACGTCGCGGTTGACCTGGCCGACCAGGACCATCCTGACGACCTGCATGGCCTCGGACGTGGTGACCCGAAGCCCCGCGGTGAACGTCGACTCGATGCCCAGCCGGTCGAGCTGGGCGTTGATCTGCGGCCCTCCGCCGTGCACGACGACGGGCTTGAGGCCCGCGTAGCGCAGGAAGACGATGTCCTCGGCGAAGCCCTCCTTGAGGGAGTCCTCGGTCATGGCGTTGCCGCCGTACTTGATGACGACGGTGGCGCCGCTGAACCTGGCCAGCCAGGGCAGCGCCTCGATCAGCGTGCTCGCCTTGGCGAGCGCTCCGTTGGCCCTCATGAGCTGTACGCCGAGTTCTCGTGGACGTAGGCGGCGGTCAGGTCCGTCGTGTGGATGGTCGCCGAGTGCGGTCCTGCCGACAGGTCGATGGTGATGGTGACGTCGCGGGGACGCATGTCGACCTTGGCG
Source organism: Nonomuraea sp. NPDC003804 (assembly GCF_040610675.1). Lineage (NCBI taxonomy): Bacteria > Bacillati > Actinomycetota > Actinomycetes > Streptosporangiales > Streptosporangiaceae > Nonomuraea > Nonomuraea sp. NPDC003804. Next base: position 10,520 of record NZ_JBEXMT010000016.1, read on the forward strand.
CGGTCGTCGCCGACGGCGCCGCCCCTGCAGATCCAGATGCCGTTGATGGCCACGTTGATCCGGTCGGGCTCGAAGACCGCGTCGGTGGTGCCGACCGCCGACAGGACGCGGCCCCAGTTGGGATCCTCGCCGTGGATGGCGCACTTGAGGAGGTTGGAGCGGGAGACCGTACGGCCGACGGTGACCGCGTCGTCCTCGCTGGCCGCGCCGACGACCTCGATGGCGATCGCCTTGGAGGCGCCCTCGGCGTCGACCAGCAGCTGCCGCGCCAGGTCGGCGCAGACCTCGGTGATCTTCTTCTCGAACTCGTCGAGGTCGGGGATGATGCCGGAGGCGCCGCTGGCCAGCAGCAGCACGGTGTCGTTGGTGGACATGCAGCCGTCGGCGTCGAGCCGGTCGAAGGTCTTCGACGTGGCCTTGCGCAGCACCGTGTCGAGCTGCTCGGCCGACAGGTCGGCGTCGGTGGTGATGACGCACAGCATGGTCGCCAGGGCGGGGGCGAGCATGCCGGCGCCCTTGGCCATGCCGCCGACCATGTAGCCGCCGTCGCCGCGCTTGAAGGAGATCTTGGAGACGGTGTCGGTCGTGCGGATCGCGTCGGCCGCCGCCAGGCCACCGTCGCGGGAGAGCTGGGTGGCGGCGCTGTCGACGCCGGCCAGCAGCCGGTCCATGGGCAGCCGCTCGCCGATCAGGCCGGTGGAGCACACCGCGATCTCGCCGGCCGAGTCGGCCAGCACCTCGGCGACCTTCTCCGCCGTGGCGTGGGTGTCCTGGAAGCCCTCGGGACCCGTGCAGGCGTTGGCGCCGCCGGAGTTGAGGACGACCGCGCGCACCCTGCCGCCGGCCAGGACCTGCTGTGACCACAGGACGGGGGCGGCCTTCACGCGGTTGGCGGTGAAGACGCCCGCCGCGGCGCGGCGGGGCCCCTCGTTGACGACGAGGGCCAGGTCGCGGTGACCGCTGGCCTTGATGCCCGCGGTGATGCCTGCGGCCTTGAATCCGAGGGGTGCTGTGACGCTCATGCGTCCTCCTTCGTCGGACGCATGAGCGTCAACGCACAGTGTTTGATGGTTCCCTCGCCACGCTCGCTCACGGGGCGACTCCGTTCTGAGGAAGGCCGAGCTCTTCTGGTAGGCCGAGGGCGAGGTTGACGCTCTGGATCGCGCCGCCCGCCGTGCCCTTGGTGAGGTTGTCGATGGCGATGACGGCGACCACGCGGCCGGCTCGCTCGTCCAGCGTGACCTGCAGGGCCGCGGTGTTGGCGCCGTAGGTCATCGCGGTGGCGGGCCAGGTGCCTTCGGGCAGCAGCGTGACGAACGGCTCGTCCTTCAGCGCGCTGTCGTAGGCCTCGCGCAGCGTGGCGGTGGTGAGGCCGGGGGCGGCGGGAGCCGTGCAGGTCGCGAGGATGCCGCGGCTCATCGGGGCCAGCATCGGGGTGAAGGCGACGGTGACGGGGACACCCGCCACGGCCGACAGGTTCTGCTCCATCTCGGGCGTGTGGCGGTGGACGCCGCCGACGCCGTAGGCGCTGACCGAGCCCATGACCTCGCTGCCGAGCAGGTGCGGCTTGAGCGCCTTGCCGGCGCCGCTGGTGCCGGTGGCGGCCACCACGACCACGTCGGGCTCGGCGAGCCCTTCCGCGAAGGCCGGGAAGAGGGCCAGGGTGACGGCCGTCGGGTAGCAGCCGGGTACGGCGATGCGCCGGGCGGCCTTGAGCAGGTCGCGCTGGCCGGGAAGCTCGGGCAGGCCGTACGGCCAGGTGCCCGCGTGGGCTCCGCCGTAGAACTCCGCCCACGCGGCGGGGTCGGCGAGCCGGTGGTCGGCTCCGCAGTCGACGACCACCGTGTCGTCGTCGAGCTGGGCGGCGACCGCGGCGGACTGGCCGTGCGGGAGGGCGAGGAAGACCACGTCGTGGCCGGCGAGGGTCTCGGCGGTGGTTTCCTGAATGATCCGGCCGGCCAGCTGGGGCAGGTGCGGCTGGTGGGCGCCGAGCGGGCTGCCCGCGCTCGTGGCCGCGGTCAGCGCGCCGATCTCCAGCTCAGGATGCATGAGCAGCAGGCGCGCGAGCTCACCTCCGGCATAGCCGCTGGCTCCGGCGATCGCCACACGCTGCATAATCATTCACCCTTACTCATGCTCTTGCTTAGAAAGATTATGCATGCGAGTCGATGAACATGCAAGCAAGCTCGGCCTGCGCGCCCGCATCGCGAGATGGGACTAAACACCCAAAGAGTGCATAATCACTCAGAATTGAGGATCTAGCGTCACGTACCTACCGGTCGGTACTGTGAAAACTCCGGTTCACAGACCCTGCGGGAGTTCTTGCCCATGAGCATCACGCACACCCAGGTCCAGGCCCAGCTCACGGCGGCGGGCCAGCTGTTCGAAACCGAGGCGCTCGACTCCGGGATCCGTACGTGGAAGCACGCACCCGGACACTTCCGCACGATGCTCGAGAACAGTCGGTTCCAGGGCGAGAAGGACTTCCTCGTCTACGAGGACGAGCGGATCAGCTACGAGGAGCACTACCGGCAGGCGGCGACCCTGGCGCGCAGGCTCACCGAGGAGTACGGCGTCGCCAAGGGTGACAGGGTCGCGATCGCCATGCGCAACTACCCGGAATGGGTCGTCTCCTTCTCCGCCGTGCTCGCCGCGGGGGCGATCGCCGTACCGCTGAACGCGTGGTGGACCGCGCAGGAGCTCGACTACGGGGTCACGGACTCGGGCGCCAAGGTGCTGATCGCCGACGGCGAGCGCGCCGAGCGGCTGGCCGGCACAGGCGTGCCGCTGATCGTCACCAGAGGGTCGGGACACGGCAGGCCGTGGAACGAGGTCATGGGCGAGGTCAGGCCGGACGTGACGCTTCCCGAGGTGGAGCTGTCGCCCGAGGACCCGGCCACGATCTTCTACACCTCCGGCACGACGGGGCTGCCCAAGGGGGCGCTCGGCAGCCACCGCAACCTCGGCCAGGCCCCGATGACCGTCGCCTACTCGCTGATCAGAGCGGTCGTCATGGCGGGCAAGGACCCGTCCGGCCTGACGGGTGAGCGGCGCGTGACGCTGCTGACCGTGCCGCTGTTCCACGTGACGGGCTGCTTCGCCGTCCTCATGGGCACCATGTTCACCGGAGGCGCTCTCGTGCTCATGTACAAGTGGGACCCCGAGCGGGCGCTGCAGCTCATCGAACGCGAGCAGATCACCGGCATGACCGGCGTGCCCACCAACGCCTGGCAGCTGCTGTCGCACCCCGATGTGGGCAAGTACGACCTGTCGTCCCTCACCGGCATCTCGTACGGCGGCGCCCCCGCACCGCCCAAGCTCATGGAGCGCATCAGCGCCGAACTGCCGGGCCGCGCACCGAGCAACGGTTACGGCCTGACGGAGACCACGGCCCTGACGATCAACAACGCGGGCGCCGACTACGCCCGCAGACCGGACAGCATCGGACTGCCCTCCGCCGTCGTCGACGTGCGCGTCACCGACCCCACAGGCGCGCCGCTGCCCGCCGGCGAGGTGGGCGAACTGTGCCTGCGGGGACCCAACGTCATCCTCGGCTACTGGAACAAGCCCGCGGCGACGGCCGAGACCTTCATCGACGGGTGGCTGCACACCGGCGACCTGGCGCGGGTGGACGACGAAGGCTTCGTGTACATCGTCGACCGGGCGAAGGACATGGTGATCCGCGGCGGCGAGAACGTGTACTGCGCGGAGGTCGAGGCGGCGCTGTTCGAACACCCGTCCGTGGACGACGCGGCGGTGATCGGCGTACCGCACGACGAGCTCGGCGAGGAGGTGGGCGCGGTGGTCCGGCTGTCGGCCCCCGCCACGGCCGAGGAGCTGACGGCGTTCCTGAAGGAACGGATCGCCGGGTTCAAGGTGCCTGCCCACTACTGGTTCAGGGACAGCGAGCTGCCGCGCAACCCGGGCGGCAAGATCCTCAAGACCCGGCTGCGCCAGGAGGTCCTGGGCCCCGACCGACCCTGATGCCCGGCTCCTACTGACCGGCCCTACTGAGCGCTGACCGGCCCTGCTGAGCGGCCCGAGGCCCGCTCTTCCGTCCCCCCTTGCCCCGTGAGCTCATCCCTCCGGCCAGTGCCCTTCCCCCCCCTTGACCCGCGCTCATCCCCTCGAAACCGCGCCCTTCCACCCCCCTTGACCCCCTTGACGCGCGCTCATCCCCTCGGGCCCGCGCCCTTCCGCCCTCTCGACCCGCGCTCTTCCACCCTCTCGACCCGCGCTCTTCCACCCCTCTTGACGCGCGCTCATCCGCGCCCTCGGTGGGTGGAAGAGCGTTCTTATTTTGCTTTGTCGCAGGTCAGCGCGCCACAGGCGGTCGTCGTTACCTCCCGCGTAATCGCCGCCTTGATGTCCCTGATGACACGGTTGCACCACCGGAACGAAACACCCTTCCGAAGGAGCACACGATGACCACCATCCCCGTCACCGCCGACCGCGCCAAGTTCCTGCGCCTGGCCCTGGCCGCGGACGCCATCATCACCGGCGGCAACGGGCTGATCTACCTGCTGGCCGCCGCCCCCGTCGGCGCGCTCCTCGGCGCCGACGCCGGCGTCCTGCGCGAGATCGGCGTCTTCCTCCTCGTCTACGGCGCGGCGGTCGGCTTCCTCGCCAGCCGGGCGACCATCAGCAGGGCCGCCACCCAGGCCGTGATCGCCCTGAACATCGTGTGGACCCTCGGCAGCGTCGCCACCGTCGTCACCGGCCTCATGGACTTCACCACCATCGGCGCGATCTGGGCCATCGCCCAGGCGCTCGTGGTGGCCGGCTTCGCCGAACTGCAGATCATGGGCCTGCGCAAGGCCGCCTGACCCCCTCACCGACCCGACCCTCTCACCGACAGGAAAGGACGAGAACACCATGACCATCGTCGAGCGCTACCTGGCCGCCTGGAACGAGACCGACGCCGAGGCCCGCGCCAAGGCCGTCGCCGAGCTCTGGACCGAGGACGCCACCTACACCGACCCCATGGCGGACGTGGCCGGCCACGAGGGCATCGCCGCGGTGATCGCCGGAGCCCAGGAGATGTTCCCCGGCCTGGTCTTCACCCCCGGCGAGCTTGACGACGCCCACCACGACCTGGTCCGCTTCACCTGGCACCTCGGCCCCGCCGGCGGCGAGGCGCTGGCCGTCGGGTTCGACGTGGTGAAGCTCGCCGAGGACGGCAGGATCCGCCAGGTGCTCGGCTTTCTCGACAAAGTGCCCGGCTGAGCGATCCACTCGAAGGCCCCCGGACCCCGGGGGCCTTCGTCATGCTCGGACCCTCACGCGGAGGCCGTCACACCGGGCCATCCGGCGGGGGCCCATCATGTGGGGCCATCACGCGAAGGAGCCATCGGCTGGGAAGCCATCACGCGAGGGAGCCGTCACGCGGAGGGGCCATCACGCGGAGGGGCCATCACGTGGGAGGCCATCGCGTGGGAGGCCATCACGCGAGGGGCCGGCACGCCGGCGCTTCCTCCTGCCGGGCGGTGGAAAATCCTTTGCGCCGGCCCGCGGCCCCGAAACAGAATGAACCCTCGTGTCCGACCGACTCAAGCGCCTGCTCGCCCACTTCGCCATCGACCTGGGTCCGCTGCGCGAATCCCGCGACTATCGGCTGCTGATGGCCTCCGGCGTCATCACCATGTTCGGCACGTTCATCACGATGGTCGCGGTGCCGTACCAGATGAAGGAGCTGACCGGCTCCTACGTCGCGGTCGGCCTGGTGAGCCTGGCGGAGTTCGTGCCCATGGTGATCTGCGGGCTGTGGGGCGGCGCGATCGCCGACTCGCTCGACCGGCGCAAGGTCATCCTGCTGGGCGAGGTCGGGCTCATGGTGACCTCGGCGCTTCTGATGGTCAACGCGATCCTGCCCGAGCCGCAGGTGTGGGTGCTGTACGTGGTCGGCGCGCTGTCCACCGGTCTGGCCAGCCTGCAGCGGCCGAGTCTGGAGGCGCTGATCCCGCAGGTGGTCAGGCACGACCAGCTGGGTTCCGCGGCCGTGCTGGCCAGCCTGCGCTGGAACATCGGCGCCATCACGGCGCCCGCCCTCGGCGGCCTGCTGGTGACCACGTTCAGCGTCGCCACCGCCTACGCGGTCGACACCCTCAGCTTCGTGCTCTCGCTGCTGCTGCTGTGGCGGATCGCGGCTGTCCCGCCGAAGGAGGACGCCGCTCCGGCCTCGCTGAGCTCGCTGGTCGAGGGCGTCCGCTACGCCGTCGGCAGGCGCGACCTGATGGGCACCTATCTGGTCGACGTCGCCGCGATGGTGTTCGCCATGTCGACGGCGCTGTTCCCGTTCATCGTCGACCACTACGGCGCTCCCCAGGCGCTCGGCCTGCTGTATTCGGCCGGCGCGGTCGGCTCGCTCGTCGCCTCGCTCACGGGGGCCTGGGCGGCGCGCGTGCAACGACAGGGACTCGGCGTGATCCTGGCGGCGGCGCTGTGGGGGGCGGCGATCGCGCTCGCGGCGGTGATCCCCAACATCTGGGCGATCTTTCTCTGCCTGGCACTGGCGGGCGCGGCCGACATGGTCAGCGGCATCTTCCGGATGACCATGTGGAACCAGACCATCCCGGAGGAACTGCGCGGCCGCCTGGCGGGCGTCGAGCTGCTCTCCTACGCCAGCGGCCCGATGCTCGGCAACGCCAGGGCCGGGCTCATGGCGCAGGCCGGAGGCGCCCGGTTCTCCCTGGGGTTGGGCGGGCTGCTGTGCGTGGGCTCGGTGGCGCTGCTGGCGTGGCTGCTGCCGTCCTTCCGCACCTACGACGCCAGGACCAGCGAACACGCGCTGGCCGAGAAGGCACGCCGCGAGGCCGCCACCTCCCAGGCCTGACGCCGACGTGCGGCCCTGCCGGCCCCAGCCGCCCGGGCCCGGGTCCGCGCCGCCTCGGCGGTGCCACCCCGGCGGAGCACGCCCGCTGATACCGCCGCCCGGGGCATACCCGGTGGTACCTCCGACGCAGCCTGCCCAGTGGTGATACCACCGCTACGACCGGCCCGGCGACAGGACACGTCCCCAGCCGGCGCGTGCCCAGTGATGCCGCCCGGGCCTTCCCGGCGGCACGTCGCCGCTCGGGGAGGGCATGCCTGGTGACCTGCCATCGGGTACCGGCCATGAGACGGCACGCCCCATGATCAACTGCCGGGGCGGCAGTCGCAGCGCGGCACATCGCCAGTCGAAGGCACGCAGATGACCTACCGCCGGGGCGCCGTCGAGGCGGCACGCCGTCGGTCGAGGGCATGCGTGATGGTCTGCCGCCGGGGCGTCGGGAACGCCCGGGAAGGACGAGCGGCGAAGGCGTGGCGCTAGGCGGGTCTGCCCTCGGCTTTCCCGAACGCGTGCAGCGCCTCCACGTCGGAGTGGAGTCCGGTGACGTAGTCGGCCACCCACCCGGCGACCCCGGGGAAGCCGCTCTCCTCGACGATCCGTGCGCCTGCCGCTCGTGCGTCGAACAGGGTACGGCGGAGCGTGACGGCGCCGCTTCCCGCGTCGAGCAGGGCCCAGTGGGCGCCCGCCGTGCCGTACGGCATGCCGACCGAGCCTGGATTGACCACCAGCCTGCGGTCGACCAGCCTGACGAACGGCATGTGCGTGTTGCCCAGCACGACCGTGTCCGCCCCGACACCGTCGAGCACTTCGGCCCAACGCTCGATCGTGCTGTCGACCAGGATCATCTCGTCGTCACGCCGGGGCGTGGCGTGCACGAACAGCGTCGTGCCCAGGGCGCCGAGATCCAGTTCGCGCGCGTCCGGCAGGCCCGCCAGCAACTCCACCTGGTCATCGCGCAGCTGCCGGCCGGCCCACTGCGAGATCGGGTAGGCGCTCGGCTCGCCGCGGGCGACCTCCACCAGCTCCCGGTCGGCGTTGCCGTTCACCCACAGCGCCCGCTCCCCCAGCGAGACCAGCAGGTCGAGCGTCTCAACGGGTTGCGGGCCCGCGGCCATGTCACCGGTGAGGACGAGCAGGTCCGCCGCCACAACGTCGGGTTCGGCCAGCACGGCCTCCAGCGCGGGCAGGACACCATGGATGTCGGACAGTACGGCTACACGCATGACGTTCACGCTGCCGGATCGCCCGCGCGCCCCTCAAGGGCTTTCGCCCGCGGCGGACCGCCCGGTCGCCCGCACCCTCGGGTCAGCCGCTCCGCGTCCCCTCAGGCATCACCACCGCGGGCGATCAGCCGCTTTCGCGCCAGCCCTCGCGTTCCTCCACCAGCGCGTCGACCCGCGGAAGGTGCTCCTCGCCGAGCCCTTCGACGACGACGAGCCACTGCGCGTCCTCGGCGTCGTCCTCCCCGGCGAGCGTCTCCCTGACGACGGCAGGCACACCGCCGAGCCGCGGGAACCATTCGACCAGCGTCTCGGCCACCTCTTCGGCGTCGTCACGCTCGGAGAACACCAGCAACTGCCTCATGGACGGCAAGCCTAGAGCCCGGCCCTGCCTCCTCGTTCTCCGGGCGTGAGCGGCGTAGATCACCTACCGTGGGCCCATGGCGTCCGACGCGGTGACACCGGAGACGACTCGCTCGCTACCCGGTTGGGTCTTCCCTCCGGCCGAGGGCTTCGCCGCCGAGCACCTCGATCACCTTCCGGATCTGCCTGCGCGCACGGAGTTGATTGACGCAAGCTTGGTGTTCGTGAGCCCACAGCCGTCCCTCCACATGCGCACGCTCTCGCTCCTGGAGTTCGAGCTGCGACGCCAGGCTCCGGGCACGCTCAAAGTGCGCAGGCACATGAGCGTCGTCCTCGGCCCGGCCCAGCGGCCCGAGCCTGACGTGAGCATCGTCCGCGCCGAGGCGGCGCACGGCGAGGAGACCTCCTACCAGGCGGCCGACGTGCTGCTCGCCGCCGAAGTGGTGGCGCCGGACTCTCTCGTGCGCGACCGCGAGCGCAAGCCGCAGCTGTACGCGGAGGCGGGCATCAGGCACCACTGGCGGGTCGAGAACGACGCACATGGTCCCGTCGTCTACGTCAACGAGCTCGACCCCGCGACCTGCGCCTACGGGCTCACCGGTATCCACCACGACCGGTTGAAGCTCACCGTCCCGTTCGACCTCGACATCGACCTCACCGAGATCGCCCGGCTCTGAGATCGACCGGCGCTGAGATCAATCGGCTCTGAGATCTGGACGAATCCGCGAGCCGGGCGGCACGAAGGTCGCCACGAAAAAAGGGGGCCCCGAGGGGCCCCCTTTCACTGTCTCTCCTACGCCCCGCGCAGTTGCGCGCCGACCCGGTCGGCGGCCATCGCGACGGCCGCGTCGCGGGCGGCGGTGGTCTCCTCCACCGTCAGCGTGCGGTCGGCGGCGCGGAAGCGCAGCGTGTAGGCCAGCGACTTGTTGCCCTCGCCCACCTGCGCTCCGGTGTAGACGTCGAACAGCCGCACCGACTCCAGCAGCTCGCCCGCGCCGTCACGCAGCGCCGCCGCCACGTCCGCGACCGGGGTCCAGTCGGGGACGATCAGCGCGACGTCCTGCGTGGCGATCGGGTAGGAGGAGACAGGGGGCGTCTCGACCGGCCCCGGCATGGCCTGCTCGAGGCGGGTGAGCTCCAGCTCCATGGCGCAGGTGCGCGGCGGCAGGCCGTAGGCCTCGACCACCCTGGGGTGCAGCTCTCCCGCATGGCCCACGAGGACGTCGCCCACGTAGAGGGCGGCGCACCGGCCGGGGTGCCACGGCTCGTGCTGGTCGGCGACCACGGCCAGCTCCACGCGGGCCTCGCTCGCCACGAGCCGCGCGGCCTGTACGGCGTCGGCCCAGCCGGCCTGGCGGCCCTGGCCCCACCAGCCGGAGCGCTCGAACTCGCCGGCCAGCACGACGGCCACCCGCTGCGGCTGCCTGGGCAGCGCCGACTCGATCGACTCGAGCTCCTCGGGAGAGGGCCGGCGGTCGACGCCGAGCACGGGCGCCTTGACGGGCGTGCCCTCACCGGGCCGGTAGACCAGGCCGGTCTCGAACAGCGCCACGTCGTTGAACCCGCGGCCCACGTTGCGCACCAGGGTCTTGAGCAGGCCGGGCAGCAGCGTGGTGCGCAGCAGCGGCTCGTCCTCCGACAGCGGGTTGGCCAGCCGTACGGCACGACGGCGGTCGTCGCCCTCGGGCAGCTGCAGGTGGTCGAGGTCGCGCTCGCCGAGGAACGGGTAGGCCAGCACCTCGACGTAGCCGGCGGCGGCCAGCGTGCGGCCGACCCGCCGGTGCAGCCGCTGCGCCTCGGTCAGCCCGGCGCCCGCCGGAGCCTTGGGCAGGATCGAGGGCAGGTCGGCGTAGCCCTCGAGGCGGATGACCTCTTCGGCCAGGTCGTTGGGGTCGGTGAGGTCGGGGCGCCACGACGGCGGCGTGACCGTGATCATGTCGTCGCCCGTCACGGCCAGCAGCCCGTCGGTGTCGCCGCCGGAGACCACGCCCGTGGGGTCGACACCGCCGCGCTGCGGCGCCGGGTCGGCGCCCGGCACGACCTGGCAGCCCACCTGCTCCAGGCGGGTGACGACCGTCTCGCGGGAGTACGGCACGCCGGCCACGGCCCCCGGGTGGGAGGTCGGGATGGCGATCCGCACGGGCGACACCTCGCTCTGGGCGTGGGTGACACCCGGGACGGCGGTGGCACCGCCCAGGGAGGTCAGCAACTGCACCGCCCGCCACGAGGCGACCAGCGGCAGCTCGCGGTCGACGCCGCGCTCGAAACGCTTGGACGCCTCCGACACCAGGTTGTGCCGACGGGACATGCGCGCCGTGCCGGTGGCCGAGAAGTGGGCCGCCTCGATCACGATGTCGGTGGAGTCGTCGGAGATCTCGGTGTGCAGGCCGCCCATGGTGCCCGCCATCGAGATCGCGCCCGAGTCGTCGGTGATCAGGATGTCGTCGGTGTCGAGCTTGCGGACGACGTGGTCGAGCGTCTCCAGCGTCTCGCCGGGGACGGCGCGCCGTACGACGATCTCGCCGGTCAGCTTCGTGCGGTCGAAGGCGTGCAGCGGCTGGCCGAGCTCCAGCATCACGTAGTTGGTGATGTCGACGGCCAGCGACACCGGACGCATGCCGGCCCTGGTGAGCCTGGTGCGCATCCACAGCGGGCTCGGCGCGGACGGGTCGAAGCCGCGCACCTCGCGCAGCACGAACCTGTCGCAGGACGTCGGGTCGCCGATGGAGGCGGGGTGGGACGGCTCGGTGTCGGCGGGCAGCTCGATCGCCGCCGGGTCATGGAACGGCACGCCGAAGGCGGTGGCCGCCTCGCGGGCCACGCCCCTAATCGACAGGGCGTAGCCGATGTCGGGGGTGATCTCCAGCTCGAGCACGTCGTCGCGCAGGCCGAGCAGCTCGACCACGTCGGTGCCGATCGGGGTGTCCTGGGGCAGCACCATGATGCCGTCGTGGTCGTCGCCGAGGCCGAGCTCGCGCTCGGAGCAGATCATGCCCTCGGACATGCGGCCGTAGGTCTTGCGCGCGCCGACCTCGAAGCCGCCGGGCAGCACGCCGCCGGGCAGCACGATGGGCACCCTGTCGCCCACCACGAAGTTGGTGGCGCCGCAGACGATCTGACGCGGCTCGGCCTCGCCGACCTCGACCATGCAGTGGCGGATCGGCTTCTTGAACCCGGTCAGCTCCTCGATCGAGAGCACCTCGCCCACCACGACGTTCTTCACGTCATGGCCGTGGGAGCTGATGCTCTCGAGCTTGAGGCCGGCGGCGGTGAGCTTGTCCGCCACCTCGTGCGCGGTGACGGCGGGGAGGTCGACGTGCTCCCGCAGCCAGGAAAGCGGGACCTTCATCAGATCTCCATTCCGAACGGGAGGGTGAAGCGGACATCGCCCTCGACCATGTCACGCATGTCTTCGGCGTTGTGGCGGAACATCAGCGTCCGCTCGATGCCCATGCCGAAGGCGAAGCCGGAGTACTTGCGCGGGTCGACGCCGCAGGCGACGAGCACGCGCGGGTTGACCATGCCGCAGCCGCCCCACTCGATCCAGCCCTCCGACTTGCAGGTGCGGCAGGGCGGGTTGCCGGGAACGGCCGAGGCACCCCTGCACACGAAGCACTTGAGGTCCATCTCGGCCGAAGGCTCGGTGAAGGGGAAGTAGTTGGGCCTGAACCTGGTCGTGATGCCCTCGCCGAACATGACCTCGGCGAAGCGGTCGAGCGTGCCCTTGAGGTGGGCCATCGTCAGGCCCTCGTCGATCGCCAGCCCCTCGACCTGGTGGAAGACCGGCGTGTGGGTGGCGTCGAGCTCGTCGGTGCGGAAGACCTTGCCGGGCGAGACGACGTAGACCGGCACGCCCCGCTGCAGCAGCGCCCTGATCTGCACCGGGGAGGTCTGGGTGCGCAGCACCTTGCCGGAGTCGGTGGACTCGACGAAGAAGGTGTCGTGGTCGGAGCGCGCCGGGTGGTCGGTCGCGATGTTGAGCGCGTCGAAGTTGAACCACTCGCCTTCGAGCTCGGGGCCCTCGGCGACCTCGTAGCCCATCGCGACGAAGGTGTCGGCGATGCGTTCCTGCATGGTCGTGAGCGGGTGGCGGGCGCCTCGGGGCGCGCGGTCCCAGGGCAGCGTGACGTCAACCGTCTCCTCGACGAGGACGCGGGCGTCGCGCTCGGCCTCCAGCTCGGCCTGGCGCGCGGCGAGGGCCTCGTTGATCGCCTTGCGGGCGCCGCCGATGCGCTTGCCCGCCTCGGCGCGGGCCGCGGGCGGCAGGGCGCCGATCTCGCGGTTGGCCAGCGCGATCGGCGAGCGGTCTCCGGCGTGTGCGAGGCGCACCTGCTTGAGTGCGTCGAGATCGCCCGCCGCCTTGATCGCGGCGACGGCCTCGGCCTCCATGCGCGCCAACTCGTCGGCGTGCAGAGGGGTGACCTCGACGGGGTCGTAGTCAGACAAGAGAGAGCTCCGTATCCAGGGCTTGAGCGGACCCGAGTCTAGTCGGATCGGCAGAAAGGGTCGTGCGCGGCGACGCCTGCCTGTGGAAAACGACCGGCCGCGCCTCGCGCCTGTGGAAAAGCCCGTCGGGTCCGTGCTCGCCGTACGGTCAGGCGAAGTCGGGTGCCCCGGCGGGCATGGTAAATCGGAACTCGGCCCCGCCCTCGGGCGCGCGCTGCACGGTGATGGTGCCGCCGTGGGCCTCCACCAGGCCCTTGACGATGAACAGGCCAAGGCCCGTGCCGCCGCGCCTGCGGCTGTTGCCGCGCCAGAACTGCTGGAAGACGCGCGGGGCCAGCTCGGGCGCGATGCCCTCACCCTGGTCTCGCACGGACACGGCAACTCCCCAGCCGACGGATTCGATGTCGATCGTGACGGTGCCCCTGCCGTGGCGCACCGCGTTCTCCACCAGGTTACCGAGAATCTGGTCGATCTTGTCGCCGTCGAGCCACATCTCGGGCAGCTCGCCGGAGACCCGCAGCTGGAAGCGGTTTTCGGGCTCGCCCGCCGCGACCCTGCCAGCGATGATCTTGCGGGCCCGGGCGGGCACGTCGACGACCGCCCGGTGGATCTCCAGCCGCCCCGACTCGATCCGCGAGACGTCGAGCAGCTCGGTGATCAGCCTGGTGACCCTGTCGGCGTCGTTGTTGACGGTCTCCAGCATCACGAGCTTCTGCTCTTCGGTGAAGCGCGTCCACTTGGCCAGCAGCGTCGCGGTGAAGCCCTTGACGCTGGTCAGCGGCGAGCGCAGCTCGTGGGCGACCGTCGAGACCAGGTCGGCGCGGCTGCGTTCGAGCCGCGCCCTGGCGCCGCCGTCGCGCAGGGTGATCGTGACCCGCGCGACGTCGCCGCCGCACTCGGGCTCGCGCACCAGCCTGGCCGCCACGTGCAGCTCCTGCCCGCCGGGCAGGTGGAGCGGCCGTTCGGGCACCCTGGTCCTGGTGCGCAGCCCGCCCTCGGGGTCGAGGCACTTCCACCACTCGCGGCCGTCGTGGTCGCGGAACGGGAACACCTCGTTGATGTCACCGCCGACCGCGCGCTCGCGGCTGACGCCGGTGAGCCTGGCGGCGGCCCTGTTGACGGTGAGGATCACGCCGAAGCGGTCGGTCACGATGAGCCCGTCGGGCAGGTCGTCCACGGGCACCGTGCACGCCGGATCGGACACCCGCCAACCGGTACCTTCGCCCCGCACGAACCCCGCCTCCTCAACCTACATGGCCGACAATAGCGGGTTTCCCACACCAGAGGGCACCCGCGCGCGCCGCCTTGCGCTGGGGTCGCCCTGTCCTCCCGTACGGCTACCGCCGGGCCGGGCCCACCCAGGGCACGCATGCCCGCCCGTCCAGGGAGACGGCACGCGAGCTCACCGGCGGGCCGCCGTCACGCGCCGCCGTCCCGCGCCTGCGGGGCAAACCCGCTTGCCCGGCCGGTTCCGGGCCGGTTCAGCCGTTCCGCTGGGCCCTGGCCGAGGCGTACAGGCAGACCGCCGCCGCGGTCGCCAGGTTGAGGCTCTCCGCCTGCCCGTAGATCGGTACCCGCACCACGTCGTCGGTGAGCGCCAGGATCTCCTCGGGCAGCCCCCACGCCTCGTTGCCGAACACCCAGGCCGTGGGCCCCGACAGGTCGACGTCGTCCAGCGTGTGCTTGCCGGCCCCGTCGGCCGCCAGCACCCGCAGCCCGCTGTCCTTCAGCCGCCGCACGGCCTGCGCGACCGGCGAGCCGATGGCCACGGGCAGGTGGAACAGGCTGCCCGCGCTGGCCCTGACGCACTTGCCGTTGTAGGGGTCGACCGAGGCGTCGGTGAACACGACGGAGTCGGCGCCGGCCGCGTCGGCCGTACGCATCACGGTGCCCGCGTTGCCGGGGTCGCGCACGTGCGCGAGCACCGCCACGAGCCGGGCCTGCTCGGTGACGGCCTGCTCCAGGGGCGTGTGCACGAACGTGCAGATCGCCACCAGGCCCTGCGGCGTCACCGTCTGGGCCAGTTCGGCCATGACCTCGCCGCTGGCCCGCTGGACCGGAACGCCCTTGAGCGTGGCCTCGCTGATGAGGTCGCCGTGTCGCACCTCGGCCTCGGCGGTGGTGAACAGTTCGAGGACCACGCCGTCCAGCTTGAGCGCCTCGCGCACGGCCTGGGGTCCTTCGGCGAGGAACTTGCGGTCCTGCTCCCTGAAAGCGCGCTTGGTGAGCCGGCGCGCGGCTTTCACGCGCGGCGACTTCACGTTGGTCAGCTCGGATCCCGCCATGCTCCAGTCCCCCACTCGTCGAACGCTCGTGCCCGCACGAGCCATTGTCCAGCTCTCACGACCCTCCCGGACCCCTGAAGAGCATGAGGGACGCTCGCGCGGGCCGCCGCGGGAGGCCGGGAGCCGCTCACGGCCCGCTTCACCGACCCCGGTCCGCTCACCGCCCGTCTGCCCGCTGCCGCCGGTCGGGCCGAACCCGGTCCGCTCACCGCCTGCCGGCCCGCCGGCGACGGTCGGGCCGAACCCGGTCCGGCCGTCGCGCCTGCCCGCTGCCGGCGATCACCCTCAGGAACGGCCGTTGCGCGGCTGTCAGGCAGCTCTCAGCGACCCGCAGATCGACATGAGCCGCACCAGGCCGGTCGCCCCGTGCCGCGAAACCCGCCGGATGATCGGTCACTCCCGCCGTCCGTCAGCCACCGGCGGCCCGCTCCCGCGAGAAAGCCAGGAGACCGCTCCCGGACAAAGCCAAGAGGCCGCTCCCGCGAGAGAGCCAGGAGGCCGTGGCCACGAGAGAACCCCCACCCCGTTGGGCAGGCCGCTCTCGGCGCACCGGCGACCCACCGGCCATCGAGCGGTTCCTCCCGGAAGCCACTGGGCCCGGCCACCAGGGGCCGCGCCGTGACACCGCCTGTCCGGAAGGGCAGGGGCGCGAGCCGGGACGGCGACGCGAACCACCCGCGTGCCGTCCGGCCCCATGTCCGCCCGAACCGGGCCGGGCAAACAAAACGGGCCCACCGACGTGGCGGTGGGCCCGTGCGAATCCGTGCCGAACGGTCAGCCCGCGGCCGGCGCGTTCACGTTCGCCGGCAGGGCCTTCTTGGCGGCCTCGACCAGCGTCGCGAAGGTCTGGCTGTCGTTGACCGCCAGGTCGGCGAGGATCTTGCGGTCGACCTCGATGTTGGCCAGCCGCAGACCCTGGATCAGGCGGTTGTAGGTGATGCCGTTCTGACGAGCCGCCGCGTTGATCCGCTGGATCCACAGGCGGCGGAAAGCGCCCTTGCGGTCCTTACGGTCACGGTAGGCGTAGGTCATCGAGTGGAGCATCTGCTCCTTGGCCTTGCGGTACAGCCTGGACCGCTGGCCACGGTAGCCGCTCGCCCGCTCGAGGACGACCCTGCGCTTCTTCTTGGCGTTGAGCGCCCGCTTCACGCGTGCCATGTTCTATCTCCCCGGGGACTTGCGCTACTTGGCGAGCAGCTTCTTGGTCTTCTTGTAGTCAGCGTCGGAAATGACGACTTCATTCTTGAGACGGCGCGTCAGCGTGGACGACTTCCACTCGTTGTAGTGCGCGCGGCTGGCGCGGCGGCGCTTGATCTTGCCGGTTCCGGTGAACCGGAACCGCTTCTTCGCACCGCTGTGCGTCTTCATCTTCGGCATTTCGCCGTCTCTCCTCAATTCGTCCGTGCCGAATCCCGGGCCGGTGCGGGCCGGCCCGGTTGCGGCTTGTTCGACTGGCGCTGGCTGGGTCGCCTGTAAGGCTAACCCGAACTGCGGGTCACTCTTCCGGTTCGGAAGGCTCCTCGCTGCCACGCTGCGCCTTGGCCGCTGCCTTTTCGGCCTTGGCCTCGGCCTTCTTCTTGTGCGGACCGATCACCATGATCATGTTACGGCCGTCCTGCTTGGGCTGGGACTCGACGAAGCCGAGCTCCGTGACGTCCTCGGCCAGCCTCTGCAGGAGCCTGAAACCCAGCTCGGGACGCGACTGCTCACGTCCGCGGAACATGATCGTGACTTTGACCTTGTCTCCCGCCTTGAGGAACCGCACCACGTGACCCTTCTTGGTCTCGTAGTCGTGCGGGTCGATCTTCGGCCGGAGCTTGATCTCCTTGATGATCGTGTGCGCCTGATTCTTGCGCGCCTCGCGCGCCTTCATCGCGGACTCGTACTTGAACTTGCCGTAGTCCATGAGCTTGCACACGGGCGGACGAGCCGTGGCCGCGACCTCGACGAGGTCGAGGTCTGCCTCCTGGGCGAGCTTCAGGGCGTCGTGGATGGACACGATGCCGACCTGCTCACCGTTAGGGCCGACGAGGCGAACCTCGGGCACACGGATGCGCTCGTTGATGCGGGGCTCAGTGCTGATGGGGCCTCCTAGGTATGCGATCCCTACGCGCTCGATCGTGCCGGGCATCAACGCGGATGTAAACGCGAAAATGCCCCGCACATCGCGCATGCGGGGCCACTGAGCTTGGCGGCTCGAATGGCCGTAAGCTCCCCGGAGTAAGTCCGGCGTGATCCTGGACCTGGACACCTCACGGTGACTCAGGTGGGAGGGAGACCTCCGCTTGCGCGTCCAGCAAGCATGCCGGACCGATCAGGGAGCTACATTACCACAACCACGAGCGCCCGCCGAATCATCCCGCCTGGCTGACGCATTTCCTGGACGGCCTGGCACACGACAGCGGGCCGCGGACCAGGCCCGTCTTCGCCGAGACGGCCGGAGAACGGCCAGGCTCAGCCCCATCGGGCGTGCCCGTGATCGGGCTGCCCGGGGCCGGTCACCGTAAAGTCAAGACTTCGCGGGGACCGGGAATCAACCCGTTCGAGTGGCGCGCCTGAGGATCTCGGCCTCGCCCGCCGCGCGCATCGCCGCCACCGGCACGTCCGTCCGGCCCGTCATCAGCTCCACCTGGCGCACCGCCTGGTGCAGCAGCATCGGGAACCCGCCGACCACCTTTCCGCCCGCGGCCCGCACCGCGGCGGCCAGGCGCGTCGGCCAGGGGGCGTAGACGACGTCGAACAGCGCGGGGACCCGCGCCGCCTGGCCCGCGAAAGCATCGGCGGCGCCACCGGGCAGCGTGGAGACCACCAGGTCGACGTCGAGCAACGCGTCCAGCTTGTCGAACGTCTCGACCGCCAGCGCCATCCCGAGCCGCTCGGCCACCTCGATCGTCTCCCCCGCCCGCGCGGGGTCGCGCACGACGAGTGTCGCGGCGCCGGTGCCGAGGCCGCGCAGTGCGGCCAGGGCAGAGGCGGCCGTGGCGCCGCCGCCCAGCACCAGCGCCGAGCCGGGGGCGGGGATGCCCGCCTCGGCCAGGGCCTGCTCGATGCCGTGGACGTCGGTGTTGTCGCCGTGTCTGGCGCCGCCGGCGAACACCACCGTGTTGGCGCCGCCCACCGCGACGGCCAGGTCGGAGACGGTGTCGAGCAGCGGGAGCACGGCGCGCTTGAGCGGCATCGTCAGCGACAGCCCCGCCCAGTCCTCGGCGTCGAGCATGGCGGGCAGGCCGGCTTCGTCGCACTCGCGCGCCTCGTAGGTCCAGCCGGTCAGGCCCATGGCCTGGTAGGCGGCCCGGTGCAGGAACGGCGAGAGCGAGTGCGTGATCGGCGAGCCCAGCACCGCTGCCCGTCCTGTGGTCCGCACACCTGCTCCTTTCACCGCGCCCTGGGTCTCCAGGACTCTATCGCCCGGTACGGCAGGCCCGCGCGAGCCCCACCCGGCGGCACGGGCCACGCCTCACCGAGCCCAGCCTGCGCCGAGCCGGCGCCGAGCCCGCGCGGGCCGGCCGGGTCACCCACCGCCGTTGCGCTCGAACTCCGCCTTCAGCTTCCAGAACTCCGCCTCGCTGGCCGTGAACTTGGTGACCTTGTTCTTGGGGTCGGTCGTCACGAAGTACAGGTAGCCGCTGTCGCTCGGCTTGAGCGCCGCCTCGATCGCGTGCTCACCCGGGTTGCTGATCGGCCCCGGCGGCAGCCCTTCGTACATGTAGGTGTTGAACTTCGACTTGGTCTCCAGATCGGCATGGGAGGCGGCGATGCCGTACTTGTTGAGCGCGTACATGACCGTGCTGTCCATCTGGAGCTTCATCGCCGGCTTGCGCGACAGACGGTTGTAGATCACCTCGGCGATCTTCGGCATGTCCTCGTACGTGCCCGCCTCGGCCTGCACGATGCTGGCGACGGTCATGATCTGCCCCGGGGTGAGGCCGAGCTGTTTGGCCGACTCCTCCAGGTTCGTGGCCGACGCCGCCTGCGTGTAGCGGTCGACCATCTGGGTGAGCATCTGGGTGGGAGTGGCGTTCGGCTCGAACTCGTAGGTCGCGGGGAAGGCGTAGCCCTCCAGGCTCTTGGCGTAGGACGGCAGGCCGATGGCCTCCTTGTCCTTGGCCGCCGCGACGAACTCCTTGCGCGACTTCTTGGTCTGCTTGGCCAGGATGTCGAACACCTTGGTGAGCCGCTCCCCCTCCTTGATCAGGACGGTGTTCTGCAGCTTCTTGCCCGACACCAGCGCCTCGACGGCGGCGGCGGCCGACATGCCCTTCTTCAGGGTGAACTGGCCGGGTCGCAGCTCGGAGCTCTTGCCGGCGGCGGCGATGGCGTTGGTGAAGGCGCGCTCGCTGGCCACCACGCCCTGCGCCTGCAGGGTCTTGGCGACGTCGGCGGCGGTCTGGCCGTCCTTGACCTGGATGACCACCTCGGTGGTGCCGGGTCCCTTGAAGTCGTCGGGCACCAGCGCGTCGCTGAGCCACAGGTAGCCGTAGTAGCCGCCACCGCCGATGATGCCCACGAGGACGATCACAGCGAGCAGCGGGGCGAGGAATCCGCCGCGGTTGCGGCGCCTGCGCCTGCGGCGGCCACGGCCCACCTTGCCGGAACCGCGAGAGCGGCCCCTGGCCCGACCTTCGTCGTCCTCGGAGCCTAGCAAAAAGTCCATGTCGAGATCGTTCATAGATGCGGTGGCCAATCTCCCGGTATGGACGGCCTGGCGTCAAGGGGGAACACCAAACCGGTGGGGGTTACCGAGCCGAACGAGGGGATCCGCCGGCCTTGAGCCGGTGACCAGCGGTTATCACGATGTGTAGCAATGCTAGGGGATGCGGCAGGCGTGCGCGCCTCCGCCCCGGCCCCGGTCCTCGGCGGGACTAAGCAGGCCCCGAGCAGCATCAATGGGTCCCGAGGTAGTCGTTCAACTCTTCCCGGTATCTCACGAACTCACTCTCTTTGTCGGTGAATTTCGTGATTCTATGCTCCGGGTTGGTTGTCACAAACCAGTTCCAATCGCCCCTGGCCGGGTGCAACGCGGCCAGCAGCGCCTTCTCCCCCGGATTGGCGATCGGCCCCGGAGGCAGGCCCTTGTGCCGGTAGGTGTTGTACCGGGAGCGCACCCTGAGATCGTCCTGCGACAGCTTCAGCGTGCGCCGGTTGAGCGCATAGGTGACGGTGGCGTCGAGCTGGAGCGGGGTGCCGCTCCTGAGCCGGTTGTAGATCACTCTAGCGATCTTCGGATAGTCGCCGTCCCTGCCGCCCTCGGCCTGCACCAGGCTCGCCACGGTGACCGCCTCCAGCGGCGTGAGCGCGACCCCCGCGGCACGTGACTCGAGGCCGATGCTCGCGGCCGCCTCCCTGAACCGGGTGACCATCCGCCTGAGCAGGTCGGCCGCCGTGCCGCCCGGCTCGACCTCGTAGGTCGCCGGGAAGAGGAAGCCCTCCAGGCCGCGGGCGTAGCGGGGCAGGCCCAGCGTGGCGACCCTGGCCGTCCGGAAGTCCTGGAGCGGGATGCCCGACTGCTTGGCCAGGTACGGCAGCGCCTCCGACAGCCGCATGCCGTCGGGCAGCGTGACCCGCTTGACCACCCTGGCACTCGGCGTCAGCAGCAGGTCGAGCGCCGCGGCGGCGGCCATCCCCTTGCGCAGCAGGTAGTGCCCGGGATACAGGCTCGCCGCCTTGGAACGTTCCTGCGCGACGTTGGCGAACGAGCGGGCACTGGCCACCACGCCGGCCTCGGTCAGGAGCGCCCCGATGTCGCCCGCGCTGGCTCCCGGGTGGATGTGCACGGTGACCGCTCCCGTGCCCGCCCCGTCGAAGTCCGCGGGCATGACGTACGGCTTCAGCACCACGAACCCCGCGGTGCCGAGCGCCAGCGCGGAGGCGGCGGCGCCACCCGCCAGCGTGGCGGCCTTGCGCCTGGCCCGGCGCCGGCCCGAGGCCGCCCGATCGGCTGCCGGCGAGGCCGCCCAGCCGGCGGCCGGCAGGTCGGGCCCGTCACCGCCGGTCTCCCCCTCGTCCTCCACCGGTCTGCTGAAGGGGATCACCTCGGCCAGCGAGTCACCGTCGTCGTCGCCGGGCCGCCGGCTCGACGGCAGCTCGGCCACCGGCAGCGGAGCCGTGTCCTCCAGGGGACGTCCCGGCGTCGTGCGGGGTCCCTCGTCGTCCGGCCCGCTCACCGGGCAGACCCGTCGTCCGCCGCTTCGGGCGGATCGACGGGTCTGCCTGGTGGCCGGTCTGTGGCTCGCTCCGCGTCGAGCGCGTCCTGCAGCAGCACGACGGCGGCCGCCTGGTCGACGACGGAGCGCTGCTTCTTGGCCTTGACGCCGCTGGCCCGCAGCCCCTGCTGGGCGGCGACCGTGGTCAGCCGCTCGTCGAACAGCCGCACCGGCACGGGTGCCAGCCGTACGGCGAGGTCAACGGCGAAGGTGCGGGCCAGCGCCGCGGCCTGGCCCTCACGTCCCGACAGCGAGGTGGGCAGCCCGACGATCACCTCGATCGCCGCGTGCTCCTCGACCAGGACGGCGATGCGGTCGAGGTCGCCCGCACCGCGTCTGACGGTCTCCACCGGAGTGGCCAGCAGTCCCGAGGGGTCGCTGCGGGCCACTCCGATGCGTACGGACCCGACGTCGACGCCGAGTCGTGCGCCGAATCTCATGTCAGGCGAGCTGCTCCGCGATGGTCTCGCCGACCACGCGCAACGCCTCGTCGATCGCCTCAGGACGGGTGCCCCCGCCCTGCGCGACATCGTCCTTGCCGCCACCGCCACCCCCAAGCGCCTTGGCGGCGACGCCGACCAGTCTCCCGGCCTTGAGCCCCCGCTCGCGCCCCGCCTCGTTGACCGCGGCAACCACCACCGGACGGTCAGAGGGGACCCCGGCGAGCACGACGACCGCCGGACGGTCACCGGCGAACCTGCCGCGCACGTCAAGCGCGAGCTTACGCAGATCATCGGGCCCGGTTCCATCAGGCGCGCGGTGGGTCACGACAGAGACTCCGTGCAGCTCACGGGCCTGCGCGGCCAGATCGCCTGCGATCTGGAGCACCTGCGCGGAGCGCAGCTTCTCCAGCTCCTTCTCGGCGGTGCGGAGCCTGGAGACGATGCCCTCGATGCGCTCGGGCAGCTCCTCGCGGCGCGCCTTCAGCTGCTCGGTCACCTGGGCGACCAGCAGCGACTCGCGGGCCAGGAAGCGGAAGGCGTCGATGCCGACCAGCGCCTCCACGCGGCGCACGCCCGCGCCGACCGACTGCTCGCCCAGCACCTTGACCAGGCCGAGCTGGCCCGAGGAGTGGACGTGGGTGCCGCCGCACAGCTCGCGGGAGTAGTCGCCGATCTCCACGACGCGGACCTCGTCGCCGTACTTCTCGCCGAACATGGCCAGCGCGCCCATCGCCCTGGCCTCGGCCTGGGAGGTGTAGAAGGCGTTGACCCTGAGGTCGTTGATGAGGACGGCGTTGACCTCGTCCTCGACGTCGCGCAGCACGCTGGGCGGCACGGCGCCGGCGGAGGTGAAGTCGAAGCGGAAGCGGCCGGGCGAGTTCTCCGAGCCCGCCTGCGCCGCCGACTCGCCCAGGGCGTTCTTGAAGCCGCGGTGCACCAGGTGGGTGGCGCTGTGGCTGCGCGAGATCGCCTTGCGGCGCTCGACGTCGACCTCGGCCTGCACCTCGTCGCCGAGGCGCAGCTCGCCGGTGCGGACCTTGCCGCGGTGGACGACCAGGCCCTTGATCGGCGACTGCACGTCGAGCACGTCGACCTGCGCGCCCGAGGTGCGCAGCACGCCCTGGTCGGCGAGCTGACCGCCGCCCTCGGCGTAGAAGGGGGTACGGCCCAGCACGACCTCGACGGTCGAGCCCGCGCCGGCCACCGGAACCGGGACGCCGTCGACGAGGATGCCGACCACGCTGGACTCCGCCGTGGTCAGGTCGTAGCCGAGGAACTCGACCGTGCCCGCCTTCTCCAGCAGCTCACCGAAGACGGAGATGTCGGCGTTGCCGGTCTTCTTGGCCGCCGCGTCGGCCTTGGCGCGCTCGCGCTGCTCCTTCATCAGGCGGCGGAAGCCCTCTTCGTCGACCTTGAGCCCCTGCTCGGCCGCCATCTCCAGGGTGAGGTCGATGGGGAAGCCGTAGGTGTCGTGGAGCTGGAAGGCCTGGTCGCCGGAGAGCGTGGTGCCGGACTTGCGCTTGGTCTCCTCGACGGCGACGTCGAAGATCGCCGTGCCGGTGCGCAGCGTGCCGAGGAAGGAGGTCTCCTCGGCGTCGATGACCGCGTGGATCTGCGGCGCGTCGTTCTTCAGCTCGGGGTACTGCTCGCCCATCACGTCGATGGCGACCGCGGTGAGCTCGTGCATGTAGCGCTCCTCGCCCGAGCCGAGCAGGCGCAGGTTGCGGATGGAGCGGCGCAGGATGCGGCGCAGCACGTAGCCGCGGCCCTCGTTGCTCGGGCCGACGCCGTCGGCGACCAGCATGGTGCCGGTGCGGACGTGGTCGGCGACCACGCGCAGGCTGACGTCGGCGCGCGGGTCGCGGCCGTAGCGCGAGTCGGTGAGCTCGGCGGCCTTGTCGAGGATCTTGTAGGTGGTGTCGATCTCGTAGATGTTGTCGACGCCCTGCAGGATCGCCGCCATGCGCTCGAGGCCCATGCCGGTGTCGATGTTCTTGTTGGGCAGCTCGCCGGAGATGTCGAAGTCGGTCTTGTTGCGGACCGCGCTCAGCTGGTCCTGCATGAAGACGTTGTTCCAGACCTCGAGGTAGCGGTTCTCGTCGGCGATGGGCCCGCCCTCGCGGCCGTACTCGGGACCGCGGTCGTAGTAGATCTCCGAGCAGGGGCCGCCGGGGCCGGCCACGCCCATGTGCCAGTAGTTGTCGGCCAGGCCGCGGCGCTGGATGCGCTCGACCGGCACGCCGACCTTGTTGTGCCAGATGTCGAAGGCCTCGTCGTCGTCGAGGTAGACCGTCGCCCAGAGCCGGTCCTCGGGGAAGCCGAAGCCGCCCTCCGACTCGGGCTTGGTCAGCAGCTCCCAGGCGTACGGGATCGCCAGTTCCTTGAAGTAGTCGCCGAGGGAGAAGTTGCCGAGCATCTGGAAGAAGGTGGCGTGCCTGGTGGTCTTGCCGACCTCGTCGATGTCGGGGGTGCGCACACACTTCTGCACGCTGGCCAGCCGTGCCGCCGGAGGCTTGCGCTGCCCCAGGAAGTACGGCTTGAAGGGCACCATGCCCGCAGGCACCAGGAGCAGCGTCGGGTCCTCAGCGATCAGGCTGGCCGAGGGCACGACCTTGTGCCCACGCTCCTCGAAGAAGCGCAGGAAGCGGCGGGCGATCTCTGCCGACTCCATATCAGCGGCCATCCTTTGCGTTAGTGGGTTGTGTCAGGGTTGTCGAGCCCGAAGCGGGATCGCAACTCGATTTCGCGGTCGGCGGCCTCGCCGAGCGCCTCGGAGGTAAAGTCTCTCACCTGCAGCAGCAGCCCGCTGGCACCGTCGGCGGCCCTGCGGGCGACGTGGTCGGGCTTGAGGGTCTGCAGCTTGCGCATCACCCACACGGCGCCGAACGCGCCGAGCGCCATGTAGAACAGCCGCCTGATCACCGCCGCCTCCTGCGCGGCTGCTTGCGGACCTCGATGGCCCTGCGCACGCCGTGACTGAGGGCGGAGACCCTGATGAGCGGCCCGGTGAAGATCGTCTGGGTGACGGCGCTGAGTTTGGCGGCGTGCCCGCTGACCTGCTTGACGTCGCGGGTGATGGCCTCGACGGCGACGAGCTGCCGGTTGGCCTCGTTGACGGTCATGCTCATGTCCTCCAGCAGGGGCACGACCCGGTCGTTGAGGTCGGAGACCATCTTGGTGGTCTCCCTGAGCAGCCGCGCGAGCTTGACGAGCACCATGGCGAGAAAGCAGACGAGGATCGCCCAGGCCATGGCGACGATCAGCCCGGCCAGTTCTCCTGCGGTCAGCATCAGCGGATCCGTCCCCGTTGGCGTCGTGGAATGGGAAAGACCCTATCGTGCCGGATACCACTCGACTGCCTGCTGGGTGTATGTCGCGCCGAGCGAGTCACTCCGGCGCCCGACGCGCTCCGGCCACCAGCTCCACCTCGAAGCCCTGCGCGTTCTCCAGGTAGGCCGCGTGGTGGCCGGGGCCGCCCGCGTGGGGGTGCCGGTCGGCGAACATCAGCCGCCATCCGTGCGCCGGCGCCTCGGCCGCCACGACCTTCCCCCTCCCACTCCTGGTGAGGCTCGTAGCCGAGTCTGGTGAACAGCCAGGTGAAGCCGGGCAGGACCGCCTCCAGCGAGTCGACCCACAGCTCCACGTGGTGCAGGCTCACGGGGATCCGCGCAGGAAGTCGCGGATCCTGGCCCACCGGTCGGCGACGCCGGCCTCGGCGCCGTGCCTGGTCGGCGCGTAGTAGCGGCGCTCGCGCACCTCCTCGGGCGCGTAGTCCTGGCGGACCAGACCGTGCTCGAAGTCGTGCGGGTACTTGTAGCCCTTGCCGTGGCCGAGCTTGGCCGCGCCCGGGTAGTGGGCGTCGCGCAGGTGGCCGGGCATCTGGCCCATCAGGCCGCGCCGCACGTCGTCGGCGGCCGCCCCGATGGCCTTGACCACGGCGTTGGACTTGGGGGCCAGCGCGCAGTGGATGACCGCGTGGGCCAGGTTGATGCCCGCCTCGGGCAGGCCGATGAGCTGGACGGCCTGCGCGGCGGCGACCGCCGTCTGCAGGCAGGTGTTGTCGGCCAGGCCGACGTCCTCGGAGGCGAAGATGACGATCCTGCGGGCGATGAACCGGGGGTCCTCCCCGGCCTCGATCATGCGGGCCAGGTAGTGGAGCGCGGCGTCGGCGTCGGAGCCGCGCATCGACTTGATGAACGCGCTGATGACGTCGTAGTGCTGGTCGCCCTGCCGGTCGTAGCGGACGGCCGCCTTGTCGACCGCCTTCTCAACGACCTCGACCGTGATGTCGTCGGCCAGCAGGGCGGCGGCCTCGAGGTAGGTCAGCGAGCGGCGGGCGTCGCCGCCCGCCAGCCGTACCAGGTGCTCCAGCGCCTCGGGGGCGAGCGTGGCGCGGCCGGACAGGCCGCGCTCGTCGGTGACGGCCCGCCGCAACACGGCGCGGATGTCGTCGTCGGACAGCGACTCGAGGGTCAGCAGCAGCGAGCGTGACAGCAACGGCGAGATCACCGAGAAGAAGGGGTTCTCGGTGGTGGCGCCGATGAAGGTGACCCACCTGTTCTCCACCGCGGGCAGCAGGGCGTCCTGCTGGGCCTTGTTGAAGCGGTGGACCTCGTCGACGAACAGCACGGTCTGCCTGCCCGTCATGCCGAGCTCGCGGCGCGCGTTGTCGATGGCCGCGCGGACGTCCTTGACGCCGGCCGACACGGCGGAGATCTCGACGAAGCGGCGCTTGGTGACGCCGGCGACCACGTAGGCGAGCGTGGTCTTGCCGGTGCCCGGCGGCCCCCACAGGAACAGCGACATCGGCGCGTCGCTCTCGACCAGCCGGCGCAGCGGGGTGCCCTGGCCGAGCAGGTGGCGCTGGCCGAGCACTTCGTCGAGGGCGCGGGGGCGCATCCGCACCGCCAGGGGCTGGGGGGTGGCCTCCTCTGCGGCCGAATCGAACAGACTCTCCACAAATCGAGCCTACAGGGCCCACACCGCCCTGGCGCCCGAATCCCCTGCTCGGAACACGTAGTAGCCCGCCGCGACGGCCAGCGCCACCGTCACCGCCGACGCCGCCCAGGCGGGCACGCGCCGCTCGGCCCGCCACAGGAAGACCATCAGCAGGGCGGCCATGCCGAGGCCGGCCGTGGCCAGCAGCAGCGGCAGGGCGAAGCTCTGGTGCTCGGCGATGCGCTGACCGAGCTCTCCCTCCACCTGCGAGAACCGGGCCGCCTTCAAGGCGCCGCCGCTCTGGCGGGCGGCGAAGACGGCGGCGGGCGCGGCGAGCGCGAGCGCCACCACCGCCCATCCGAGGGACGGCCGGAAGCGGGGCACGAGTGCGTACGCCACGGAGGCGGCGACCAGCAGCGGGGTGAGCACCACCGCGAAGTGGATGATCAGTGGGTGCGCGGGGAGGCCCAGGATCTCGTTGAACATTTCACGACTCCGTTCTCATATGAACACGGATCCCACCACGCCGAGGTTCGCTGAGACCGGTTTCTCATCTACTTCTCAGGACATAAGCCCCATCTCTCCCACCAGCTACTTACGTCCAGCACATTCCCAACCCCGATAGCATGCGCGGAGCAGTTTGGTCATGTGTCGGCAAACGTGGAGGAAATACCGGTGAGCGGCGACGACCGCCAGAGCGAGCTGGCGCGGGAGCACAAGGAGCGGCAGGCGCAGCGTGCGGCCGAGCAGGCGGCCAAGGCCAGGCGCAACACCTTCATCGGCGCGGGCGTCGCGGTGGTGCTCGTGGCGGGCGGCATCGTCGCGGCCACCACGATGATCGGCAAGAGCGACGCCACGCCCGTGGCCGAGGCCTCCGCCTCCCCCAAGGCCAGCACCTCGGTCCCCGCGGTGCCCTCGGCCAGCCCGACGGCGTCGGCGGGGCCGGTGACCTGCGAGTACAAGAAGCAGAACGACCCGGCCATCCCGACCAAGTTCGTCGGCCTGCCGGGCAAGCGGCCCAACAAGAAGCTCAAGCAGATGACGATCGTCACCAACCGCGGCGAGATCGTCATCGACCTCATGACCGAGCAGGCGCCGTGCACGGTCAACGCGCTGGCCTTCCTGGCCAAGAAGAACTTCTACGACAACACCAGGTGCCAGCGCCTTGTCACGCCCGACGCCGCGGGCGTGCACCTGCTGCAGTGCGGCGACCCGCTGGCAAAGGCCGACGGGGTCAACCCCACCGACGGTCAGGGCTCGTCCGGCTTCACCTACGGCGACGAGAACGTCGGCATCCCGTACAACCAGGGCGTCGTGTTCGTCACCCAGCCGTCGGGCGCCGCGGGCCAGAACGGCAGCCAGTTCGCCATCTCCCTGTCCAACGAGAACACGCAGGTCTCCCCCGAGTACGGCGTGCTGGGCACGGTCAGCAAGGGCATGGAGATGATGCTGGGCCTCGCCAAGACCGAGAAGGACCTGATCGTCAACCCCAACGACATCACCGGCGACGGCGGCACCACCGCGCCGAAGAAGCCGGTCGTGATCAAGGACGTGCGCTTCTCCTAGTGATTCAGGTCACAACGCCGCCGCCGCCCGCCACGCAGGGGCACGCTGGAGGCTGTGACCGACAAACTTCCGTTCGAGTTCTTCCTCTCCCCGGAGTTCAGCACCGACCCGTACGCGGTCTACGCCGAGCTCCGGGCGAAGGGGCCCGTCCACGCGATCGACTTCCCGCCCGGCGCGTCCTCGTTCGTGATCATCGACCACGAGCACGTCAGGCCCGCGCTGAACGATCCGCGCCTGTCCAAGAGTCCGGCCAACGGCCCTGACTGGTTCCGCGAGGCGATCGCGAAGGACAATCCCGTGCTGGCCGACAACATGCTGATGTCGGACCCGCCCGACCACACGCGGCTGCGGCGGCTGGTGTCGAAGGCGTTCACCCCGCGCAGGATCGAGGAGCTGCGCCCGCGCGTCCAGCAGATCACCGACGAGCTGATCGACGCCTTCGAGGGCGACACGATCGAGCTGATCGACGCCTTCGCCTTCCCGCTGCCGATCATCGTGATCTGCGAGCTGCTGGGCATCCCCGACAGCGACCGGGCCGACTTCCGCCACTGGTCGGGCGCGCTGGTCCGCCCGGCCTTCGACGAGGAGCTGGCCAGGCAGCGCGACGAGGCCGGCGACGCCTTGCGCGCCTACTTCAGGGAGCTGATCGCCCAGCGGCGCGCCACCCCCACCGACGACCTGGTCGGGGCGCTGGTCACCAGCACCGAGCTGAGCGAGCAGGAGCTGCTGTCGACGCTGGCGCTGCTGCTGATCGCCGGCCACGAGACGACCGTCAACCTCATCGGCAACGGCATGCTGGCCCTGCTGCGCAACCCCGACCAGCTCGAGCTGCTGCGCGAAAGGCCCGACCTGCTGCCGAACGCGGTCGAGGAGTTCCTGCGCTTCGACGCGCCCGTGGAGCGCGGCACCTTCCGCATCGCGCTCGAGGACATGGAGATCGCCGGGACGCAGATCCCGAAGGGCAGCTTCGTGCACGTCTCGATCGGCGCGGCGGGCCGCGATCCCCAGGCCTTCGAGCGCGCCGACGCGCTGGACGTCACGCGCGAAGACAACCGGCACGTCGCCTTCGGGCACGGCATCCACTTCTGCCTCGGCGCGCCACTGGCCCGCATGGAGGCCCAGATCGCGTTCGGCTCGCTGCTCACCCGGCTGCCCGGCCTCGCGCTCGGCTGCGAGGAGAAGGAGCTGAGCTGGCGCTTCAGCGGCTCCATCCTGCGCTCGCTGACCGCCCTCCCGGTCACGATCCAGGGTGGCCCGCGTGCCTGACAAGCTGCCCTTCGAGTTCCTGTTCACCCCCGAGTTCAGCAGGAACCCCTACGCCGTCTACGCCCCCTTACGAGGCGAGGGACCGGTCTTCCCGATCGACTTCCCGCCGGGCTTCGAGGCCTATCTGATCATCGATCACGAGCACGGCAGGGCCGCGCTGAACGACCCGCGCCTGTCGAAGGACATGCAGCGGTTCGGCGACTACTTCAAGGCGATCGCCACCGAGGACGATCTCCTCTTCGACGCCAACATGCTCTCCTCCGACCCGCCCGACCACACGCGGCTGCGCAGGATCGTCTCCAAGGCCTTCACCCCGCGCCGGGTGGAGGAGCTGCGCCCGCGCGTCCAGCAGATCACCGACGAGCTGATCGACGCCTTCGCCGGCGGCAGGGCCGAGCTGCTGGACGCGTTCGCCTTCCCGCTGCCGATCATCGTGATCTGCGAGCTGCTCGGCGTGCCGCCGGAGGACCGCGACCTGTTCCGCGAATGGTCGGCCCTGCTGGTCAACCCCACCTTCGAACCCGACGAGGTCGAACGGCGCAGGGCGGCGGCCAGGGCGACCACCGGCTACTTCCGCGACCTGACCGAGCAGCGCAGGGCCGCGCCGCGCGACGACCTGATCAGCGCGCTGGTGTCCCAGGACGAGCTGACCGAAAAGGAGCTCCTCTCCACGCTCAGCCTGCTGCTGATCGCCGGCCACGAGACCACGGTCAACCTGATCGGCAACGGCGTGCTCGCGCTGCTGCGCAACCCCGGCCAGCTCGAGCTGCTGCGCGCCAGGCCGGAGCTGCTGCCGAACGCGGTCGAGGAGTTCCTGCGCTACGACGGGCCCGTCGAGCGCTCGACCCCGCGCTTCGCCGCCGAGGACCTCGAGATCGCCGGCACCCGCATCCCTCGGGGCGCCATGGTGCACATCTCGCTCGGCGCGGTGGGCCGCGACCCCGCGGTCGTGGCGGCGCCCGACACGCTCGACATCACCCGCGCCGACACCAGGCACCTGGCCTTCGGCCACGGCATCCACTTCTGCCTCGGCGCGCCGCTGGCCCGCATGGAGGGCCAGATCGCCATCGGCACCCTGCTCGACCGGCTGCCCGGCCTCGCGCTGGGCTGCGCCGAGGAGGAGCTGAGCTGGCGGCTGACCGGCTCGGTCGTGCGCGGCCTCGCCGCGCTGCCCGTCCGGTTCTGACGCCGGCGAGCCGGTGGCGCGGCCTCGGCCACGCCACCGGCTCGTTCCGCGGGCGGTCGCCCGGTTCCTACGCCTCGTCCTTCGGCTTGGCGTCGACTCCCGCCTCCTTGCGCTGTTCGACGGTGATCGGCGTGGGCGCGCCGGTCAGCGGGTCGAAGCCGGAGGCGGTCTT
Organism: Nonomuraea sp. NPDC003804; assembly: GCF_040610675.1. NCBI lineage: Bacteria > Bacillati > Actinomycetota > Actinomycetes > Streptosporangiales > Streptosporangiaceae > Nonomuraea > Nonomuraea sp. NPDC003804. Next base: position 41,437 of record NZ_JBEXMT010000016.1, read on the forward strand.
CGGGAAGGCGATCACGTCGCGGATCGACTCGCCGCCCGCCAGGAGCATGCAGATCCTGTCCCAGCCGTAGGCGATGCCGCCGTGCGGCGGCGGGCCGTACTTGAACGCCTCCAGCAGGAAGCCGAACTTCGACTCGGCCTCCTGCTTGCTGATGCCGAGCACGTCGAAGACGCGCTGCTGCATCTCGGCCCGGTGGATACGGATGGAGCCGCCGCCGATCTCCATGCCGTTGCAGACCATGTCGTAGGCGTAGGCCAGCGCCTCGCCCGGGTGTTCCTGGAAGTTGTCGGCCCACTCGGGCTTGGGCCCGGTGAAGGGGTGGTGGACCGCGGTCCAGCCGCCCTCGCCGTCCTCCTCGAACATGGGCGCGTCGACGACCCACAGGAACGACCACTGCGACTCGTCGATCAGGCCGCAGCGGCGGCCGATCTCGAGCCGGGCCGCGCCGAGCAGGTCGCGCGAGGTGTTGCGGGGACCGGCGGCGAAGAAGATCGCGTCACCCGGCTTGGCGTCCACCTTGCCCGCCAGGCCCGCGGCCTCGTTGGGCGACAGGTTCTTGGCGACGGGGCCACCGAGCGTGCCGTCCTCCTGGACCAGCACGTAGGCCAGGCCGCGGGCGCCGCGGGACTTGGCCCACTCCTGCCAGGCGTCGAGCTCCTTGCGGGTCTGCGACGCACCACCGGGCATGACCACCGCGCCGACGTAGTGGGCCTGGAAGACGCGGAAGGTGGTGTTCGCGAAGTACTCCGTCATGTCGACGAGCTCCTGACCGAAGCGCAGGTCAGGCTTGTCGGAGCCGTAGCGGGCCATCGCCTCGGCGTAGGGCATGCGCGGCAGCGGCATGGGGATCTCGTAGCCGAGGATCTCCTTCCAGACCCGCGCGATCAGCGCCTCGCCCACCGCGATCACATCGTCCTGGTCCACGAAGGACATCTCGATGTCGATCTGGGTGAACTCGGGCTGCCGGTCGGCGCGCAGGTCCTCGTCGCGGTAGCACTTGGCCAGCTGGTAGTAGCGCTCCAGCCCCGACACCTGCAGCAGCTGCTTGAACAGCTGGGGCGACTGGGGCAGGGCGTACCAGTTGCCCGGCTGCAGGCGCACCGGCACCAGGAAGTCGCGGGCGCCCTCGGGCGTCGAGCGGGTCAGCGTCGGCGTCTCGACGTAGACGAAGCCGTGCTCGTTCATCACCTCGTTGGCCAGGTAGGTGGCCTTGGAGCGGATCCGCATCGCGTTGGCGACCTGCTGGCGGCGGATGTCGAGGTAGCGGTAGCGCAGGCGGACCTCCTCGGCCACGCCCGTGCCGCCCTCGATCGGGAACGGCAGCGGCGCGGCCTCGCTGAGCACCTCGACCGAGTCGGCCACGACCTCGATCTCGCCAGTGGGCAGATCGGGGTTGGCGTTGCCCTCGGGGCGGATCCTGACCTCGCCGACCACCCTCACGCAGTACTCGCTGCGCAGGCCGTGGGCGTCGTCCTCCTCGCGGAAGACCACCTGCGCGGAGCCCGAGGCGTCACGCAGGTCGATGAAGACGACCCCGCCGTGGTCACGACGGCGGGCCACCCAGCCCGCGAGCGTCACCTGCTGGCCCGCGTGCTCCTTACGGAGCTCGCCGGCCTTGTGCGTGCGAATCACTGCAGCTTTCCCTTCAAAACATCGGCGACCTGGGCCAGCGGCACCTCGGTCTGCTCTGCGGTGGTCAGGTCCTTCACCTGGACGGCCTGCGCCGCCAGGTCACGCTCTCCGAGGATCAGCGCGAAGCGGGCGCCCGAGCGGTCGGCGCCCTTCATCGCGCCCTTGAGCCCCTTGCCGCCGAAGGCCATGTCGGCCGACAGGCCCGCCCCTCGAAGCTCCTCGACGAGCAGGAACATCCGGCGGCGCGCCTCATCGCCCAGCGGGACACCGTACACCTGGACGCGGCCGCCGGCCTCGTCGCCGAGCAGGCCCTCGGCCTCCATCGCCAGCAGCGTGCGGTCGACGCCGAGCGCCCACCCGACGCTGGGCAGCGACGGGCCGCCGAGCATCTCGCTGAGCCCGTCGTAGCGCCCGCCGCCGCCGACGGCCGACTGCGAGCCGAGCCCGCCGTGGACGAACTCGAAGGTGGTGCGGGTGTAGTAGTCGAGGCCGCGCACCAGGCGCGGGTCGTCGGTGAAGGGCACCTCGCAGGCGGTCAGCAGGGCGCGGACCTCCTCGTGGTAGGCCTTGCACGCCTCGCACAGGTGGTCGATGACCAGCGGCGCCCCCGTGAGCTGCTCCTGCACCTCGGGGCGCTTGTCGTCGAGCACGCGCAGCGGGTTGATCTCGATCCTGGCCCTGGTGTCCTCGTCGAGGTCGAGGGCGCGCAGGAAGTCCTGCAGCGCGGCCCGGTAGGCGGGGCGGCAGCCCTGGTCGCCGAGCGAGTTGAGCAGCAGCGTGACCTCGCGCAGGCCGAGGTCGCGGAAACCGCGCCAGGCCAGCACGATCAGCTCGGCGTCGAGCGCCGGGTCCTCGGCGCCGAGCGCCTCCGCGCCGACCTGCCAGAAGTGGCGGTAGCGGCCCTTCTGGGCGCGTTCGTAGCGGAACTGGCTGCCGGAGTACCACAGCTTCACCGGGAGCTGGCCGGTGTGCAGGTTGTGCTGCAGGACGGCGCGCACGACCGAGGCGGTGCCCTCCGGGCGCAGGGTCAGCGACCTGCCCGCCTTGTCGGGGAAGGTGTACATCTCCTTCGACACGACGTCGGTCGACTCGCCGACACCGCGTTTGAACAACTCGGTGTCCTCGAAGACGGGCGTCTCGACGTAGCCGTAGCCCGCCTGCCGTACGGGGGCGACGAGCGTCTCCCGGACGGCGAGGACCCGCTCGGAGCGGGGCGGCAGCCAGTCGAAGGTGCCCTTGGGTGCTTGGAAAGTCATCAGATCCCTCGTGTGGGACCGGCGTGCGGCGCGGCTTCCTTGAGATAAGGGTTGGTCGCGCGCTCGCGGCCGATCGTGGTCTGCGGTCCGTGGCCCGGCAGGACGACCGTCTCGTCCGGCAGCGGCAGGCACTTGGCGGCCAGGCTGCGCAGGATCGTCGGGTAGTCGCCGCCCGGCAGGTCAGAGCGGCCGATGGAGCCGGCGAACAGCAGGTCGCCCGAGAACATGATCTCCTCTGGAGGCAGCCTGAAACTCACCGACCCCCTGGTATGGCCCGGGGTGTGGTCGACCACGAACTCCATCCCCGCCAGCTCGACGACGGCGCCGTCGGACAGCTCCCGCACGTCGTCGGGTTCGCTCAGCGTGATGCCCCCGAACAGCTGGCCGGAGGTGGGCGACCAGCCCGCGGCCGGGTCGCTCAGCAGGTGGCGGTCCTCGGGGTGGATCCACGCGGGGATGTCACGCGCGCCGCAGACGGGGGCGACCGACCAGACGTGGTCGAGGTGGCCGTGGGTGAGAAGGACCGCGACGGGCTTCAGCCGGTGCTCGCGGAGCAGGTCGTCGACGGCGTCGACGGCGTCCTGGCCAGGATCGACGATCACGCACTCCTCGCCGGCGGCCGGCGCCACGAGGTAGCAGTTGGTCTGGAACGCCCCTGCGGGGAAGCCTGCGATGAGCATCTGCCTCGGCTGAGTCTCGTCAAGAAAGCGGATGAGAATGTAACCGAAGCGTACCGGTGCTGGCCGCTGGGCTGCGAACCATAACCGGTTGGCCGATACGATTCGCCCACCTCAGTTGATTCGATAGGGAGGCAAAAGCGGTGTCCACGGGCAAGGACCGCCAGCGTCAGCTGGCACGTGAGCACTACGAGCGGCAGATGCAGCGCCGCACCGAACGCGAAGCCAAGGCCAAGCGCACCGCCGTGATCGGATCCACCGTGGGCGTCCTCGTGGTCGTGGGCGGCGTCATCGCCGCCGTGGCCCTGCTCGGCGGCAGCGGCGACAGCGCCGCCTCCGACTCGCCGTCGGCCGCGCCCTCCACCTCCACGTCGGCCGCGGCCGGCCCCAAGCCCTTCGACCCGGCGACGGGCGAGTGCGGCTACCTGCCCGACACCAGCGGCACGGTCAAGGACGTCGGGCTGCCGCCGGCCAAGGCCGAGGCCAAGGACGCGGTCATGACGCTCAAGACGAGCCAGGGCGACATCGTCGTCGAGCTCAACGGCGTCAAGGCCCCGTGCACCGTCAACTCGCTCAAGCACCTGGCCGCCAAGAAGTACTACAACGGCAGCAAGTGCCACCGCCTGGGCAGCGCGCAGTTCCCCATGCTGCAGTGCGGCGACCCGACGGCCAAGGCCGACGGCAAGGCGCAGGGCGACGGCCAGGGCGGCCCCGGCTACCGGCTGGCCGAGGAGAACCTCGAAGGCGCCACCTACAAGCGCGGCGTCATGGCCATGGCCAAGACCAGCGAGCCCGGCACGACGGGCAGCCAGTTCTTCCTGGTCTACGGCGACATCGGGCTGACCCCCGACTACACGCCTGTCGGTACCATCACCAAGGGTCTCGACATTCTCGACAAGGTCAACAAGGCGGGCGTCATCACTCCTGGTCCGGACGGCACGGGCGCACCCAAGGAGACGGTCGAAATCAAAGACGTGACAATCTCTGCCAAGAGCTGACGTAATACAACTAGGGGCAGTAGTCCCGAAGGGTCTGATGAGAGTGCGGGAGGACACGGTGAGCACCGACCCGTGGGGCCGGGTAGACGACGACGGCACCGTCTACGTGCGTACGGCCGAGGGAGAGCGGGCCGTCGGGTCCTGGCAGGCCGGTGAGCCCGAAGAAGCGCTGGCCTACTTCCACCGCAAGTACGACGAGCTGGCCGGTCAGGTCCAGCTGCTCGAACAGCGCGTCAAGGGCACCGACCTGGCTCCTGCGCAGGCCGAGGCGAGCATCGTCAAGCTGCGCGAGGCCGTCGCCGACGCCCACGCCATAGGCGACCTGGGCGCGCTGGTCACGCGTCTCGACGCGCTCAGCGAGCTGGTCGCCAAGCGCCGCGAGGAGGTCAAGGCCGCGCGTGACCTGGCCAGGGCCGAGGCCAAGGCGGTCAAGGAGCGCATCGTCGGCGAGGCCGAGCGCATCGCCGACGAGACCACCCACTGGAAGTCGGGCGGTGAGCGGCTGCGCCAGCTGGTGGAGGAGTGGAAGGCCGCCGAGCGCATCGACCGCGTCACCGAGGCGGCCCTGTGGAAGCGGCTGTCGGCGGCCCGGACGGCCTTCGCCAAGCGGCGCAAGGCCTACTTCGCGGGGCTGGACGAGCAGCGCGAGGGCATCCGCGCCTACAAGGAGCGGATCGTGGTCGAGGCCGAGGCGTTGGCCGACTCCACCGACTGGGGCCAGACGGCCGCCGTCTACCGCGAGCTCATGCAGCAGTGGAAGTCGGCCGGCCGGGCCTCGCGCGAGGCCGAGGACGAGCTGTGGGCCAGGTTCAAGGCGGCTCAGGACCAGTTCTTCCAGGCCCGTTCCGCGGTCTTCGCCGAGCGTGACGCCTCGCTGGCGGCCAACGCGGAGGCCAAGGAGGCGCTGCTGGTCGAGGCGGAGAAGATCCTGCCGGTGACCGACCACCGCCACGCCCGGGCCGCGCTGCGCACGCTGCTCGAGCGCTGGGAGGCCGTCGGTCCCGTGCCGCGCGAGCAGCGCGACCGGCTGGAGGGCGGGCTGCGGCGCGTCGACGAGGCGGTCCGCAAGGCCGAGGAGGCGGAGTGGAAGCGCTCCAACCCCGAGGCCAGGGCTCGTGCCCAGAGCACGGTCGACCAGCTGCGCACCTCGATCGAGCAGCTGGAGAAGAAGCTCGGCAAGGCCCAGGCCGCCGGGCGCGCCAAGGAGGTCAAGGACGCCGAGGAGGCGCTGGCGGCCCGCCGTTCGTGGCTGGAGGAGGCCGAGCGCACGCTCGCCGAGTTCAGCTGATCCCTGCCGGAGGCTCCGGGTGGTACGCCACCCGGAGCCTTTTTATCGGTTCTTTTCTGACAAGCCGGCATTCCCGTTCTCCGTCCCCGAATGGAGTCGGTGCTTTTTCCGCGAAAAGCGGTCACGCAGGGTCATTGGGCCTCCCCATATTTCGCCGCGGGTTCCTACGATCATGGGACTCGCAGATATCGGCGAAAGGGGTCAAGATGACAATCGAGATCAAGCCCGTCGAAGAGGTAGAGACCACCGGTAACAGCAACAGCTGCTGAAACCCGTCCGTGGGGCCTCGGTGGAGGCCCCACACCACCTCTCACGGAGCCCCGCCCATGCTCGAACGGATTCAGGTGAATCCGGCTTTCCCTCTGTTCGTCGACGATTCACGGGAACAGGTCAGGCTCGGCGACTTTCCGCCCACGGGCCGCATCCTGTCACCGGCGGAAAAGCCGCTACGCGAGCTGTTCCGGCTCTGCGCCCGGCGTCCACGATCGAGACAAGAACTTTACCCGCTGCTCGACGGCGTCACTCCCGGCGAAATAGACGCCGCGATCGACCGCCTGCTCGCCGCCCGCCTCCTGGTCACCGAGACCGACCTGGCGGCGCTGACCGCCGACGACCGGCTGTCCCGGCAGGCGCTGTTCCTGTCGATGTTCCATCCCGCCGGCCAGGCGGTCACCGCCCTGCGCGACCTGGCCGCCCGGCGGGTCACCGTGCTGGGCGCCGGCGCCATCGGCGGCGCGGTCGCCGTCCAGCTGGTCACCGCGGGCGTGCGGCGGCTGACGCTCGTCGACGACGACCAGGTCGAGCCGTCCAACCTGCACCGCCAGCACCTCTACACCCCCGCCGACGTCGGCAGGCCCAAGGTCGCCGCGGCCGCCGACCGGCTGCGCGCCCACCAGCCCGACGCCGAGATCGTCGAGATCCGGCGCCGCATCCAGGGGGCGGCCGACGTCCCCGCCGCGGGCGAGGACTTCGTGGTCAACACCGTCGACACCCCGCAGCCGCACATCCGCCGCTGGGTCAACCAGGCCTGCGTGCAGGCGGGCGTGCCGTTCGTGACCGGCGGGTTCAACCAGCACGTCGGCCTGGTCGGCCCCCTCGTGGTGCCGGGCAGAACCGGCTGCCTGACCTGCAGGGAACGCCGGCTGGCCGAGCCGTACGGCACGGCCGAGCTGCCCACCGCCGACAACGCCGGCCGGACCGTCCCCGCCTTCGGCCCGCTCTGCGCGGCGGTCTCCGGCCTGCTGGCCGCCGAGATCGTCCGCCACCTGACCGGCACGGGAGCGCCCGCCCTGGAGGGCAGGACCGTGCACCTCGACCTGCTCGACCTGAGCACCACCGCGCACCCGTTCGAACGCCTGCCCGGGTGCGAGGTCTGCGGATGAGGCCCGACCTGAGCTTCCTGAGCGTGGTCGAGGACGGTCCCGACGACTACGTGGTCGGCAACGGCGCGCGGTTCGTCAACGTGCCGGGCATCGCCGCCAAGGTGCTGGCGCTGCTGGACGGCTCCAGGACGGTCGAGGAGGTCAGGAAGGAGGTGCTGGCGCGCCACGGCACGGACGTCGACGTGGCGGCCTTCGTCGGCGGTCTGGAGAGCATGGGGCTGCTCGAGGAACCCGAGCTGCCGCCCAGCCCCTGGGACCGCGTCCGGCCGGAGCACGTGCGCCTGCTCTTCTCTCCCGTCGCCGACGCCCTCGTCGGGCTGCTGGCGCTGTGCGCCGTCGCGGCCGTCGTCGCCGAACCGCGCATCGTGTCCGGCATGTCGGGCCTGGTGTGGTCGAACAGCCTCGCGTTCACCCTGTCGTTCGCCGTGGGCTCGTGGGTGCTCGTCTTCGTCCACGAGCTCAGCCACATCCTGGCCGCCCGCTCGCTGGGCGTGCGAGCCGAGCTGTCGCTAGGCACCCGCCTGCAGTTCCTCGTCGTCCAGACCAACGTGACCGGCGTCTGGCGGCTGCCCCGCCGGGCCCGCTACCGCGCGCACCTGGCGGGCATGCGGACCGACCTGTTCCTGGTCTCCGCAGCCGCCTGCGCGCTGTACGTCACCGAGAACGCCGTGGCCCGCCTCGTGATGGTCATCTGCGCCTCGCAGATCGTCTGGCAGTTCCTGTTCTTCATGCGCACCGACGTCTACTACGCCTTCGCCAACGCCACCGGCAACAAGAACCTCATGGCCGACGCCCAGGCCTACCTGCGGCGGCGGCACCGGCAGGCGCCGCGCTCGGTGCGGATCTACGCCTGGTTCGTCATCGCCGGCCGGGTGCTCGGACTGGCCTTCCTGCTCGGCTACACCGTGCCCATCACGATCGCGGTGTGCCGGCAGGCCGTGGCCGAACTCGGCACGTCCGTGCAGCCGCTGCTCACGCTGGCGATCGTCGCCTTCGGCTGGGGGCTCTACCTGTGGGTGTTCATCCGCCAGAGGCTCCGCTGACCCGGTAGACGTCGTAGACGCCCTGGATGCTGCGCACCGCCTTCAGCACGTGACCCAGGTGCTTGGGGTCGCCCATCTCGAAGGTGAACTTGCTGACCGCCACCCGGTCGCGGGAGGTGGTCACCGACGCCGACAGGATGTTGACGTGCTGGTCGGACAGCGTGCGGGTGACGTCGGACAGCAGGCGGGGCCGGTCGAGCGCCTCCACCTGGATCGCCACCAGGAACACCGAGTCCTCGTTGGGCGCCCACGTCACCTCCACGAGGCGGTCGGGCTGCTCCTTGAGCTGCTGCACGTTGGTGCAGTCGGAGCGGTGCACCGACACGCCGTGGCCGCGGGTGACGAACCCGACGATGTCGTCGCCCGGCACGGGGGTGCAGCAGCGCGAGAGCCGTACCCACACGTCGGAGTCGCCCGCCACGACGACGCCGGCACCGCCGCCGCCCCTGGGACGGCGACTGAGCCTGGTCGGCAGCGAGACCTCGGCGATGTCCTCCTCGGCGCTGTCGACGCCGCCGATGGACGTGACGAGCTTCTGCACGACCGTCTGCGCGGCGACGTGGCCCTCGCCGACGGCCGCGTAGAGGGCCGAGACGTCGGGGTAGCGCAGGTCGCGGGCGAGCGCCAGCAGCGCCTCGCCCGACATGAGCCGCTGCAGCGGCAGCCCCTGCTTGCGCATGGCCCTGCCGATGGCCTCCTTGCCCGCCTCGATCGCGGTCTCGCGGCGCTCCTTGGAGAACCACTGCCTGATCTTGTTGCGGGCGCGGCCCGACTTGACGAACTTCAGCCAGTCACGCGAGGGACCCGCGTCGGGCGACTTGGAGGTGAAGATCTCCACGGTGTCGCCGTTGCCCAGGCGCGACTCCAGCGGCACCAGGCGGCCGTTGACGCGCGCCCCGATGCACCGATGACCCACCTCGGTGTGGACGGCGTAGGCGAAGTCGACCGGCGTCGCGCCCTCGGGCAGCGCCACCACCTGGCCGCGCGGGGTGAAGACGTACACCTCCGACACCGACAGGTCGAAGCGCAGCGACTCCAGGAACTCCCCCGGATCGGAGGTCTCCTTCTGCCAGTCGAGCAGCTGGCGCAGCCAGGCCATGTCGCCGCCCGGCTTGACCTTGCCCGCAGGGCCGGGGCTGCCCGCCTCCTCCTTGTACTTCCAGTGGGCGGCCACGCCGTACTCGGCCCTGTGGTGCATCGCGTGCGTGCGGATCTGCAGCTCGACCGGCTTGCCCTCGGGGCCGATCACCGTGGTGTGCAGCGACTGGTACATGTTGAACTTGGGCATCGCGATGTAGTCCTTGAACCGGCCGGGCACCGGGTTCCATCGCGCGTGGATCGTTCCGAGCGCCGCATAGCAGTCGCGGACCGAGTCGACCAGGACCCGGATGCCCACCAGGTCGTAGATGTCGTCGAAGGCCACGTCGCGGGCGATCATCTTCTGGTAGACCGAGTAGTAGTGCTTCGGCCTGCCCTTGACCACCGCGCGGATCCTGGCGTCGCGCAGGTCGGCCGAGACCTTCTCGATGACCTCCTGCAGGAACAGGTCGCGGCGCGGGGCCCGCTCGGAGACCATGCGGGCGATCTCGTCGTAGCGTTTGGGGTAGAGCATCGCGAACGCGAGATCCTCGAGCTCCCACTTGATCGTGTTCATGCCCAGGCGGTGGGCCAGCGGGGCGAAGATCTCCAGCGTCTCGCGGGACTTCTGCTGCCTCTTGTGCTCCGGCAGGTAGCGCATCGTGCGCATGTTGTGGAGGCGGTCGGCGAGCTTGATGACCAGCACCCTGATGTCGCGCGACATCGCCACGACCATCTTGCGCACGGTCTCGGCCTGCGCGGCGTCACCGAACTTGACCTTGTCCAGCTTGGTGACGCCGTCGACGAGCAGCCCGATCTTGTCGCCGAAGTCGGCGCGCAGCTCGTCCAGGCTGTAGGCGGTGTCCTCGACCGTGTCGTGCAGCAGGGCGGCGCACAGCGTCTCGTCGTCGGTGCCGAGCTCGGCCAGGATCGTCGCCACGGCCAGCGGGTGCGTGATGTAGGGGTCGCCGCTCTTCCGCTTCTGGTCGCGGTGGTGGTAGGCGGCCACGTCGTAGGCACGCTCGATCAGGCGCAGGTCCGCCTTGGGATGGGTGGCGCGGACCGTCCGGAACAACGGCTCCAGCACCGGATTCATGGCCCCACCCCCAAACCGTCGGCGACGCGCCGCTGGAGCGCCGGACATCCCTTCGGAACTACCGGCGTCGGTGGCGTCGGGCACGACTACCTCACGGGGCACACAGACTCCTCACGTTCGAGTCCAGATCCCTCAGTGTATCCAGCCATGTCACCCGCGCGTCGGCCGGTCGCCCATCACACGATCACGAGCGCCCTCAGGTCGACACCCTCCAGCCGCTCGCGCCCCTTCAGGAAGGCCAGCTCCATCAGGACGGCGACGCCGACGACCTCGGCTCCCGCCCTCCTGACCAGCTCCACCGTCGCCTCGGCGGTGCCGCCGGTGGCCAGCACGTCGTCGACGATGACGACCCGGTCGCCGGGGCCGAAGGCGTCCTGGTGGACCTCGATGGTGGCCGAGCCGTACTCCAGCTCGTAGGAGGCCTCGAGGGTGGTGGAGGGCAGCTTGCCCTTCTTGCGGACCGGCACGAACCCCGCCCCGGCGCGGCAGGCGGCGGGAGCGGCCAGGATGAAGCCGCGCGCCTCGATGCCGACGACCTTGTCCACACCGGGGAAGCAGCCGGCGAGCGCGTCCACCACCGCGGTGAACGCCTGCGGGTCGGCGAGCAGAGGGGTGATGTCCTTGAACACGACCCCGTGCTTCGGGTAGTCGTTGACGTCCCTGATCCGCTCGAGGATCAGCTGGCTCAGCTCGCTCACGTCGGGCTCTCTTTCCTCTCCGTCCGGTGCGTCCGCCTGTCGGACGCACCACCATCCCACACCCCGGCCGCCCGGCACGACGCCGCCCCCGTCCCGTGAGAAGGGACGGGGGCGGCGCCCAGCGTCGAGCGGTCAGTTCTTGGCGGTGGCGGGCCGCTTGGCGCCGCCGCTCTTGCCCCCGCCGGTGGACGCCAGCCGCTTGGCGATCGCCTGGTACTTCGGCTCGCGCTCCTTCAGCGTCACCAGCAGCGGCGTGGCCACGCACAGCGAGGAGTACGTGCCGACCAGCATGCCGACGAACAGGGCGAGCGACAGGTCCTTCAGCGTGCCTGCGCCCAGCAGCGTGGTGCCGATGAACAGGATCGCCGCCACCGGCAGGATGGCCACCAGCGAGGTGTTCAGCGACCTGATCAGCGTGTGGTTGAGCGCGTCGTTCGCGGCCATCGTGTAGGTCTTCTTGGAGGTCGTGCCGAGCTTGGCGGTGACCTCCTTGATCATGTCGAAGACGACGACCGCGTCGTACAGCGAGTAGCCGAGGATGGTGAGGAAGCCCAGCAGGGTCGCAGGGGTGACCTCGAAGCCCGACCACGCGTAGATGCCGGCCGTGATGACCAGGTCGTGCAGCAGCGCGACGATCGCCGCCAAGGCCATCTTCGGCTCGAAGGCCATGCTCAGATACAGGATGATCGCGAACATGAACACCACGAGGCCGAGCCAGGCCTTGGTGGCCACCTCACCGCCCCAGGAGGCGCCGATCGAGGTGATGGAGATCTGCGCGGGGTCGACGCCGAGGTCCTTGGCGACGGACTGCTGCACCCTGGACAGGTTGGCCTCGTCGAGGGTCTCGGTGGTCACCCGCCAGCTACCGCCGGCCTGCTGGACGATCGGCTGGTGGACGCCCGCCTCGGTCATGGTCTCGCGGACCTTCTCGATGCCGGCCTGCGGCGCGGCGAAGGAGAACACCGAGCCGCCCTTGAACTCCACGCCCAGGTTGAGCGCGCTGCCATGGGTGGCGGCGCTGAAGATCAGGCCGGCGACGGAGAACAGCAGCAGGAAGGCCGAAAGGCTGTACCACAGCTTCCGGCGGCCGACGAAGTCGACGTCGATCTCGCCACGGTAGAGGCGACGCCCGAGTCCCATGTCAGGCCTCCTGCGGAGTGGTCGAACGAACAGTCTCCGGGCCCATGCGCTCGGCGTCGAGACCGGAGAGCTTGTGCCCCTTGGCGAAGAACTTCAACCTCGCCAGCAGCGCGATGAACGGCTTGGTGAACAGGAACACCACGACCACGTCGATCAGCGTGGTCAGACCCATCGCGAACGCGAAGCCGGCGACGCCGCCGACGGCCAGGAAGTAGAGCACCACGGCGGCGATGAACATGACCGCGTCGGCGATCAGGATCGTCCGCCGCGCGCGCACCCACGCCACCTCGACGGCGGCGCGCAGCGAGCGTCTGCCCTCCTTCATCTCGTCTCTGATGCGTTCGAAGTAGACGATGAAGGAGTCGGCTGTGATGCCGATCGAGACCACCAGACCGATGATGTGCGGCAGCGACAGGCTGAAGCCCGCGTAGGTGCCGAGGAGCACCACCGCCTCGTAGGTGATGACCGAGGCCATCAGGAGGCTCAGCACCGCGACCACGCCGAGGCCGCGGTAGTACAGCAGCGAGTAGATGACCACCAGGCCGAGACCGATGGCGCCGGCGATGAGGCCGCCGCGCAGCTGGTCCTGGCCGAGGGTGGAGGAGATCGTGTCGATGGAGCTGCGCACGAACTTCAGCGGCAGCGCGCCGTACTTCAGCTGGTCGGCCAGCGCGGTCGCGGTCTGCTGGGTGAAGCCGCCGGAGATCTCCGCCCGGCCGCCGGGGATGGGCTCGTTGATGTTCGGCGCGGTGATGACCACGCCGTCGAGGACCACGGCGACCATGTTGCGCGGCGGCTGGGCCTGGTAGGCCTCGGTGGTCAGGGTCGACCACGCCGTGGCGCCCTTGCTCTTGAAGTTGAGCTGCACGACCCACTGGCCGGTGGTCTGCTGCACGCCGGCGCTGGCCGTGTCGATGTCGGTGCCGACGACCCTGGCCTTGTCGAGGATGTACTTGGCGGTGCCGTCGGCGTCACAGGTGACGTACGGCTTGCTCGGGTCGTCCTGGACGCCCTGCTGCTTGTTCTTGGCGCAGTCGAGCTCGTTGTACTGCTTGACCAGCGCGGGGTCGATGCCGGCCAGCGCGGAGTCCTGGGTCGGCGCGCTGGGCTGGGCGCTCGGCGTCGCGGACGGGGTCGCCTTGGCGTTCCGGCCCTTGTCCTGGCCCTTGTTCTGGTCCTGGCCCTTGTTCTGGTCCTGGTTCTGGCTCTTCCGCTCGCCGGTCGCAGCGGCGGAGGGCGAGGGGTTGGGCGAGGTCAGCGCGGACGACAGGGCCTTGCCCGTCGGAGAGGCGCTGGGTGTGGGCGCGTTGGCCGAGGTGCGGGCGCTCGGCTGCGTGGAAGGCCGGTCGGACGACTGCCCGTTCGGCTGCGTGGAAGGCTGTCCTGAGCCCGAGGGCGTCGGCGCCTGGGTGGGCATGGTGCTCGGCTGCGGCTGGGCCGCCTCGGCGGCCAGGACCTGGCGGAAGCGCAGCTCCGCCGTGGTGCCGACCAGCTTGATGACCTCGTCCTTGCCTGCGCCGGGAACCGAGATGACGATGTTGTCGCCCGACTTGGCGACCTCCGCGTCGGAGATTCCGGTGCCGTTCACCCGGTCACGGATGATGTTGACGGCGAGGTTGAGGCTCTCTTCAGAGGGGGGAGAGCCGTTCGGAGTGATCGGCGACAGTGTCGCCGTCGTGCCACCTGCGAGGTCGAGTCCGAGCTTCGGCGTGAACGCCGGCTGCAGGAACATCGCCCCGCCCATGGCGAAGATGAGCGCCAGAAGCACCAGGAGCGTGCGCCCCGGCTTGCTCTGGCCGCTGGTCGGTCGGGCCACTGGTCGTCTGTTCTTTCAGGTAGGGGTCGGCCGCAAGCTGGTCAGGACTTCTTGCTGTTGGTGTCCTCGTCGTCGTTGCGGTCGACCGGCTCGTCGGCTACGGCGGATTCCTTCGTCTCGGTCGTCTCAGGCGCCGTCGCGGCGAGCTTGTCATCGGCGACGGGGGTGACGACCCGACCGATGGCGGCCTTCACCCAGCGGGTCTCGACGCCGGGAGCGACCTCCAGGATGACGTCCTCGTTGTCAACAGCCACCACGGTGGCGAACAGGCCGGTGGTGGTCATCACACGGGCGCCGGGCGCGAGCGAGTTCTGCATCTGAACGGCTTCCTGCTGCCGCTTGCGCTGCGGCCTGATGAGCAGGAAGTAGAACACCACCACCAGAAGCACAAGCGGCAGGATGTTCATAAGCGTTGCTGAGTCCACGAGGGCGACCTTCCATCGTCTGTCAAGATGATGACACCGGCGTCGAGCCGGAAATTCCATGCGTTGCGTCGAGGGGCCGCGCCGCTCAGCCCATCAGCTTACACAGCCAGCCAAGCCACGGAGTGTAGGCGGTTGTTGCGAAACCCGGCAACGAGGCAGCGATTCGGCGCGCGGGGAAGTTCCCAATTCGCAATGCTTGCAACCGTTCTGTGACCGCGCCGTTTCGTGGCGTTCCCGGCGGCCGGGTCCTGCCATCCCGGCCCGGCGGCGGGCGTCTCGGTCAGAAGGGCGCCTCCGGCGGAGGGGTGAGGCCCAGGTGAAGCCAGGCGGCGGTGGTGGCGACCCGCCCGCGCGGCGTGCGGGCCAGCAGCCCCTGGCGCACCAGGAACGGCTCGGCCACCACCTCGACCGTCTCCGGCTCCTCCCCCACGGCCACGGCGAGCGTCGACAGCCCGACGGGGCCGCCGCCGAACTTGCGCAGCAGCGCGCCGAGCACCGCCCGGTCGAGCCGGTCGAGGCCCTCGGCGTCGACCTCGTAGAGGTTGAGCGCGGCCGAGGCGACGTCGCGGGTGATGACGCCGTCGGAGCGGATCTCGGAGAAGTCGCGCACCCGGCGCAGCAGCCGATTGGCGATGCGGGGCGTGCCGCGCGAGCGCCTGGCGATCTCGTGGGCGCCCTCCTCGGGCAGCGTCACGCCGAGCAGCCCGGCCGAGCGGCGCAGCACCTGCTCGAGCTCGGCGACCTCGTAGAAGTCCATGTGGGCGGTGAAACCGAACCGGTCGCGCAGCGGCGCCGGCAGCAGGCCCGCTCTGGTCGTGGCGCCGACGAGGGTGAAGGGCGCGATCTCCAGCGGGATGGCGGTGGCGCCGGGGCCCTTGCCGACGATGATGTCGACCCTGAAGTCCTCCATCGCGAGGTAGAGCATCTCCTCGGCGGGGCGGGCCATCCGATGGATCTCGTCGATGAACAGCACCTCGCCCTCGGTCAGCGTCGACAGGATCGCCGCCAGGTCGCCGGCGCGCTCCAGGGCCGGGCCCGAGGTGATCCGCAGCGGGGCGCCGAGCTCGGCTGCGATGATCATGGCCAAGGTGGTCTTGCCCAGCCCCGGCGAGCCGCTCATCAGCACGTGGTCGGGCGGCCGGTTCCGTTTGAGCGCGCTCTCCAGCACCAGCGAGAGCTGCTCGCGCACGCGCGCCTGGCCGATGAAGTCGGCCAGGCGCTTGGGCCGCAGCGCCGCCTCGATCTGCAGCTCGTCGCCCTCGGCGTCGGGCGAGACCAGGTCACGTTCGATGCTCATGCCCTCTCCCCGCCGCCGGGGCGCCCGCTTCCCGCCACCGCCTGCCTCATCGGACGCTCAGCGCCCTGAGCGCCGCCTTGAGCAGCACC
The DNA here is from genome assembly GCF_040610675.1 of Nonomuraea sp. NPDC003804. Classification (NCBI taxonomy): domain Bacteria; kingdom Bacillati; phylum Actinomycetota; class Actinomycetes; order Streptosporangiales; family Streptosporangiaceae; genus Nonomuraea; species Nonomuraea sp. NPDC003804. Next base: position 57,351 of record NZ_JBEXMT010000016.1, read on the forward strand.
GCCACCTGCGGCTGCCGGCCCGCGGCCACCTCGGCGTCGGCCTGCGGACCCACCAGCGCGATCGCCTCGTCGGCGTCCCTGGTGGAGTAGCCGAGGCCGACCAGACCCGAGTGGACCTGCTCGCGCCACAACGGCAGGGCGGCGTCGCCGTTGAGCGCGGCGTTGACCGCCTCCTCGGGCGTGCCGAGCTTGTCCTTCAACTCCAGCACGATGCGCTGGGCGCCCTTCTGGCCGATGCCGGGGATCCGGGTCAGCGCCTTGAGGTCGGCCGAGGCGACCGCGACGCGCAGCGAGTTGGGCGTGTGGACGGCCAGCATGGCCAGGGCCAGCTTCGGGCCCACGCCACTGGCCGTCTGGACGAGCTCGAAGACCGTGCGCTCGTCGTCGGTGGCGAAGCCGTACAGGGTGAGCGACTCCTCCCTGACGACCAGCGAGGTGGCCAGCCGGCCGGGCTCGCCGACCCGCAGGGTGGCCAGCGTGCCGGGTGTGCAGTGCACCAGCACACCCACCCCGCCGACCTCGATCACCGCCGAGTCGGGCGCGACGGCCGCCACGACCCCGGAAACCGACGCGATCACAGCGCACGTCCTCTCGATGCCTTGGCCAGCGCCTCGGCCAGTCTGTTCTGGGTGCCGCCGCGCCACACGTGGCAGATGGCCAGGGCGAGGGCGTCGGCCGCGTCGGCGGGCTTGGGCATCTCCGCCAGCCGCAGCAGCCTGGTGACCATGGTGCCGATCTGCTTCTTGTCGGCGGTGCCGCTGCCGGTGATGGCGGCCTTGACCTCCGAGGGCGTGTGCAGCGCCACCGGCAGGCCGCGCCTGGCGGCGCACAGTACGGCGATGCCCGCCGCCTGCGCGGTGCCCATCACGGTGCGGACGTTGTGCTGGGCGAAGACGCGCTCGACGGCCACCGCGTCGGGCCGCACGTCGTCGAGCCACTGCTCGATGCCGCGCTCGATGCCGACGAGCCTGGCGCCGAGCTCGTCGTCGGCGGAGCTGCGCACCACGCCGACGGCGACGAGCTTGAGCTGCGCGCCCGGGCGGCCCTCGACGGCCCCGAGGCCGCATCTGGTCAGCCCTGGGTCGACGCCCATCACCCGCACGGCCCGCCCTCCATTCGCTGCCGAACATCTGTTCGGCAGCGAACTCTACCCTGGTTGGGCGGGCGGCGCACGGCGAACACGCCTCGCTCCACGGCGCCGCCCCCGGCGGGCGCGGGCCTGCGCCGGACGATCAGAAGTAGTCGATCATGTACGGCGTGCCGGCGAACGCCGCGTCCAGCGCCTCGTCGAACTCCTCCGGGCCGGACAGCAGGCCGGCCGGGCGCAGCGTCGAGGTCGGGATCCCGGCGTACAGCGCCGACAGGCCGTTGACGGTGAAGCGCGGCCCCCGCCCCGTGGCGGTGCCGGCCGTACCGGAGCCGCCGGAGATCTCCAGCCGCCACGTGCCGCTGTTGGCGGGGCGCTCGGGGTCGTCGACCGTGATCACGGCGTGCGCCGAGACCACCGACGGGAAGCCGCGCCTGGCGATCGCCTCGGCCACGTCCACGACGCGGAACATCCACCTCGTCTGCTTGACCTGCTCCTTGGCCCGCTCGCGCACCAGCCACAGCACGGGGTCGTTCGGCGCGACCACGGCGGTGACCTTCTTGGCGATCGAGGAGGAGGTGCCGACCATGGCCCACAGCGCGCGGGCGGTCGCCTCCGAGCCGGCGACGAGGTTGTCGACGGCGATGTCGCCCCCGTCCCATCGGTAGGCGACGAACCCGTCGTCGGCCAGGTAGCGGAAGTCGTCATCCTCGTCGAGGTAGCGCCGCCAGGCGGCCTCGTCCCAGCAGATGGGCCCGCTGGCGCGGTTGGCGGCGTGGACGCGGCCGAGGATGGCGATCACCTCGGCGACGTCGTCGGGCCCCATCCTGCGCAGCTTGACCTGCTCGGCCGGGCCGATGGTGCGCAGCGCCTCGGGAGCGAGGGTCACCGCGTTCTCGGCGCCCGCGTGCTCCCAGCCGAGCGAGCGGTAGATCGGCGTGGTGGCCGGGTAGAGGGCCGAGACGGCCTCGCCCAGCTCGGCCGCCCTGCCGAGGACGGCCCGCATGAGCCGCCTGCCCACGCCGCGTCCGCGGTCCTCGGGGTTGACGACCACGCCCGCCACCCCGGCCATCGGCTGCGGCCTGCCGTGCCACCACTGGGTGAAACCGGGCAGGCGCGCGGCGGCGGCGACCCTGGAGCCGTCGAAGACGCCGAGGAAGCGTCCCTGCTCCAGGGTGGCCAGCGCCAGTGCGCGCCAGTTGTCGGCGAGGTCGGCGGGCAACGGGCCGAAGGAGCGCTTGCGGGTGTCGAGGACGGCGTCGAGGTCGTCCGGGCTCAGATCACGAATTTCCACAGCAGGTCAACCTACGCACTGCGGAACATCCGCCGCGAGCCGTTTTCAGGCGTCGAGCTTCTCCATGATGTCGTCGCTGACGTCGAAGTTCGCGTAGACGTTCTGGACGTCGTCGCTGTCCTCGAGCGCGTCGATGAGGCGGAAGACCTTGCGCGCGCCGTCCTCGTCGAGCGGGACGTTGAGCGTCGGCAGGAAGCTCGACTCGGCCGAGTCGTAGTCGATGCCGGCCTCCTGCAGCGCCTTGCGCACCGGCACCAGGTCACCGGCCTCGGAGACGACCTCGAACGACTCGCCCAGGTCGTTGACCTCCTCGGCGCCCGCCTCGAGCACCGCGGTCAGCACGTCGTCCTCGGACAGCCCGTCCTTGGGGACGATCACGACACCCTTGCGGTTGAACATGTAGGCCACCGAACCGGGGTCGGCCAGCGAGCCGCCGTTGCGGGTGAGCGCGACGCGGACCTCGGAGGCGGCGCGGTTGCGGTTGTCGGTCAGGCACTCGATGAGGACCGCGACACCGCCGGGGGCGTAGCCCTCGTACATGATGGTCTGCCAGTCGGCGCCGCCCGCCTCGAGGCCGCCGCCACGCTTGCGGGCGCGCTCGATGTTGTCGTTGGGCACCGAGTTCTTCTTCGCCTTGAAGATGGCGTCGAAGAGGGTGGGGTTGGCATCCGGGTCAGGGCCACCGGTCCTGGCCGCCACCTCGATGTTCTTGATGAGCTTCGCGAACAGCTTGCCGCGCTTGGCGTCGAGCGCGGCCTTCTTGTGCTTCGTCGTAGCCCATTTGGAGTGGCCGGACATGACCTAGAGCTCCCTCACCATGTTGACGAAATATTCATGCACGCGAGCGTCTCCGGTCAGCTCCGGATGGAACGATGTCGCGAGCAGCGGTCCCTGTCGGACCGCGACGATCCTATCCCCAGGGGGCGCGGTCGCCAGCACCTCGACGTCGGAACCCACCGATTCCACCCATGGGGCGCGGATGAAGACAGCGTGTACAGGGCCGCCCGCGAAGGACAGATCGGCCTCGAAGGAGTCGACCTGGCGGCCGAAGGCGTTACGCCTGACCACCATGTCGATGCCGCCGATCGTCTGCTGGCCCTCGATGCCGTCCTGGATGCGGTCGGCCAGCATGATCATGCCGGCGCACGAGCCGTAGGCGGGCATGCCCTCCTTGACGCGCAGGCGCAGCGGTTCCAGCAGCTCGAAGATCTCGGCGAGCTTCCACATCGTGGTGGACTCCCCGCCGGGGATGACCAGCCCGTCGACGGCCTCGAGCTCGGCGATCCTGCGCACGGCCGTCGCCTCCGCCCCCGCCTCCTCCAGCATGCGGACGTGTTCGCGCACGTCTCCCTGGAGTGCGAGTACACCGATCTTGGGCACGGTCGTCCTTCCTTCGTGGTCCGGGTTCCCCTGATTCAACACCACGACGGGCCGTGCTCTTCCTACCGGGCGGCCTCCGCGGGGGTCGTCCTGGAGGAGGGGCACGGCCCGGTCGCCGCGGCGGGGAACCACGCAAGAACCCCCGCCACCGGGCCCGAGGGCAGGCGGCAGGGGTTCCGGACGTCGCGGCCGTCCCCGCGTGGTCTACGGGCGCTCGGTCTCGAGGCGGACCGTCTCCTCGATCGTCATCTCGGACGCCGCGCGCAGCGACGGGTCCATCGGGCGCAGGTACGTCTGCTGCACGCCGGGCACCCGGTCCTCCACCACGAACGTCGCCCTGGTGTAGACCTCCGACCCGGGCGTCCGCACCTGGGGCACGACCTTGAAGTCGGCCGACATCTGCTCCCGCTCGATCTTCGTCAGCACGTATCCGCGCTGGTTGTTGTAGAACTTGAGGTGCGGGTTGATCTTCAGGAACGGCTGCGTGGCCGGGTCGGAGTCCTTCCCGTCACCGCCGGTGCTGATGGAGGTGGCCACCAGCTCCGCGCCCACGGACGGCCCCGTCGGGTCGTCGTAGTCCAGCTTCAGGTCGCTGGCCCAGTGAGCGTGGACGTCACCGGTGAGCACGACCGGGTTGCGCACCTTCGCGTCGATCCAGCCCTGGGTGATGCGCCGCCGGGAGGCCACGTAGCCGTCCCACGCGTCCTGGCTGGTGACCTTCGCCGGTCCCGCGTTGTTGTCGCGCTGGGCGAAGAAGACCTGCTGGCCGATGATGTCCCACTGGGCGCGCGAGTGGTGGAAGCCGTTGATCAGCCACTCCTCCTGCGCCGCGCCGGTGATGGACCGGGCCGGGTCCACCGCCGCCGGGCAGTCCCGGTAGCCGTCGCCGCACCCCTGGTCGTCGCGGTACTGCCGGGTGTCGAGCATGTGGAAGGTGGCCATCTGTCCCCACCGGATCCGCCGGTAGAGCTGCATGTCGATGCCCTGCGGGATGGAGGTACGGCGCAGCGGCATGTTCTCGTAGTAGGCGCGGAAGGCCGCCTCGCGGCGCTGCAGGAAGTTCGGCTGCGGCACCTCGGGCTTCTCCGCCACCTCGTCGGCCCAGTTGTTGTCGAGCTCGTGGTCGTCCCACACGACCAGCCACGGCGCGGCGGCGTGGGCGGCCTGCAGGTCGGGGTCGGCCTTGTACTGCGCGTGGCGCTGCCGGTAGTTGGCGAGCGTCTCGGTCTCGGGACCCTCGTGGTGGCGGACGTTGCCGCCGGGGATGGTGTAGGTGTTCTTGGTGTACTCGTACTGGTAGTCGCCCAGGTGCAGGATCAGGTCGGGGTGCTCCTCGGCCAGGCGGCGGTAGCTGGTGAAGTAGCCGTGCTCGTACTGCGCGCAGGAGACGAACGCCATGGACAGCGCTCCGCCGTACGCCAGGGGGTGCGGGGCGGTGAGGGCGCGGCCGACGGGCGAGACGTAGGGGCCCACGCGGAAGCGGTACCAGTACTCCCGCCCCGACGACAGGCCGTCCACCTCGACGTGGACGCTGTGGCCCCACTCGGGAGCGGCCGTCGCGACACCGGCGCGGACGACGCGGCGGCAGCGCTCGTCGGCGTAGACCTGCCACAGGACGAGGAAGGGACGCTGGGGCATGCCGCCCATGCCGTCCTCGGCGAGCGGCTGCTGGGCCAGGCGGGTCCAGATGACGAAGCCGCTGTGGTCGGGGTCGCCTGAGGCGACGCCCAGCGTGAAGGGGTCCGACCTGAGACCGCGCGAGGCCAGGGTGGCGGCGCTCTCGGCGGCGGGGTCGGCGGCTGGGGCGGGGGCCGGGTCGGCCGGAGTGGCGGAGGCGGCGGCGGGGAGCGCGGCGGTGGCGCCCGCAGCTAACCCGGTGACGAGGAAGGAGCGGCGGTTGAGCTTGGACACGGGTGCTCCCGAGGCGATCTAGGGTGGGACGCCCGTAGCCTGGCCCAAGATCATGACCCCCTGGTTAACGCCATCTGTCACACAAAAGGCGCTTTTTACCAACGGTCTCGCGATTCACGGAAATTTCCTCCGTCCGCCCCTGTCGCACCGGTGGCGCGCGACCGATGGACCGGCTCCCGCACGGCGGCGCCCCTGGCGCCCGCCAAGCGGACTCTGGCCCACGCCCCGCGCCCAAGGCCAGGCCAGGGTCCGGGGCCGGTTCCAGGACCGGGACCGGGACCGGGACCGGGCCGGCAGCAAGGGACACGAGCCGGGGGACGAAGCAAGGGCCGCAGGGCGGGAGTCGGGGGCCGAGGCCGGGGTCGGAGACCGGAGGCGGAGGCCGAGGGCGGGGCAGGGAAGGCCGAGGGCGGAGACCGGGGGCCGGGAGCTTGGAGCGGGGGTCTGGGATGGGCCGGGCCCTTGCTGGTCCTTTCAGCGAGGCGCATGACCAGCCACCAGCCAGTACGCGGAAAGGGCCGGCCGTCACCGGGCCTTGAGTGGGGCGTGGAGGGCCCGGGACGGGCACCGAGGATCCGCTGTGCCGGGCGGCGGGTCGCGCGAGAAGCGGCACGAAGAGGCCGCACCACGAAGAGGCCGCACCACGACCAGGAAGAGGGCGCGACGCGAACCCGCAGAGGGGGCGGAGCGAAGAGAGGGCGGCACGAAGGAGGCGCGACGGGAAAAGGGCGCGGGGCAAGGAGAGGGCGACACGAAGGAGGCGCGACGGGAAAAGGGCGCGACGAGGAGGCGGCACGAAAAAGCGGCACCCCCGAGGGGATGCCGCTCAGTCGCGGGAGGGCGGGCCTACCAGCCGCGCTCGGCCAGGCGGTGCGGCTGCGGGATCTCGTCGACGTTGATGCCGACCATCGCCTCGCCGAGGCCGCGCGACACCTTGGCGACGACGTCGGGGTCGTCGTGGAAGGTGGTGGCCTTGACGATCGCCGCCGCCCGCTTGGCGGGGTCGCCCGACTTGAAGATGCCGGAGCCGACGAACACGCCCTCGGCGCCCAGCTGCATCATCATCGCGGCGTCGGCGGGCGTGGCGATGCCGCCGGCGGTGAACAGCACCACGGGCAGCTTGCCGGTCTTGGCCACCTCGACGACGAGGTCGTACGGCGCCTGCAGTTCCTTGGCCGCCACGTACAGCTCGTCCTCGGGCAGCGAGGTGAGGCGCTTGATCTCGCCCCTGATGGTGCGCATGTGGGTGACGGCGTTGGAGACGTCGCCCGTGCCCGCCTCGCCCTTGGAGCGGATCATGGCGGCGCCCTCGGTGATGCGGCGCAGCGCCTCGCCCAGGTTCGTCGCGCCGCACACGAACGGCACGGTGAACTGGTACTTGTCGATGTGGTTGGCGTAGTCGGCGGGGGTCAGCACCTCCGACTCGTCGATGTAGTCGACGCCCAGCGACTGCAGGATCTGCGCCTCGACGAAGTGGCCGATGCGGGCCTTGGCCATGACGGGGATGGAGACGGCGTTGATGATGCCGTCGATCATGTCGGGGTCGCTCATCCTGGAGACGCCGCCCTGCGCGCGGATGTCGGCGGGCACGCGCTCCAGAGCCATGACGGCGACCGCCCCGGCGTCCTCGGCGATCTTCGCCTGCTCGGGGGTGACGACGTCCATGATGACGCCGCCCTTGAGCATCTCGGCCATGCCGCGCTTGACGCGCGCGGTTCCGGTGACGGGGCTGGTAGACACGGTCTTCCTCACAACGGCAGGTCGGTAAGTTCTCAAGCCCATCGTAGGTCCTTAACACCCCACGACCGGACACACCACCATGTCAGGGTCGAGGCGGGATTTTGTACGTTAAGGAATGACGGGCTTGCGGCTGGCGAGAGCGATCCACACCTGGCCAGGCGCGAAGTTCATCGGCTCACCGCTCTCAGTGGTGAACGTCGTCCCCTCTTCCTCCGATTCCCGCGACCACTTGGCCTTGTAGGCCTTGCCGTCGCGGAGCACGATGGCCGATCCCTTGCCGACGGAGTGGACCAGCGGGGTGTAGCTCTGGTTCTTGTCGTGGAACTGCGAGCGCTCGGTCTTGGTGTACTGCACGACGATCGTGGGGGCGCCGAGCTGGCCGCCCTCGGCCGCCATGTCCTTCTTGCCGTCCTGCCAGACGAGCCACTGCTTCTTGGCCTCCGACCAGGCGAAGGTGAAGCGGGCGGCGGGCCATCTGACCGTCCACGACTTCTTCGGCACGCCGCCCTCGGCGGGGGCGTCGCCGAAGGTGAAGCCGATGTCCTTGGCCTGGCTGGCCTTGGGCGCCTTGGCCAGCAGCTGCTTGGTGTTGGCGAACAGGTTGTAGGGGGCGAAGCGGCCCGGCTGGCGGAAGAACGCGCCGGGGTTGCGGGTGTCGCCGACGTCGAACAGCGACGCCTCCGCCATGAACGGCAGCATCTTGGACTGGACGCCGGAGTAGGCGAAGGCGGGCTTGCCGAACTGCGGCGTGATGTGCAGGTCGGAGATGCGGGCGCTGCGGACCGGGCCGACCTTGGGCGGCAGCTTGGAGGAGAAGACCGCCATCAGCCGGGTGAGGCCGGCCTCGACCTGCTCGACGTAGACGATGTCCGCGCTCTTCAGCCCCATCTGGGGCTTGCCCGCGGCGGTGTTCTCGATCTTCACCGCCAGGACCGGTTCGAGCTCCTCGTACGGCAGGCCCGTGAAGGGGTGCTTGCTCACCTCGGGCGTCGGCGTGGCGGAGACGGGGGCCGCCTGCGGAGCCTTCGACGGCGAGGCCGCTCCGCCCCCGCTCGAGCAGGCCGCGACAGGAGCGAGCACCGCCAGCGTCACCGCGATCGTTCGGGCTACCCGCACCTGCTCAACTCCTCCGCTCGGCCACGAAAACGGAAGGAAGCTTACCGGGCTCCCCTAAAACGGGTCATTCGGTTGCCATGGTCTCGGGCGGATTGTCATCGATCTCAAAGAATTCGGGATACTCGGTGCGTCCGGCCAGGCGCAGGCTGCGCGCGAGCCAGCGGCGCTGGGCGGTGCGGGTCACGGCGACCGCGTTGTTGTAGAAGCGGCGGGCGTAGACGACCTTGGCGACGGCGGCGTCGAGCTCCTCCAGCAGCGACAGGCCGCCCGGCGACTCGCTGATGCGTTCCCTGAACCTGTCCTGGTCGACGGCCGCGCGCAGCGCCCTGGACAGGTCGCTCTCGGCGTGCTCGCGCTCCTCGGGGCCGGCCGTACGGGCCTCGTGGGCGGCCGCGGCCAGGACCAGGGAGGTGGCGGGGTCGAGCAGGCGGGATCCGGCCAGTTCGAGCACGACGGCGGCGCGCCGGACCAGCGCGACGTCGAGCGCCTCGCGGGCCAGTTCCAGCCTGATGTGCAGCCGGTCGAGACGCCCGGCCCGCCAGGAGACGTAGACGGCGGTGAGCACCATGAGGATGCCCACGAGCAGGACGATGATCGTGGTGCTCATGCGACGGTGTCTTCCTCCACTCGTCCCGCCGCGGCCGTGACGGTCTCGTAGACGCGCACGACATCGCGGGCGACCGTGGACCAGTCGTACTTGCGCACGGCGAGCAGCGCCTCGTCGGCCAGCTTGGCCCTGCGCTCGGGATCGTCGAGGAGGGCGCGCGCCTCGCGGGCCAGGGCGGCCGCGTCGCCGTTGGGGAACAGCGCGCCCGCCTGCCCGTCGCCCAGCACCCGGCGGAAGGCCGGGATGTCGCTGGCCAGCACGGTGGCTCCGGCCGACATGGCCTCGGCCAGCACGATGCCGAAGCTCTCGCCGCCGGTGTTGGGCGCGACGAAGACGTCGACGGAGTGGTAGGCGCGGATCTTGTCCTGCTCGCTGACCATGCCGAGCAGCGTGACGCGGTCGCGGATCGACCTGGGGATCTTCACCTCGCCCGGACCTGCGACGAGCAGCCTCGCGTCGGGCACCTGCTCCAGCGCCTCGAGCAGGACGGGCAGGCCCTTGCGCGGCTCGTCCATCCTGCCGAGGAAGCCGAGCGTGCGCCCGTCGGGGCCCCAGCCGGGCAGCGGCTCGGCCTGGGTGTAGCGGCTGACGGTCACGCCGTTGGGGATCAGCACGCTGTCGCCGCCGAACTGCTCGACCAGGCTCTTGCGGGCGGCGTCGGAGACGGCGATGCGGCCGCTGAGCTTCTCCAGCGCGCTGCGCAGCATCGGCTCGGCGATCGCGATGGCCCGCGAGCGGTTGAAGGAGGCGTGGAAGGTGGCCACGATCGGCCCCTTGGCCGCCCAGCAGGCCAGCACGCCCAGGCTGGGCACCAGCGGCTCGTGGATGTGGAGCACGTCGAAGTCGTTCTCGCGGATCCAGCGCCGCACCCTGGCCGCCGACAGGAAGCCGAACGACATCCGCGCCACCGAGCCGTTGTACGGCACCGGCACCGCCCTGCCGGTACCGGTCACGTACGGCGGCAGCTCGGCGTCCTCCTCGGCCGGGGCGATCACCGAGACCTGGTGCCCCTGGGCCATCAGCGCCTGCGCCAGGTCGTCGATGTGCTGTTTGACACCGCCCGGCACGTCCCAGGAGTAAGGGCAGACGATGCCGACGTTCACTTCAGGTCCTCCAGCCACAGACGCTGCAGCATGTGCCAGTCTTCGGGGTGTTCGGCGATGCCCTTCTCGAACACCGTCACCAGGCTCTGCGCCACGGCGGCCGTGCGCTCCTGGAGGGTGCCGGAGGCGGGTACCTCGACCTCCTCGTGGATGCGCAGACCCCAGTCGGGGCCCTCGAACCACATGGTCGCCGGCAGCAGCGCGGCGCCCGTCTTGACGGCCAGCAGCGCGGGGCCCACCGGCACCTTGGTGGTGGCGCCGAAGAACTCCACCTCGACGCCACCCTTGGTCAGGTCGCGCTCGGCGGGCAGGCAGACGATGCCGCCCTTGCGCACCCGCTGCGCGAGGACGCCGAAGGTGTGCCCGTCGCCGCCGGTCAGCGGCAGCACCTCCATCCCGAGGCCCTCGCGGAAGGCGACGTAGCGGCGGAACAGCGACTCGGGCTTGAGCCGCTCGGCCACCGTGGTGAAGGGGTGCCCGCAGCCGACCAGCCATGCGCCCGACTGGTCCCAGTTGCCCATGTGCGGCAGCGCGAGCACCACGCCGCGCCCCTCGGCCACGGTGTTCCAGATGTGCTCGTCGCCGGTGACGTGGGTGCGCCGCACGACCTCGTCGACGGGCATCTTCGGCAGCCTGAAGACCTCGTGGAAGTAGCGCAGGTAGGAACGCATGCCCGCGCGGCTGAGCGCCCGCAGTTCGGGGCTGTCCTCGGCCAGCCCGGTCACCCTGGCCAGGTTGTGCTCGAGGCGGCGCACGCTCTTGCCCCGCCGGCGCCAGGCCCGGTCGGCCACGAGGGTGAAGGCGGCCGCGGTCAGCCGCTCCGGCAGGTACGGCAGCAGCGTCCAGCCCGCCGCGAAGCCCGCGGCCACCGCACGGTCCTGGAGGGAGGTCATCGGGCTCCAATCTGGCGACGGACGTGGACGATCCGCTGGACGACGGTGACGGCGCTGGCCGCCGCCAGCAGCCACATGCCGAAGGCCAGGATGTACGGCACGCCGAGGCCGGACAGGCCCGCGGACACGAGCCCCACGACCAGCCGCTCGGGCCGCTCGGCCAGGCCCACGTCGCAGCCGACTCCCAGCCCCTCTGCCCTGGCCTTGACGTAGGACACCAGCGCGCCGGCGACCAGGCAGAACAGCGTGACCCCCGTCATGAGCAGGTCGCGCTGGAGGAAGAAGTGGATGATCAGGCCGGAGAAGACGGCCGCGTCGGCCACCCGGTCGAGCGTGGAGTCGAGGAAGGCGCCCCACGTGCTGCCGCCGCCCCCGCCCATCCGCGCCACGACGCCGTCGAGCAGGTCGAACAGCACGAACACGGTGATCGCCAGCGAGCCCCACCACAGCTGGCCCATGGGGTAGAGGACCAGGGCGCACACCACGGTGCCGGTGGTGCCGATCGCGGTGACGGCGTTCGGGCCTATCCCGCGGCGGACGAGTGCCCTGCCCAGCGGGGTGAGTATCCGGGTCATGGCCGGGCGCAGGAGTTTGAGCATCGCGCTCCGATCGTAGGCCATGTGGGCCGCCACCACTTCTTTGCCTCGCCCCCCTTGTGATATTCGCCACACGGGTATTTGGTGAACTAACCGCGTCCTTTGCGGTAATTCCGCTGGGCGGCGGCACTGGATCGAACGACGATTTGGGCGGCGCGCGCCGTACCCTGCGGGCTCCGTCCCACGGAAGCGGAGGCGATGTGGCTGACAAGCACCACGGCGCGGCCATGGGAGCCGCGGGCAGGGCACCAGCGGCCGAGAGGGCGGACGGGATACGCAACGTCGTCCTGGTCGGCCATTCGGGAGCGGGCAAGACCACCCTGGTCGAGCAGTTGCTCGCGGCCACGGGCACCATCCCGCGGATGGGCCGTGTGGAGGACGGCAGCACGGTCAGCGACTTCGACGAGGTGGAGGTGCGCCAGCAGCGCTCGGTGAACCTGTCCGTCGCGCCGATCGTCCACAACGGGATCAAGATCAATCTTCTGGACACGCCGGGCTACGCCGACTTCGTGGGCGACCTGCGGGCCGGGCTGCGCGCCGCGGACGCCGCGCTGTTCGTGGTCGCGGCGACCGACGGCATCGACGGGCTGACGCAGATGCTGTGGGAGGAGTGCGCGCAGGTCGGCATGCCCAGGGCCGTGGTGATCACCAAGATCGACCACCACCGCGCCGACTTCGACCAGGTCCTGGGCGAGTGTCAGGAGATCTTCGGTGACGGGGTCGCGCCGCTTTACCTGCCCGTGGTGACCAACGGGAAGGTGGCGGGGCTGATCGGGCTGCTGTCGCAGAAGTTCTACAACTACGTCACCGGCGAGCGGGCCGAGAAGGAGCCGGGCGCGGAGTACGAGGCGCGGATCGAGGAGTACCGCGGGAGCCTGATCGAGGGGATCATCCAGGAGAGCGAGGACGAGTCGCTCATGGAGAGGTACCTGTCGGGCGAGGCCATCGACCCCAAGGTGCTCATCGACGACCTGGAGAAGGCGGTCGCCCGCGGCACGTTTTATCCTGTGCTCGCCAGCGGCGCCGGCATCGGCGCGCAGGAACTGCTCGAGGTGATCACCCAGGGCTTCCCCTCGCCGCTCGAGCACCCGCTTCCCGAGATCACCACCCCGGACGGCAAGCCCGTCCAGGTCAGGGCGTGCGACCCGGACGGGCCGCTGGTGGCCGAGGTGGTCAAGACGACCAGCGACCCCTACGTGGGACGCATCAGCCTGGTGCGCGTCTTCTCGGGGACGCTGCGCCCCGACATGACCGTGCACGTCTCCGGGCACGGCCTGGCTGACAGGGGGCACGAGGACCACGACGTCGACGAGCGCATCGGCACGCTGACGGGCCCCCTGGGCAAGCAGCAGCGCACCATCGCCAAGGGCATGGCGGGCGACATCGTCGCGGTGGCCAAGCTGTCGCGGGCCGAGACCGGCGACACGCTGTCGGAACCGGAGCGGCCGCTGCTCATGACGGCGTGGAGCATGCCCGACCCGCTGCTACCGGTGGCGATCAGGGCCAGGTCGAAGGCCGACGAGGACAAGCTGTCGCAGGGCCTGGCCCGGCTGGTGGCCGAGGACCCGACGTTGCGGCTGGAGAACAACGCCGAGACCCGGCAGCTGGTGCTGTGGTGCATGGGCGAGGCGCACGCCGACGTCCTGCTCGACCGGCTCGCCAAGCGCCACGGCGTCGAGGTCGAACGGGTCGACCTGCGGGTGCCGCTGCGCGAGACGTTCGGCGGCAGGTGCCAGGCCATGGGCCGCAACGTCAAGCAGACCGGCGGCCACGGCCAGTACGCGATCTGCCACCTCGAGGTCGAGCCCCTGCCCTCCGGCGGGGGTTTCGAGTTCGTGGACAAGATCGTCGGCGGCGTGGTCCCCCGCCAGTTCATCCCGTCGGTGGAGAAGGGCGTGCGCACGCAGATGGAGCGGGGGGTGCTGGCCGGGTATCCGATGGTGGATCTGCGGGTCACGCTCTACGACGGCAAGGCGCACTCGGTCGACTCCTCCGACATGGCCTTCCAGATCGCCGGCTCGCTGGCGCTGAAGGAGGCCGCCGCCAAGGTGCCGACGCTGCTGCTCGAACCGGTCGACGAGCTCGCGGTGCTGGTGGCCGACGAGCACGTCGGCTCGGTGATGTCCGATCTGTCCTCGCGGCGTGGCCGGGTGCTGGGCACCGAGCCCGTGGGCACGGGCCGGACGCTGGTGAAGGCCGAAGTGCCGCAACTGGAGATCACCCGCTACGCGATCGACCTGCGGTCCATGTCGCACGGGACGGGCACCTTCCAGCGCACGTTCCTGCGCTACGAGCCCCTGCCCTCGCATCTGACCGAGAAGGTGACGGCTCAGGACTGACGCCCCTCGACGGGGGGAGGGTAACGCCCTCCCCCTGAGTCACACTAGGATCACAAATCCATTGCGATTTTTGGTCGAAGCATCCCGGTGGCGATGTCACACTGGGGGACTATGCGTACCGGACGACCTCTTCTCGCCGCCGCCGCTGTCGCGATCGCCGCCACCGCCGCCGCCTACTCCTTCGGCGGACCAGGAGCCGAGGCCGCTGCTCCACAGACGAAGGCCAAGCCCGCCACCAAGGCGGTCAAGAAGTGCGTCGCCGACGTCAGATACCCCAAGCGCCAGCTGCGCGGCGTCTGGATCGCCACGGTCAAGAACATCGACTGGCCCTCCGCGACCGGCCTCAGCCCCGCCCGGCAGCAGGCCGAGTACGTCAAGATCCTCGACAACGCGGTCAAGCGCAACCTCAACGCGGTGTTCGTGCAGGTGCGGCCCGCCTCCGACGCGCTGTACCAGTCGCCGCACGAGCCGTGGTCGCAGTACCTCACCGGCACGCCGGGCAAGAACCCCGGCTGGGACCCGCTGCCGTTCCTGACCGCCGAGGCGCACAAGCGCGGCCTGGAGTTCCACGCCTGGTTCAACCCGTACCGCGCCGCCTACGACGCCAACCTGGGCCGGCTGCCCGCCGCCCACCCCGCCCGGCAGCACCCCGACTGGCTGGTGAAGTACGGCGAGCAGTACTACTACAACCCGGGCCTGCCCCAGGTCCGCGAGCACGTCGTCAAGGTCGTCACGGACGTGGTCAAGCGCTACGACGTCGACGGCGTCCACTTCGACGACTACTTCTACCCCTACCCGGGCGCGGCCCCCATGTTCAACGACACCGCCGCGTTCCGGAAGTACGGCAAGGGCGCCAAGCTCGCCGACTGGCGCCGCGACAACGTCAACACGCTCGTCGCCCAGGTGCACAAGGCCGTCCACGACACCAAGAAGGACGTGAAGTTCGGCATCAGCCCGTTCGGCATCTGGCGCAACAAGGCGCAGGACCCGACGGGCTCGGCCACCTCCGGCATGTCCGCCTACGACTCGATCTACGCCGACGCCAGGGCGTGGATCAAGTCCGGCACCGTCGACTACGTCATGCCGCAGCTCTACTGGCCGCGCGGGTTCAAGGCGGCCGACTACAACGTGCTGGCCGCCTGGTGGGCCAACGAGGTCAAGGGCACCGACGTGCGCCTGTACATCGGCCAGGGCCTCTACCGGGTCGGCGCGCGAGACGTCGCTACCTGGACCAAGCCGGGTGAGATGCCCGCGCACCTGGCGTTCAACCGCAAGTACCCCGAGATCGACGGCGACGTCTACTTCAGCGCCACGAACGTCCTGGCCAACCCGCTGAAGGCCATGGACCGCCTGTCCAAGGAGCACTACGCCCGTCCGGCCCTGCTGCCGGCGCCCAAGGGCGGTGACGCGCCGGCCAAGCCGTCGGGGCTGAAGGCGTCGGGTGCGGCGCTGACCTGGAGCCCGGTGGAGGGCGCCCGTTCCTACGCCGTCTACCGGGTGCCCGCCTCGGGGCAGAGCTGCCAGTCGACCGACTCGCGCAACCTGGTCGCCATCGTCACCGGCACCTCATACACGGCCCAGAAGCCCGGCACCTACCAGGTCACGGCCCTGGACCCGCTGACCCGTGAGAGCAAGCCCGCCGAGGCGGCGGTCTCCCCGGCCTGATCCGTCCCCTGATCCGCCGGTACGGCTGGCAGGCCGCGCCACGCGCCCGCGTGGCGCGGGAACCCCGCCACGGGAGGCTCCCCGGGCGCGCGGGCCGGCCCCGCGCGGCCCGGCGCCCGAGCCGTGCGCGGGGGCGACACCCCGGTGCGCGTGCGCGCCCGCATAGGGTGGCGGTGTGCCGAGCTCGTCACCTGACAGCGACGAGCCGGTGTAGCGTGCCCTCCGACGAAGTCGAGTCTCGGGAGGTCGTGCGTGAGGCGGACCCTGCTGATGCTGGCCGTGCTGGTCAGCCAGATGCTGCTGGGGTGGGCCCCCGCGCACGCGTCGGACCGCGCGCAGGCTCCGGACGGCGAGCGGGTCGCCCTCATCGGCGTGTCCGGCCTGCACTGGAACGACCTGTCCCAGGCCGACACACCCAACCTGTGGGAGCTGGCCCGCGGCAGCGCCATCGGCTCGATGTCGGTGCGCACGGTCGGCAACATCACCTGCCCCTACGACGGCTGGCTGACGGTGTCGGCGGGCATCCGCTCGGCCTCCGGCTACCGGTGCGGACCGCCGCCCATGCCCGAGCAGCAGGGCAGCGGCGCGGTCATCCCCGACTACGACTACCTGCACGAGGTGGCCGGGCAGCGCTACGCGGGACTGCTGGGCGACACGCTGGCCAAGGCGGGCCGGTGCGCGATCGCCGTCGGTCCCGGCGCGGCCCTGGGGCTGGCCGACGGCAAGGGCGCCGTGGCCACCTACTACGCCTCGCCCCTCGCGGTGAAGGCGGCCGATCTGGAGCGCTGCCGCCTGGTCGCCATGGACGTCGACGACCTCATCAGGCCCTACATCTCCGACGACGGCAAGCTGCCGACCGTCCCGGACAAGCTGTCGGCCCAGGAGCGGCGCGCGGCGCTGCGCCTGGCCGACGCCAAGGCGGGCGCGCTGCTGGCCGTCCTGCCCCAGGACACCACGATCCTGCTGGTGGGGATGTCCGACCACGGCTCCGTGCCGCACCTGCGGGTCGCCGCCCTCCGGCAGCCGGGCGCGCAGGGGCACGCGCTCGGCGCGGCCTCGACCCGGCGCGAGGACATCTCGATCCTGCCCGACCTGACCACCACCGTGCTGACCAGGCTGGGCGTCCCCGTGCCCGACAGCGTCGTCGGCCAGGTCATGCGGGTCAACGGGCCGGGCGCCACGTTCGAGCGGATGGCCGAGTCCGACCAGACGGCCCAGACGATGCGCTCGGTGAAGGGCTACTACTTCATCGCCCTCGCGGTGCTGCAGGTGCTGTTCTACGCGGTGGCGTTCGTGCTGCTGCGCCGCCGTAAGGGCCTGTCCTGGGTACGGCTGGCGGCGGTGACGCTGGCGGCGATCCCCATCACCTCGATCCTGGTCAACCTGCTGCCGTGGTCGACCCATCTGGAGCTGTTCGGCGGCATGCTGGCCTGGCTGGTGGTGATCACGGTCGCGGCCTTCGCCGGGCCGTGGCGGCGCAGCCCGCTCGGCCCGCTGGCGGTGGTCGCGGGCGTCACGGCGGTCACGCTGGCCGGGGACCTGCTGACCGGCACCACCCTGCAGCTCAACAGCTTCATGGGCTTCAGCGCCGAGCAGGGCGCCCGCTACTACGGCCTGGGCAACATCCCCTTCGCGCTGCTGGCCACCGGCACGTTGCTGACCTCCACGGTGATCGCGCACCGGCTGTCACGGCCGTGGGGGGCGGCGGTGGTGGCGGTCCTCGGCACGTTCGCGATGGTGCTGGGCGGCTCGGGCATGGGCAGCGACTTCGGCGGGGTGATCGCGTTCGTGCCCGGCATCGCGGTGACCGCGCTGCTGATCCTCGGCAAGCGGATCTCGCTGTGGAAGCTGGGCGCGTTCTGCGTGGCGGGCGGCGTGACCGTGATGGGTTTCGCGGTCGCCAACTACCTGCGCCCGGCGGCCGAACAGTCGCATCTGGGCAGGTTCGTCGGGCAGGTGATCAGCGGCGAGGCGCTCGACGTGATCGTCCGCAAGCTGATGGCGATGCTCGGCACGCTGCTCAGCCCCACCCTGATGCCGGTGGTGATCGCCGCGGTCGCCTTCCTCGTCTACGCGATCATGCGGCCTGACCAGGCCACCGCGGGCGTGCTCCCGGCGGCCTTCGACTACTCCCCCGCGCTCAAGGCCGGGCTGATCGGCACGCTCATCAGCGGCGTGGTCGGCACCCTGGTCAACGACTCGGGCGCGGCGGTGCTGTCCATGGCGCTGGCGCTGGCGATCCCGCTGGTGCTGTCCGCGGGCATCGCGGCGCTGCCGGGGGCGGCGGCCGCCGAGGAGCGCCCGCTCGCCAAGGTGTAGGCGGGCACGCGCTCCCCGGGCACCGCCCGGGGAGCGCGTGGCCATCCCGGCTCAGGCGGGGGCCTGCCAGGCGTCGGCGAGCATCGTGCGGGTGTCGCGCAGCAGTTGCGGCAGCACCTTGGTCCTGGCGACCACGGGCATGAAGTTGGTGTCGCCGCCCCACCGGGGCACGACGTGCTGGTGCAGGTGGGCGGCGATGCCCGCACCCGCGACGTGGCCGAGGTTCATGCCGACGTTGAAACCCTGGGCGCCGCCGGCCCTGCGCAACGCGCGCAGCGCCCGCCTGGTGAAGTCGCCCAGCTCGGTCATCTCCTCGTCCTTCAGCTCGTCGTAGTCGGAGACGTGCCGGTAGGGGCAGACCATCAGGTGGCCGGAGTTGTAGGGGTAGAGGTTGAGCACCGCGAACACCGTCTCGCCCCTGGCGACGACCAGGCCGTCCTCGTCGCTCATCTTGGGGATCTCGCAGAACGGGCAGCCGTCGCCCGCCCCCTCGCCGCTCGGCTTGTTCTCCCCCTTGATGTAGGCCATCCGGTGCGGTGTCCACAGCCGCTGGAAGTTGTCCGGCGACCCCGCCCCAGCCTGCTCCATCGGTTCGCTCTCCTGCATGTTCTGCAGCATATGACCATGGCGGGCAGGGTCGGCGGGGAGCACCGTCCTCCTGCGGTGCGGAGGACCTGGTCGGGATCGTTACGCTTGCCGTACCCCGAGAACAATCATGGAGGAGCCGATGGCCGAGCAGCTGGCACCCATGCCCCAGGACTGGCGACGCGCGCTGGCGATCGTCGCGCATCCCGACGACCTGGAGTACGGCTGCGCCTCGGCCGTCGCCTCGTGGACCGCCGAGGGGCGGGAGGTGGCCTACCTGCTCGTGACGCGCGGCGAGGCGGGCATCGACACCGTCGACCCGGCCAAGGCGGGTCCGCTGCGCGAGCGGGAGCAGCGCGCGTCGGCGGCCGTCGTCGGGGTGGAGCAGGTGGAGTTCCTCGACCATCCGGACGGTGTCATCGAGTACGGCCTGCCGTTGCGCCGTGACCTGGCCGCCGCCATCCGCAGGCACCGGCCCGAGCTGCTGATCACCCTGAACTTCGGCGACACGTGGGGCGGGAGGTACTGGAACACCCCCGACCACCGGGCGGTGGGCAGGGCGGTGCTCGACGCCGCGGGCGACGCCGGCAACCGGTGGATCTTCCCTGACGCCGGCCCCGAGCCGTGGGACGGCGTGCGCTGGGTGGCCGTGGCGGGTGCCGACGAGCCCACCCACGCGGTGGACGTCACCGACACGCTGGAGGTGGGCGTGCGCTCGCTGCTGGAGCACCGCGCCTACATCGAGGCCCTGACCGACGAGAACCCCGAGGCGTACTGCAGGGCCTTCCTGGAAGGCGTCGCCCGCCAGGCCGCCGAGCGGTTCGGCGGCCGGCCCGCCGTCACCTTCCAGCTGTTCGCCCGCTGAGCGGTCGCCGGCACGGGACCGCCCCTGCCGCGGGTGGCGGCAGGGGCGGTCTTGGACGCGTCAGTCGCACGGGATGTAGACGAGCGCGGTCGCGTTGTCCTCGTCGTCCTCGAGGTTGACCCGGTCACTGTCGTCGACGGAGACGATCTCCTCGGCGAGCGTGTTCGGTGCGCCGTTGGGCTGGAAGACCGAGAAGAGCGTCACGGTCGAGCCGGTCCTGTTCCTGACCGAGCTGGCCCTGCCGAGATAGCCGGTGCCCAGGCCGTGGACGCCGCACTCGCTCTCCTGCCAGAACAGCGTCGCCCCGTTGGCCTTGTCGTACAGGCAGACGTTGCCGTTCGAGCACTTCCACTTGGGTGCCGCCGTGCTCGACGCCTGCGCGGCGCCGGTCACCGCCGTGAGGACGGCGAGGCCGAGCCCGCCCGCCACCAGGATGCGCGTGAGTCGCATGGATGTTCCCTCCCCAGGAATCGCTTCCCGAGGAGGGTCCCCCGGCGCGGGCGGCCGTGCATGAGTAGACCCCTACTCAGACCTGGACGGCTCAGACCTGGACGCGGCGCTCCACGGCGTTGACGATCTCGGCGACGGCCTCGTCGATCGGGACGCCGTTCTTCTGCTCGCCGTTGCGGTAGCGGAAGGACACCGCGCCGTTGGCGATGTCGTCGTCGCCGGCCAGCAGCATGAAGGGCACCTTCGCCTTCTGCGCGTTGCGGATCTTCTTCTGCATGCGGTCGTCGGCGGTGTCGACCTCCACCCTGATCCCCCGCTCGCGCAGCCTCTTGGCGACGTCGAGCAGGTAGGGGGCGTGGGCGTCGGCGATCGGGATGCCGACCACCTGCACCGGGGCCATCCAGGGCGGGAAGGCGCCGGCGTAGTGCTCGACCAGCACGCCGAAGAAGCGCTCGATGGAGCCGAACAGCGCCCGGTGGATCATGACGGGCCGCTGGCGGCTGCCGTCGGCCGCCTGGTACTCCAGCTGGAAGCGCTCGGGCAGGTTGAAGTCGAGCTGGATGGTCGACATCTGCCACGAGCGGCCGATCGCGTCACGGGCCTGCACGGAGATCTTCGGGCCGTAGAAGGCGGCGCCGCCGGGGTCGAGCACCAGCTCGAGCTTCTCGCCCTCGGCGACCTCGCGCAGCGTGCGGGTCGCCTCCTCCCACACCTCGTCGGAGCCGACGAACTTGTCCGGGTCCTTGGTCGACAGCTCGAGGTAGAAGTCCTCGAGGCCGTAGTCGCGCAGCAGGCTCAGCGTGAAGCGCAGCGCCGAGGCCAGCTCGTCCTTCATCTGCTCGCGGGTGCAGTAGATGTGGGCGTCGTCCTGGGTGAGGCCGCGCACCCTGGTCAGGCCGTGGACCACGCCCGACTTCTCGTAGCGGTAGACGGTGCCGAACTCGAACAGCCGCAGCGGCAGCTCGCGGTAGGACCTGCCGCGCGCCCCGAAGATCAGGTTGTGCATGGGGCAGTTCATCGGCTTGAGGTAGTAGTCGGCGCCCTCGACCTCCATGGGCGGGAACATGCCGTCGCGGTACCAGTCGAGGTGACCGGAGACCTCGTACAGGTGGCCCTTGGTGATGTGCGGGGAGTTGACGAAGGAGTAGCCCGCCTCCTCGTGCCTGCGCCTGGAGTAGGTCTCCATCTCCCTGCGGATGATGCCGCCCTTGGGGTGGAAGACCGGCAGGCCCGAGCCGAGCTCTTCGGGGAAGGAGAACAGGTCGAGCTCGGCGCCCAGCTTGCGGTGGTCGCGCTTCTCGGCCTCCTCCAGCAGGTGGAGGTACTCCTCCTGCTTCTCGCGGCTCTCCCACGCGGTGCCGTAGATGCGCTGCAGCTGCGGGTTCTTCTCGCTGCCCCGCCAGTAGGCGCCGCCCGAGCGCATCAGCTTGAAGGCCGGGATGACCCTGGTCGAGGGCAGGTGCGGACCCCTGCACAGGTCCTTCCAGCACAGCTCGCCGGTCTTGGGGTCGAGGTTGTCGTAGATGCTCAGCTGGCCCTCGCCGACCTCGACGCCGGCGCCGTCCTCGGCGGCCGCGGCGCCGCCCTTGAGCCCGATCAGCTCCAGCTTGTACGGCTCGGCCGCCAGCTCGGCGCGCGCGGCGTCGTCGGACACCTCGCGCCGCGCGAACAACTGCCCCTGCTTGACGATCTCGCGCATCCGCTTCTCGATGCGCTTGAGGTCGTCGGGGTGGAAGGCCTGCTCGACGTCGAAGTCGTAGTAGAAGCCGTTCTCGACCGGCGGGCCGATGCCCAGCCTGGCCTCGGGGAACAGCTCCTGCACCGCCTGCGCCATGACGTGGGCGGTGGAGTGGCGCAGGATGGCGCGGCCGTCGTCGCTGCCGATCTGGACCGGCTCGATCACGTCGCCGTCACGGACGGGTGCGGCCAGGTCGCGAAGCTCGCCGCCGACGCGGGCGGCGATGACGGTGCGGCCGTCGGCCTCGAGCGCCTCGCCGTACGTCGTGCCGGCCGCGACCACACGCTCGGCTCCGGCGAGGGTGATATGCAGCTCGGCTGACACGGTGACTCCTTGAATAGCACGGTTTCGACGGTGAACACCGATGCTATCGCGGGTGATACCCCAGCCTGGTCAGGTCCTGGCGGCTGCCGTGGAAGACGTCGCGGTCCACGGGGACGTTGGCGTACTGGTGGATGGCCCACTCACGCCACGGCCGGGGCACGACGGGCTCCCCCATCGCCTTCCCCGGCGCGGCGATCCAGAGGGGATGGTCGCCCAGGCCGGCGCAGTTGCCCTGGTCGGCGAACCACTGGAAGGTGTGGATGAGGGGCCGCAGGCCCACCTGCTTGTCGATCTGGCGGCACCAGCGCCGGGCGAACCTGGCCACCCGCTCGGGCGGCAGCCCGTCGGCCGACTCCAGGTCGAGGGCCAGCAGGTCGCCCTCGTGCAGCCCGCCGGCCCGCTCGACGGTGCGCAGGAAGTGGCCGGCCTGCTCGACCGGGTCGTCCTGGGGCCTGGCCACGTGGTAGGCGCCGCACACCAGCCGGTGCTCGCGCATGAGCCGCCAGTTGCGGTCGAACGACGTGTCGAGCCCGGTGGCACCCTCGCTCGCCCTGGCGAAGGCGAAGGCGACGCCGCTGCCGGCGTGAGCGGCCCAGTCGACCGTTTCCTGCCAGTCGGACACGTCTATGCCGTGCAGCACGCGCTTCACCCTGCCGGAGTCTACGAAGGCGGGCCGGGGCCGGCTTCCCACCGCGCCGCCTGCAGGTCATTGAACAGTTCCAGCCCCATGGGGGCAACCGCTTCGGTCGAACGGGCCCGCACGGTCCGTCACACCCCTCCGGGTTTCGCTCACTGCGCGTGACCGTTCCGTTTGAACGGACGCCAACCGGCGAAGCCGGGGAGTTCCGCTTCCGCTCTGCGGAAGGACACTGTGGTGTCGTCGGTGCCGGCTGGAACGGTGAGCGCTATGAGTGTCGGGAAGGTGGTCGGGTCGGCGGCCGAGGCGGTCGCCGGCATCGGTGACGGCGCGTCGCTGGCCGTGGGCGGGTTCGGGCTGTGCGGCGTGCCGGCGGTGCTGATCGCGGCGCTGCACGAGCAGGGCGCGAGCGGGCTGCACGTGGTGTCGAACAACTGCGGCCTCGACGGGCGCGGGCTCGGGGTGCTGCTGGCGGCGGGCCGGATCGCGCGGGCGACGGGCTCCTACATCGGCGAGAACAGGGAGCTGGCCAGGCGCTATCTGGGCGGCGAGATCGAGGTGGAGCTCGTGCCGCAGGGCACGCTGGCCGAGCGGCTCAGGGCGGGCGGCAGCGGGATCCCCGCCTTCTACACGCCCGCGGGGGTCGGCACGCTGGTGGCCGAGGGCGGGCTGCCGTGGCGCTACGCCGCCGACGGGAGCGTGGCCGTGACCTCGCCGGCCAAGGAGGTGCGGGAGTTCGGCGGCGTGCCGTACGTGCTGGAGGAGTCGATCAGGACGGATTTCGCGCTGGTCAGGGCGGCGAAGGGGGATGTGCACGGCAATCTGGTCTTCGACAAGAGCGCGCGCAACTTCAACCCGCTGGCGGCGATGGCGGGCCGGGTGACGATCGCGGAGGTGGAGGAGCTGTGCGAGCTCGACCCCGACGAGGTGCACCTGCCGGGGGTGTTCGTGCAGAAGGTGGTCGTGCTGACGCCCGAGCAGGCGGCGGTCAAGCACGTGGAGAAGAGGACGGTGCGCGGCTGATGGCCTGGTCAAGGGAGCAGATCGCGGCCAGAGCGGCGGCCGAGCTCGCCGACGGCACCTACGTCAACCTCGGCATCGGGCTGCCGACGATGATCCCCGCCTTCATCCCGCCCGGCGTGAACGTCGTGGTCCACTCGGAGAACGGCGTGCTGGGCGTGGGGCCCTACCCGCTCGAGGACGAGGTGGACCCCGACCTGATCAACGCCGGCAAGGAGACGGTCACCGTGCTGCCGGGGGCGGCGTTCTTCGACTCCGCCCTGTCGTTCGGGATGATCCGCGGCGGTCACATCGACGTGGCGGTGCTCGGCGCCATGCAGGTGTCGGCCCGGGGCGACCTGGCCAACTGGTCGGTGCCGGGCAAGATGATCAAGGGGATGGGCGGCGCGATGGACCTGGTCCACGGCGCGCGCAGGGTGATCGTCGTCATGGAGCACCTGACCCGCGACGGCGTCCCGAAGATCGTCAAGGAGTGCTCGCTGCCGCTCACGGGGGCGGCGTGCGTCGACCGGATCATCACCGACCTGGCCGTGCTCGACGTGACGCCCGAGGGGCTCAGGCTGGTCGAGACCGCGCCGGGGGTGAGCGTCGAGCAGGTACGGGCGGCCACCGAGCCCGAGGTTGTGACGGAGCGTTAATATCCGGTCATGCCGCCCGTTAGCGTCGCCGGAAAAGTGATGGCGATCCTCGACGCCTTCGCCCACGGCGACGTACGGCTGACGCTGACCGAGATCTGCCGCAGGGCGGGCCTGCCGCTGACCACCGGGCACCGGCTGGTGGGCGAGCTGGCCAGGGGCGGCTTCGTCGAGCGGCTGCCCGACGGCGCCTACCGGGTGGGCATCAGGCTGTGGCGGATCGGCGCCCAGGCGGCGGCCGCGGCCGACCTGCGGGAGCTGGCGCTGCCGTACATGGAGGACCTGTACGAGATCACGCACGCCAACGTGCAGCTGGCCGTGCGGCGCGGGCTGAAGGCGCTGTATCTCGAACGGCTGCGCGGCCCCGCCTCGGTCCCGACCGTCAGCAGGGTCGGCGGCGAGCTGCCGCTGCATGCCACGGGGGTGGGCAGGGTGCTGCTGGCGTTCGCGCCCGACCAGGTGACCGAGGCGGTCGTCGCCGCCGGCCTACCCGCGCTGACCAGGCACACGGTGACCGATCCCGACCGGCTGCGCGCCGCCCTGGCCGAGGTGCGCAGGATCGGCGTGGCGGTGACGCGCGAGGAGATGACCCTGGGCACCTGCTCGGTGGCGGCTCCGGTGCGCGGGGCGGACGGTGAGGTGGTCGCGGCCCTGTCGATCGTCACCCGGCCGCGCGCCGACCTGCGCGCGGTCGTGCCCACGCTGGTCACCAGCGCCAAGGCGCTGTCGCGCGACGTCAGCGGCCACTACTGACACGGGCGGCGGTGAGGGAGGTTCCGCTGACCGGAAGAGCGGCGGACGAGCACGGGGGGCCGACCATGAGGATCAGGGCATGCGTACCCAGGTAGCGATCATCGGCGCGGGGCCGGCGGGACTGGTGCTGTCCCGCCTGCTCGAACGGAGCGGCATCGACGCGGTGGTGCTCGAGAGCCGCGACCGCGCCTACTGCGAGCACCGGCAGCGGGCCGGGATGCTGGAGCAGGGCACGGTCGACGTGCTGCGGGCCTCGGGGGCGGGCGCCCGGCTGGATCGCGAGGGGCTCACCCACCACGGGCTGGAGCTGCGCTTCGACGGGGCCGGCCACCGGATCCCGCTGAGCGAGCTGACCGGCGGCAAGGCGGTCACGATCTACGCGCAGACCGAGATCGTGAAGGATCTCATCGCGCTGTCGCCCGAGGGCCGGATCAGGTTCGAGGCGGAGGTCGTGGCGGTCGATCCGGCCACGCCGCGCGTCACCTACCGCGAGAACGGCGTGCTCAGGACCCTCGATTGCGACCTGATCGCCGGGTGCGACGGCTTCCACGGGGTCTCGCGCGCCGCCGTGCCTGACGCGCGGGTGTTCGAGCGTGACTACCCGTTCGCCTGGCTGGGCGTGCTGGCCGACGTCGCGCCCTCGACCGAGGAGCTCATCTACTGCCACCACGAGCGCGGTTTCGCCCTGCACAGCCTGCGCTCGCCCCAGGTCAGCCGCCTCTACCTCCAGGTCGCCCCCGACGAGCAGGTGGCCGCCTGGCCGGACGAGCGCGTCTGGAGCGAGCTGCGCACCAGGTTCGCCACCCGTGACGGCTGGACGCTCAAGGACGGCCCGATCAGGGAGAAGGCGATCACGCCGATGCGCAGCTTCGTCACCGAGCCGATGCGGCACGACAAGCTCTTCCTGGCCGGTGACGCCGCGCACATCGTGCCGCCGACCGGCGCCAAGGGGCTCAACCTGGCGGTCTCCGACGTGACGGCGCTGGCCGCGGCGATCGCCGCCCGCTACGAGGAGGGCTCCACCGCGCTGCTCGACGGCTACTCCGCCTCCAGGCTCAGGGGCGTGTGGCGGGCCGAGCACTTCTCGTACTGGATGACCACGCTCCTGCACACCGACCACTCGGCCGACGCCTTCGCCCGGCGGCTGCAACTGTCGCACCTGGAGTACGTGGTCTCCTCCAGGGCGGCGGCCACCACGCTGGCGGAGAACTACGTAGGCTTCCCCCCATGACGGCCCCTGACCTGCTGCCGCATCTGCGGCGCGCGCGTGACCTGGCCGACCGACGCTACGCCGAGCCGCTCGACCTCGACGCGCTGGCCGGCGCCGCGGGCTGCTCCCGCTTCCACTTCGCCCGCTCCTTCAAGCAGGCCTACGGCGAGACGCCGGCACGCTACCTGACCTCGCGGCGCATCGAACGGGCCAAGGACCTGCTGCGCGCCACCAACCTCGACGTCACCGAGATCTGCGTCCTGGTCGGCTTCTCCAGCCTCGGCTCGTTCAGCTCCCGGTTCACGGCCATGGTCGGCCGCTCGCCGAGCGCCTTCAGGGAGGAGTCCGTACGGCAGGGCGGCCCTCCCCCGATCCCCGGCTGCTTCATGCTGATGTGCACCCGCCCGCCGTTCGAGCAATCTGGGAGAAGCGGCCCCCGCGGGACCTCCCCTAGCGTCGGACCGGACCGCCGAGGAGGAGGAACATCATGATCAACGGGCTCTCCCACACCTGTGTCTACGTGCTCGACCAGGACGAGGCGAAGGCCTTCTACACCGAGAAGCTGGGGCTGGTGGTCCGCGAGGACATCACGCTCGGCGACTACCGCTGGCTGACGGTGGGGCCGAAGGACCGGCAGGACATCACGATCGTCCTGTCGGCGATCGGCGCGCCGCACTTCGACGAGGAGACAGCGGCCCAGCTGCGGTCCGTGATCGCCAAGGGGGCGATGGGGCCGGGCGTCTTGACCACCGACGACTGCCACAAGACCTTCGAGGAGCTGTCGGCCAAGGGGGTCGAGTTCGTTCAGGAGCCGGCCGACCGGCCCTACGGGATCGAGGCTCTCTTCCGCGACAACTCGGGCAACTGGTTCAGCCTGACCCAGCGCAGGCGCTGACCCGGGCCGGCCTCTCCGGTGAGGGCGCCGAGCCGGGGTCGCGGCGTGTCGTGGCGGCCGAAGCGGGCCCTGGTCGCCGGGCCGTGCCCGCCAGACCGGCCGGTCAGCGGAGGCTCTTGAGGAGTTCCCTGGTGCGCTCGCGCGCGGAGAACTCGGCGGCCACGAAGTCGGTGACCCCGATCCGGCCGAGCGCCTCGATCTGGGCGCGCACCTCGGCCTCGTCCCCGACGATCGCCACGTCGCCGGGTCCCGCCGCGCCCTCCCTGTCGAGCATCGCCCGGTAGGAGGGCAGCCTGCCGTACACCGAGAAGACCTCGGCGGCACGGGCCTTGGCCGTGGCGGGGTCGTCGGTGACGCAGACCGGCAGCGCGCACACCACGCGGGGCGCGGGCCTGCCGGCGCGCTCGGCGGCCCGCGTGATGGCGGGCACGACGTGCTCCTCGACCGTCCTGGGGCCGGTCATCCAGAGCACGGTGCCGTCGGTCATGGAGCCGGCCAGCTCCAGCATGCGGGGCGCGAGCGCGGCGATCAGCACCGGCAGGCCGGTGCCGGGGGCGCCGAGCCGGATGTTCGCCCGCAGCGTCTCGCCGTTGACCTGTGCCTTCTCGCCGCGCGTCAGCGGCAGCAGGATGTCCAGGTACTCCTTCATGTGCCGCGCGGGCCGCTCGTAGCTGTAGCCGAACATCTCCTCGATGACGATCCTGTGCGACAGGCCGATGCCGAGCGCGAGCCTGCCGCCGAGGGCGGCGTTGGCCGTCAGCGCCTGCTGGGCCAGCGCCGCCGGGTGGCGCGGGTAGGTCGGCACGACCGCGGTGCCGAGCTCGATGCCGGGCACCTGGCTGCCCGCCACGGCCAGCGCGGTGATCGCGTCGAGCCCGAAGATGTTGGACATCCAGGCGGAGGCGAACCCGTCGTCCGCGGCTCGGGCCATCGACTCCCGCAGCTCGGCGATGGGGTCCTGGCCCTGGGGCTCGTTGAGGAACAGTCCGACTCGCATCGCAACCGAACTCCATTCTGTTCTGGATGCGGCGAGTCTAACCCGCTAGATGTCGATCACCGCGTCGGTCACGCGGATCCGCCTGTCGATGAGGCCCGCGGCGTGGAACAGGTCGGCGGCGCGCTGCTGCTCGGCGACGAACTCCGGCGTGACCTTCTCCACCCCGAACGGCCGCCTGCGCAGCGCGTTCTCCCAGTCGTCGACGCTGCCGCCGTCGTCGGCCGCGAACAGTTCGGCGGCGGCGCGGTGGTTGCGGGTGATCCAGTCGTCGGACTCCTGGAGCGCGGCGACGATGGCCTTCATCGCGTCCGGGCGCTCGGTGGCGAAGTCACGGCGGGTGAACCAGAGCGAGCGGTGGCTGAACAGGCCGTCGGTCCGCACGAGCGTCCTGGTCCGGTCCTCGACCCGGCTGAGCGCCGGGTAGGAGCCGACCCAGGCGTCCACCTCGCCGTCGAGCAGCAGCCGGGCGGCGTCGACGCCCGCGTCGACGGGGACGATGTCGTTCCAGGCCAGGCCGGCCTCGTCCAGGGCGAACAGCAGCAGCGTCGTCTGCCACGAGCCGTGCCCGAGCGCCACCTTCCTGCCCTTGAGGTCGGCGACTGAGGTGATGCCGGAGTCGGCCCTGGTCACCAGGCGGCCGTTCTCGTGCCGCGAGCCCGAGATGCCCACGTAGACGATGTCGTGCCCCTTGGCCTGGGCGGTGACCGGCGGCGTCGAGCCGGTGCCGATGAAGTCGTAGCCGCCGTCGAAGAGGTGGTCGCCGTGCAGGGAGGGCAGGCCCTCGGCCGGCGAGGGGCGCTCCCCCGCGGGCAGGTCGCGCAGGTCCACCCACTCGACCTCGGGCAGGGTCCGCTCCAGGATGCCGCGGTGACGCAGCACCCAGAGGGAGTTGTTGGAAGGGAAGTAGCCGACACGGACGGTCATCAGGAGATTCCTTTCACGAGGGGGAGCACGTTCTCGCCGACGCGGTAGGCCTCTTCCAGGTGAGGCACGCCGGCCAGGATGAAGGCGCCGACGCCGAGCGCGATCAGCTCGTCGAGCCGCGCGGCGACCTGCGCGTAGCTGCCGACCAGGCCGAAGGCGGGCCCGCCGCGCAGCAGGTGGAAGCCGCCCCACACGTTGGGCGTGACCTCCAGGTCCCGGTGGCCGCTGACCGGGCCGGTGACGAACGACTGGCTGCGCTGCCAGCCGATCGAGTCGCCGGTGGCGCCGCGCAGCACCGAGGGGTCGATGTTGTCCCAGCCCTGCTCGATCTCCGCCCACGCCTCCCGCTCGCTCTCGCGGGCCAGCACGTCGATCCGCACGGCGAACTTCGGCGGGGTGAGGCTGCGCTCGCGCACCCGGGCGAACTTCTCCTCCAGGGCGTGGAACGGCTCCAGCCACGACAGGTAGTAGTCGGCGTGCCGTCCCGCGGCCTCGATGGCCGCCGGCGAGGAGCCGGAGAAGTAGATCTCGGGGAACGGCTGGCCCCGCAGCGGTTCGGGCAGCCGCGCGCCCTCGACGCGGTAGAACCGCCCGTCGAAGGAGTACGGGGCGCCGCCCCACACGCCGCGCAGGACGTCGAGGAACTCCGAGGTGCGCGCGTAGCGGTCGTCGTGGCCGACCTTGTCGCCCCACCACAGCTGGTCGGGCCCGCCGCCACCGGAGATCACGTTGTAGACGACCCGGCCACCGGTGGCCCGCTGCAGCGTCGCGGTCATCCGCGCCGCCTGCACCGGGTGCAGGAACCCCGGCTGAAAAGCGATCATGAACCGGTAGGTGGAGGTCTCGCGGCCCAGGCTCGCGGCCGTCGCCCACGGATCGTCGGTGTTGGGGAAGGACGGCAGCAGCCCGCCGGCGAAGCCCGCCCCCTCGCCGGCCCGCGCCACGTCGGCCATGTGCTCGAGGTAGCTGTAGTCGTCGCGCACCCCGGGAGCGAGGTTGCCGGGCGCGAGCGGCGCCCAGTCTCCCCTGGTGGGCGTGCGGCGGCGCAGCGAGGGCTGGTCGCCGTGGGTGCCGATGCGCCAGTAGATGTCAACCGGCATGAACGTCCTCCCTGGCCAGCAGCGGCAGCAGGTGCTCGCCCAGACGGTAGGTCTCCTCCAGGTACGGCGTGGCCTCCAGGTAGAAGACCTCGACGCCCTGGTCGATGTAGTCCCGCAGCCGGCGGGCGATGCTCTCGTAGGAGCCGGCGAGGCCGTCGAAGCCGTCGCGCGCGGCCTCCTTCTCGGTCTCCCTCGCGTGGACGGCCAGGCGCAGGCCGTAGGCGAGGCCCGGCAGTTCGGCGGTGAGGGACAGGTCGTCGCCGTGGTCGAACACGTGGACGTCGGCGTGCCGTAGCGACAGGGCCAGGGCCTCGGGCGAGGTGCCCGACAGGTGGACGCGCGGGAAGGCCCGCCCCGACAGCGGCGCCGCGAAGCCGCCGGACAGCACCTGGTAGTGGCGGCCCTCATGGGTGTAGTCGCGCTGATGCCAGACGCCCTTGGCGATGGTCAGGAACTCCTCGGCGCGGGCGTAGCGGTCGGCGCCCTCGGTGAAGTCGCCGTGCGCCCTGGCCACGGCCGGTTCGAGGTCGACGTCGATGCGCCAGTCGAGCCTGTCACCGGAGAATCGCTGCAGGGAGGCGGCGACCTTGGCGGCGTAGACGGGGGTGGCGATGCCTGGATGGAAGCCGGCCAGCAGCCGCAGGTACCTGGTCTGCCTGAGCAGCCCCGCGGCGATGACCAGTGACTCCTCCCCCTCGGGGTCGAAGGGCGCGTAGGCGCCGGTGTAGCCGGCCAGCTCGGCCGCCCTGCCCACCTGCAGCAGGTGGTCGCCGCCGCGCCGCTGGCCCTTGCTGGGCAGCGTGATGAAGAACTCGGCCATCACGCACCCGCCAGGATCTCGTGCGCCGCGGCCAGCGGCTCGTGGGCGGCCCAGGCGTCGATGTCCACGTCGGCGGCCAGGAACCCGTGCAGGCGCAGGAAGTCCTTCTGCACGCCCAGCAGGTCCAGGCGCTCCGGCGACAGGTCGGGGTGCAGCGTGGTGTGGAAGTCGTCGCGGTAGGCGGTGGTCACGCCGCTCGGGCCCGACCGGGTCTCCCTGCCGAGGATGGCGCGCACCTCCTCCAGGCTGGTGGCCGCCCACTCGGCGGCGCGCAGCGTCTGCACCAGGAACCCGGTGACGACCTCGGGGCGCTCGGCCAGCAGGTCCTCGTGCACGGTGATGGGCCTGGGCGTGCCGTTGTTGACGCGGGTGCGCGGATCGGGGTGGGCGTCCAGGTCCACGGCCACGACCGCGCCGATCCCGGCGGCCTGCTCGGCGGCGCGGGCGCCCTTGACGTACACCGCGTCCACCTCGCCCCTGGCCAGCTCCTCGATGCCCGGCCATGACCACGGGCCAGTGCCCGCCCCGCGCCCGACGCCGGGCCCGGCGATCTCCACGTCCACGAACGTCACGTCGTCGAGCGTCAAACCCGCCTGCGACAGGGCGCCCTTGGCGCCGTGCAGCGCCATCGCGCGGGGAAAGCTCTCGGCCCTGGTGGCGGCCCACACGGGCAGCGCGAAGCGGGCGCCGCGCAAGCCGGCCGCGTCCTCGATCCCCGACCCGGGCCGGACCAGGATCGACTGCCACTCCTCGATCCAGGTCAGGCCGATCAGCCGGGTGCGGGCGCCCTCCGCGCGGGCGGCCAGCGCGGGAACGTTCCCGCCCTCGCGGAACAGGCCGAGCAGGTCGTGGTCGAAGTGGTGCCTGGCGATCTCGGGCGGGGCGTCCTGCACAATGCCGATCTCGCCGAGCTCCTGCTCCAGCCAGCCCAGGTTGTGTGCCAGGCCGGAGGCCGTCGGCACCGGGCAGCGGGTGTACCAGATCTTCATGCGTGCACTCCAAGGTGGGAGAGGAACAGGCCGCGATGGGCGAGGAAGCGGGGGTCGTCGCGCTCTCGCGGGTGGGGCAGGTCGATGCGGCGGTCGACGGCCAGCTCGCCGTCGCGCAGGACGGCGACGCGGTCGGCCAGCCGTACCGCCTCGTCCACGTCGTGGGTGACCAGCACGACGGCGGGCCGGTGGCGGGCGCACAGCTCGGCGACGAGGTCCTGCATCTGCAGCCGGGTGAGCGCGTCGAGGGCGGCGAACGGCTCGTCGAGCAGGAGCAGCTCCGGCTCCCTGACCAGGGCTCTGGCCAGGGCGACCCGCTGGGCCTCCCCGCCGGACAGGGTGGCGGGCCACGCGTCGGCGTGCCCGGCCAGGCCCACCTCCGCCAGCGCCGCCAGGCCCGCCTCGCGGGCCGAGCGCGGCAGCCCCAGCGTGACGTTGGCCAGCACCCTGCGCGCCTGCACCAGCCTGGGCTCCTGGTAGACCGTCGTACGGCGGCGCGGCGCCAGCACCGTGCCCGCGTCGGGCCGCTCCAACCCCGCCAGGACGCGCAGGAGCGTCGTCTTGCCCGTGCCGCTCGGGCCGAGCAGGGCGAAGAACTCCCCGCGCGCGAGCTCCAGGCTGACGTCCTTCAGGACGGTCCTGCCGCCGAAGGACTTGCCGAGCTCCTTGACGATCACCGCGGCCACGGCATGCTCACCCTCTCGACGCCGCGGACGGCCAGGTCGATGGCCAGCCCGAGCACCGCGTAGATCACCACGCAGAGGATCATGTAGTCGTTGCGGTAGTACTGCTGGGAGAGCGTGACGAGGTAGCCGATGCCCTCGGTGGCGCCGATCTGCTCGGCCGCGATGAGGCCGGTGAGCGCGACCGACAGCGACACGCGCAGGGCCATGAGGATGTTCGGCAGGGCGGTCGGGACGATCACGCCGAGGGCCAGCGCCGGTCCCTTCAGGCCGAAGCCCCTGGCCGCCTCGACCAGCTTGCGGTCGACGCCGCGCACGCCGAGGTAGGTGTAGGCGTACATGGGGCCGGCCGCCGCCACGGCGATGAGGACGACCTTGAACGTCTCCTCCACCCCGAACCAGGAGATGAACAGCGGCACCAGCGCGAGGAAGGGCACGGCGCGCTTCATCTGCATGGTGGGGTCGACCAGCTCCTCGCCGAGCGCGGACAGTCCCGCGACCACGCCGAGGAGCAGGCCGAGCCCGCCGCCGAGCAGGACCCCGAGACCTGCTCGGCGGGCCGAGGCGAGCAGGTAGTCGCCCAGCTGGCCGGTTCCCGCCAGCTCGCCGAGCGCGCCGGCGACCTGCTCGGGAGCCGCCAGCACGTCGGAGGGGATGGCGCCGCCGGCCGAGCCGTACCACCAGGCGGCCAGCAGGAGCAGCGGCACCGACCCCCTGACGGCCGCGCCGAGGGCAGGCGGGCGCCGCCTCGTGCCGAGGAAGCGCGGCTCCTCCAGCGCCGTGACCGGTTCGGCGCCGGTCAGCGTGGTCGTCATCGGCTCGCCTTCCGCTCGAAGATGACGTCGGCCGGGTTCGGCGCGGCGGGCAGCACGCCGTACTTGTGGAAGACGGCCGCCACGTCCTTGACGTAGGCGCCGTCGGCGGCGGTGGCCGGGCGCGGCGGGAGGGCGTACCTGGCCTTGGCCAGCTCCTCCTGCAGGCGCGCGCCGGACAGGGCGGTGGGGCCCTGGGCGAGGAAGACGTTCTGGAACCTCTCCGGCTCCGTCTGGGCCTGTGTGGTCAGCTCGCGCACCACGTCGAGATAGACCCGCACCGCCTCGGGGTGCCGCTGGAGCAGCTCCACCCGCGCGGCCTGGATGGACAGGTCCTGGTCGGGCAGGTCATCGCTGTGCACCAGCACCTTGGCGCCCTTGGCCACGACCTCCGGGTAGGCGCGCACGATCGCCCACCAGGCGTCGACCTTGCCGGTGGCGAAGGCGGAGGCGGCCTGGTCGGGGTTGAGGTAGACGCGGGTCACCTGCTCGGGGCGCAGGCCCGCCCGCTCCAGCGCGAGCAGCAGCAGGTACTCCCCCCGCCCGCCCTTGTTGACCGCGACCTTCCTGCCGGCGAGCTCCTTGACGTCCTTGACCGGGCTGCCGGCGGGCACCACGAGGCCGTCCGTCTTCGGCGCGGCGGGGTCGGTGACCCGGTCGGTGATCGAGAAGATCTTGATGTCCTTGCCGTTGGCGAGGTAGCCGAGGGCGGGTGAGATCGCGCCTTCCAGGACGTTGACCGAGCCGGAGCGGACGGCGTCGACGGTGGCGGTGAAGGAGGCGTAGGTGCCGCCCCACTCGACCGTGGCGCCGACGGCGGCCAGGCGCTTCTCCAGGATCCCGTGCTTCTTGGCGTAGGCCAGCGGGCCGGCGTTGCCCGGGTCCTTCAGCTTGAGCACGGCTCCCTCCTGCGCTTTCGCGGCGGGGGAGGCACAGGCGGACACAGCGAGGAGCGTCGCGACCGCGAGGCTCGCCAGACGAGGACTCATATTCCCTATAATTCAGGTAGGTTTAGTCTGCGTCAAGCCTGGTCTGTAGGGTGGATCTCATGACGCATGAGCGCGCCGGACAGCCCGCCCGGCCATCCGACCTGGTCGACGTGGCCCGCCTGGTGACCGCGTACTACACGCTGCACCCCGACCCCGCCGAGGTGTCGCAGCGCGTGGCGTTCGGCACCTCGGGTCACCGGGGCTCGTCCCTGGACACCGCCTTCAACGAGGACCACATCCTGGCGACCAGCCAGGCGATCGTGGAGTACCGTGCCGCGCAGGGCATCACCGGGCCGCTGTTCCTCGGCGCCGACACCCACGCGCTGTCGGAGCCGGCCAAGGTCTCGGCGCTGGAGGTGTTCGCCGCCAACGACGTGACCGTGCTCGTCGACAGCCGCGACGGCTACACGCCCACCCCCGCCGTCTCCCACGCGATCCTGACCCATCCGGGCTCCGACGGCGTCGTGGTCACCCCGTCGCACAACCCGCCGCGCGACGGCGGGTTCAAGTACAACCCGCCGAACGGCGGGCCGGCCGACACCGACGCCACCTCCTGGATCCAGGACCGCGCCAACGCGCTCATCGCAGGCGGTCTGAAGGAAGTACGGCGGGTGCCGTACTCCCCCGCGCTCGGCGAGCGCTACGACTTCCTCGGCGCCTACGTCGACGACCTGCCCAGCGTGATCGACGTCGACGCGATCAGGTCGGCCGGCGTGCGCATCGGCGCCGACCCGCTCGGCGGGGCGAGCGTGGCCTACTGGGGCGAGATCGCCGCCAGGCACGGCCTCGACCTCACGGTCGTCAACCCGCTCACCGACCCGACGTGGCGGTTCATGACGCTCGACTGGGACGGCAAGATCCGCATGGACTGCTCCTCCCCGCACGCCATGGCGTCGCTGATCGCCAACCGCTCCACCTACGACATCGCCACGGGCAACGACGCCGACGCCGACCGGCACGGCGTCGTCACCCCCGACGCCGGCCTGCTCAACCCCAACCACTACCTGGCCGTGGCCATCTCCTACCTGTACGGTCACCGTCCCTCGTGGCCGGGCGACGCGGGCGTCGGCAAGACCCTCGTCAGCAGCAGCATGATCGACAGGGTGGCGGCGTCCGTCGGGCGCAAGCTGTACGAGGTGCCGGTCGGGTTCAAGTGGTTCGTCGCCGGACTGCTGGACGGCTCGCTCGGGTTCGGCGGCGAGGAGAGCGCCGGGGCCTCGTTCCTGCGGCGCGACGGGTCGCCGTGGAGCACCGACAAGGACGGGATCATCCTGGCGCTGCTGGCCTCGGAGATCCTCGCGGTGACCGGGTCGTCGCCGAGCGAGCACTACTCCTCGCTGACGTCGCGGTTCGGCTCGCCCGCCTACGCGCGGGTGGACGCCCCGGCGACCCGCGAGGAGAAGGCGGTGCTGGCCAAGCTGTCGGCGTCGCAGATCACCGCCGGCACGCTGGCCGGCGAGCCGATCACCGGGGTGCTGACCAACGCGCCGGGCAACGGGGCGCCGCTGGGCGGGGTGAAGGTGACCACCGAGAACGCCTGGTTCGCGGCCAGGCCCTCGGGCACCGAGGACGTCTACAAGATCTACGCGGAGTCGTTCAAGGGACCCGAGCACCTGGCCCGGGTGCAGGAGGAGGCCCGCGCGGTCGTCTCGGCCGCGCTCGGCTGACCGCCGGCCG
Source organism: Nonomuraea sp. NPDC003804 (assembly GCF_040610675.1). Taxonomy (NCBI): domain Bacteria; kingdom Bacillati; phylum Actinomycetota; class Actinomycetes; order Streptosporangiales; family Streptosporangiaceae; genus Nonomuraea; species Nonomuraea sp. NPDC003804. The sequence continues at coordinate 93,504 of NZ_JBEXMT010000016.1, forward strand.
CGTCGGCGCGCCGGCCGGCCCGCCCGCCCCGCGCCTCACGCCGGCTCCGGTCACCGGTCACCGGTCACCGGTCCAGCGGGACCGCCGACTCCCGTCACCGGTCCAGCGGGACCGCCGGCTCCGGCTGTACGGCGGTGCGGGCCAGGTCGGCGCGACGCCCCGCGGCCACCCCGTCGCGGTAGCCGGTACCGCTCATCCGCGGCACGCTGCGCCTGATGCGCGGGTACACCTCCGCCACCGCCCGCTCCACCTCGGCCCCGCGATCGGCCAGCACCAGCTCGGTGCCCGGCGCGCCGGACGCGGCCGCCCGCGACTCGGCCGCCACCAGCAGCCGGTACACCTCGTCGGTGAACCCCAGCATCCACGAGCGCCGGTAGGCCCGCACCCGGTCGGCCGGCACCGGCACCCTGGCCAGCCCCGAGGCCATCTGCAGCAGCAACGAAGTGGCCAGCAGGTCGGCCCGCTCCAGGTCCGACGCGAACCCGAACACGTGCACCCGCTGCCCGCCGTCCCCCTTGCCGATCAGCACCGGACGGCAGCGCACCGCCTCCGACACCAGGTACACCAGCCTGGCCTTCTCCCGCGCCCACGGGTCGCCGAGCGTGACGACCCGGCCGGCGGGCACGCCGCGGGCCGACGAGGGCGCCGACGGGGCCGCCCGCTCGATGCCGTACTTGGCCATCAACGCCGTCGCCGCGGCCATGAACGTCTCGCGCTCGTGCTCGTTGTCGGTGCCCTCGGCCTTGGCCAGCAGCTTCCGCACCCGGTCGAGGGTACGGCTCATCGCGGGATCGCTCACCCGGCGAGGATACGGTCCTCCTGCGCGATGACGGGGAAGGTGCCGGTGTCCACGATGCCGTGCTCGTGGTAGAGGGCCTCGATCAGCGCGTGCGCCTGCGGTTCGAGCTTCCACAGCGCCCGGTACTCCCTGGCGGTCGCCAGCGAGATGCCGATCTCCTGGGCGATGTCGACCGTGCGCGGCACGATCCGCTTGGCGATCTGCCGGTCCCAGTACTCGCGGGCGGCCCGCATCAGGGCGGCGCGCTGGGCGGTGTCCATGACCTGCGGGGTGGTGTCGAGGACCGCGACGTCCTCGTCCTCGTCCTCCACCAGGCGGGCCAGCGCCGGGGGCAGCGCGGGCCTGGCGGGCACCGGCTGGTGGTCGGTCTCGGCGGCCCACGGCACGCGGGGGTCGGCGTCGATGAGCTTGGCGGTGTTGTAGAGGGCGGCGATCTGCTGCAGCAGCGCCTCCTGGCGGGCCGGGTCGACGGCCAGCCCGGTGTGCTCGACCGCCTGGTCCATCGCCCGGTCGAGGCGGGCCATCGCCACGCGCAGCTTGCGCTCGGAGGCGCCCTGCTCGCGCAGGCTGCGGGCCTTCTTGGCGGCCAGCGCGACGCGGGTGAGCCTGCGGTGGGCGTCGACCTCGCTGGCCGTACGGTCGGACACCTCGGCCAGCCCCATGCGCACCAGCACCCGCTCCGGCGTGAAGCGCCAGTTGATGCGGCCGGTGCCGCGGATGCGGTGCCGTTCGATGGCCATGCCGCGCTCCCACAGCCACGCGGCCACCAGCGGCGCGGCCAGGCGGAAGACCGCCTCGGCAAGGCTGCGCGCGTCCATGCTGGACAGCACCGCGGTCAGGCAGGTCAGCGCCCACACGGCGATGCCGTCGATGCCCGCCGAGAAGTTCTCCCTCATGTTGCGCCGGGCGCGCACCGCCGAGGTGACGATCGCCACCTCGATGAAGGCGAACAGCAGCAGCCTGAGCGGCCCGTCGAGGCCGAGCACATCACCGGAGAAGCGCCACATGCCCTGGGCGGACACGCCCGTGGCGATGGAGGCGGCGACGACGGTGAGGATGTCCTCGATCGGGCGGGGAGCTATCACCTGAAGGTAGAAGCGCGCCCCCACCCGGAGGACGACGCGAAGGGCCAGGAAGGCGAGCGCCAGGGCGATCAGGGCCAGCAGGCAGACCAGCGCCGCGCTGACCGGGTGCTCCGACGCGAAAGTGGCGGCTTGCTCGATGAGAGGCATCAGTCACTTTCCGTCAGTCTCGATGTCCGACTGTATATCGACGAGATCATCGCAGAATGTCGGCTTCTTGTATGCGAAACCGAGGTGTTGGGGTGTGCGGCCGGCGGTTTCACCACCACGCCGGGACTTCCGCCCTCGCCCGGGGGTAGGGAGCGGGCATGTCGAACCTCGAACCAGAAGACGAGCCGGACTTCGCCGACGAGCACAGCCCCTCGCCCAGCGACCCGGCCAACCAGCCGGAGCAGGACCCGGACCAGGAGGTGTACGGCGGGGACGAGGGCTACGAGCGGCCGACCGATCTTCCGCCCCCGGGATGAGCCGCAATTCCTACCAGGGGATCACATAACCGACGACCTGCCCCCCTACGCTGTCACACGTGTCTGATAATGAGTTCCCGCTCGTGCAGTTCATGCGCGAAGGTTTCGATCCGGTCGCCGAGCTGGCCCGCATCCGCACGGAGCAAGCCGCCTACCCCATGCGGATCCCCGGCGGGCAGACCGTGTGGCTGGTCACCCGCTACGAGGACGTGAAGGCCGTCCTGGGCGACGCGGGAAAGTTCAGCAACGACTTCGGCAACGTGATCGGCATGGGGGCCACCCAGGAGGACCCCGGCGGTCTCGGCTTCCGCGACCCGCCCGAGCACACCAGGCTGCGCCGCTACCTGACGCCCGAATTCACGATGCGCCGCCTGCGCCGCCTGGAGCCGCGGATCGAGGAGATCGTGACCGGCTGCCTCGACACCATGGAACGCAAGGGCTCGCCCGTGGACCTGGTGGAGGAGTTCGCGCTGCCGATCCCGTCGCTGGTGGTGTGCGAGCTGCTCGGCGTGCCGTACGAGGAGCGGTCCGACTTCCTGCGCCTGAGCACGGACCGGTTCGACTTCTCCGCGGGCCCGGAGGCCTCGCTCGCGGCGGTCAACGAGTCGGTGGCCTTCCTCACCGAGCTGGCCAAGAGGGAACGCAAGAACCCCGGTGACGGGCTGCTCGGGCAGCTGGTGCGCGACCACGGCGACGAGATCTCCGACAGGGAGCTGGCGGGGTTCGCCGACGGCCTGCTGACCGGCGGGCACGACACCAGCACCAGCATGCTCGCGCTGGGCACGCTGTGGCTGCTGCAGAACCCCGACGAGCTGGCCAGGGTGCGCGAGGGCGGCGAGCACGTCACCAGGGTGGTGGAGGAGCTGCTGCGGTACATGAGCGTGGTCCAGGTCGCCTTCCCCCGCTTCGCCCGCGAGGACCTGGAGCTGGCCGGGCAGCCGATCGCCAAGGGCGAGATGGTGCTGTGCTCGCTGGCCGCGGCCAACCGCGACCCGGCGCTCGGCGCCGACATCGACACCGTCAAGCCGATGCGGGAGGCGCCCTCCCACCTGGCCTTCGGGCACGGCATCCACCGCTGCATCGGCGCCCCGCTGGCGCAGATGGAGATGCGCATCGCCTACCCGGCGCTGCTGCGTCGCTTCCCTGAGCTGCGGCTCGCGGTGCCGTACGACGACGTGCCCTTCAGGGAAATGGCCATCGTCTACGGGCTGAAGCGGCTGCCCGTCGCCTTCTGAGCGCGGCCGGTCTCCGGCCGGTGTGGTCGCCGCGCCCGACCGCACCGGCCAGTTCCTCGTCAGGCGCTCCTCCGCGGGCTCCTCGTCCTGGCGACTCACGAGCCCGCTCCTCGTCCCGGCGACTCACGGGCCGGTTCCTCCTCCGGGCGGCTCACCGGCTGCTCCTCCTCCGGGCGGCGCACGGGCCGCTCCTCCTCCGGGCGGCTCACCGGCCGGCTCCTCCTCCGGGTGGCCGGAAGTCGGGTGGCTGGAAGAGGATCAGGAGCGAGACGACGGCGGCGGCGAGCACGCCGAGCGTCATCACCACGACCGCGATCAGCAACACGCGCACCTACCAGAGATGGCTCTCCCCTGGGAGCGTGTCAAGGCGTAGCGTCACAGATGTGGCAGCGATCGATCTGAGCGGTATCAGGGCCGTGGTGTTCGACACCGACGGGGTGGTCACCGACACGGCCCGGGTGCACGCCGCGGCGTGGAAGAGCGTCTTCGACCCCTACCTGCGCGCCCTCTCGTCGACGCCGTTCGACGTGCGCGAGGACTACCTCTGTCACGTCGACGGGCGCACCCGTCTCGACGGGGTCCGCACCTTCCTCGCCTCGCGCGGGATCAGGCCGGGCGAGGAGGAGGTGGCCGCGCTCGGAAGCGCCAAGGACCGGATCTTCGTCGAACAGATCGAGCGGTACGGCGTGGCGGCCTTCCCGTCGGCCGTCGGCCTGCTGCACGAGCTGCGCCACCGCGGCTGCCGTACGGCCGGCGTCTCGGCGAGCGCGCACTGCCGCAAGGTGATCACGGCGGCGGGGCTCATGCACCTGTTCGACGTCGTCATCGACGGCCGGCACGACCAGCCGGGCCCCGCCTCCTTCGAGGAGGCCGCCAGGCTGCTGGACGTCCCGCCGGAGCGGGCCGCCGTGGTCGGCGACACGCTGCCGGGGATCGAGGCGGCGGCCCGCGCCGGTTTCGGGCAGGTCGTGGCGATCGACCGGGCCGGGCTGGCCCTCAAGGAACTTGGCGCCCACGTGGTCATCACGGATCTCGCGGAGCTGGACGTCACCGGCCGTGTTCCTCTATAACGTGCGGTTATGACGGACAACCTCGACCTCGCCGCGCGCGCCCAGGAGCTCGCCGACCGCGCGCCCGCCGGGTCGCTCAGCCGTACCGCCGCCCACTCCGTCGCCATCACGCTGGCGACCACCAGGGACGCCGAGCACGCCAGGAACGTGCTCGACGGCCTCGATCCCGTCGACGTCCGGCAGGCCGCCCTGGAGCTCTTCGGCGAGCTCACGGCGGGCGAGCCGGACATCGCGCGCTAGCGGCGGCGGCTCCGGCCGTCCGGAAGCCGCGTTACGGACCGGGCGGGGGGAGGCACCGACGGGCAGGCGTCATATCCTGGATGAACCCTTGTCCGCCGACCCCAAACGGTGATCTGTATGTTCGAGGTCTTCTCGGCCCTCGCGCCGCCCGCGATCGTGGCCACCGCCTTCCTGCTCGGCGTCCGCGCCCTGCTCAAGCACGAAAAGGCGGCCAGGGCGCAGGAGCGCCGCGAGGCGATGGCCGAGAGGCGGGCCGCCGCGGGCGGGCAGTAGCGGGTCAGGCGGCCTTCTCCTGCGGTTCGATGCCCGCCGGCAGAGTCGCACCGCCACCTCGATCAGCGCCACCTCGATCAGCGCCACCTCGATCAGCGCCCCCTCGCGTGCGCTCACGGCTGGGGTGGGGCGCGCTGGGGCGGGCGCGCTGGGGGTGGGCGCGCCTGCGGCTGGGATGGGTGGGCTCGCGACCGAGGGCGCCGATGGGTCCTGCCGGCCCCGTCCGCGAGGGCCTCTTGCTCTCCGCCGTCACAGGCCGGTCGCGGGGATGTTGCCCTCACGCGGCCGCGGCGCGGATGATCTGCCCGTGGACCGGAAACAGCGGATGCCGAGACCCGTGGACATCGCCTGCCTGCTTCTGACGATCCAGTCGGCGCTGGCCGCCGTAGGCGCGGTGTTCATGGGTGGGCTGCTCGTGGGGACGTCCGACGCGCCGTGGATCGCCTGGGCGCTGGTGTCCCTGGCACTGGCGGCGGGGGTCTGCGGCTGGCTCCTGGCCGACCGGATCTCCTCCCGCAGGCGGCGTGTCCTTCTCGCGGTCGTGGCGCTGGAGGCCGCGGTCTTCGCCGCGGGGCTGGCCAAGACGCTCGCGGAGTCCGGCCTCGAGGTGTTCACGCTTGTCAACCCGCGCTGGTCGTGCCCGTCGTGGTGGTCGGCCTCCTGCTGGGCCCGCCGTCGGGAAGGGCCTGGTTCGACCGCTGAGGGCCCACCGACTCCCCCACTTCCGGCCTGCCGTACCCGCCCTTCCCGCTCCCCGCACCCGGGCCCTGCCGTACCCGGGCCCTGCCCTTCCCGGGCCTGCCGTACCCGTCGCTTCCCCTTACCCCCGGCCTGCCGTACCCGGGCCTGCCTTATCCGGCGCTTCTCTCACCCCCGGCCTGCCGTACCGGCTGCTTCCCGCTCCTCCGCTCAGGCCGCGGTGCCCGCTCCCCCCGCTCAGGCAGCGGCGATGATCTCGATCTCGACCAGCCACTCGGTGACGAGGGTCTGCGCCACGATCGCGGTCGTCGGCACGGGACGGCCGCCGAGCGCCGCCACCCTGGCCTTGGCGTTGGCCTCGGCATAGGAGGAGTCGCGCAGGTAGCTGGTGAGCCGCACGATGTTGTCGACGGTCATCCCGGCGGAGGCGAGGATGGCGCGGATGTTGGACCAGATGAGCTCCAGCTGGTCCTCCAGGGTGGCGCCGGGGACGCCCTGAGGGTCAAGGCCCATCGTGCCCGCGACGAACAGCAGCCGTTGGGCGCCGCTGACCTCGATGGCGTGCACGTAGTCGGCGGTGGCGGGGTAGACGCCTTCGGTCGGGTTGCGCGGGGTGATGTCCATAGCGCCGCAATGTATCCGACGCGTCCTGACGGGGGCTCGCCATTTTCGCCCTGCCCGGCACCGATCGTCCCACCCGGGGCGCCCCCGGCCGGCACGTGCCGTCGCCGTCCCGTTACCGTCGACTCCACGCCCTTGACGCTGCCGAGTCAGGCGATGTAGAAAGCTCGCGAAGATCACAAACAGGGGTGGGACAGCGAACGTGTTCTGACGATCACAGGAGATGTCTGATGACGGACGACCGCAATCTCACCGAACATCTCGCGCGAACCGCTCATGATCAGGGATGGCTCGACCGCCCGGCATATCTCACCGCAAGCACCGTCCACCGGTACGCCGACGTCTTCGCCGGGGCCGAGCGGGTGGCCGGGTTCCTGTCCGCCTCGGGCGTCCGCAGGGGAGACCGGGTGCTGGCGTCGCTGCCCGACGGCATCGACCTGATCTGGACCATCCTCGGCACGCTCCGTATCGGCGCGATCGTCGCGCTGGTCAACGCCGACCTCCATCCCGACGAGCTACGGCAGACGGCCGAGCTCGCGCGGCCGAAGCTCACCATCGCCGACCCGCGCATCGCCGACGTCTTCGACGGCGCCACGGTCACACCGGCCCTGATCCCGGCCGAGCCCGGACAGGTTCCGGCGCCCCCCGCGGCCGCATGCGGCCCTGACACCCCCGGCATCGCCCTCCTCACCTCGGGAACGACCACCGGACGCCCCCGTCTGTGCTTCCACACGCACGGTGACCCCCACGTCTTCGCTTCCGCGTTCGGCAGGGTCCTGGACCTGCGGCCCGACGACGTGAGCCTGTCCGTGTCCCGCATGTACTTCTCGTACGGGCTCGGAAACACGCTCCTCTACCCGCTGCTCAGCGGGAGCGCCGCCGTACTCGCGGCGGAACGGCCCGCTCCCGCCGCCGCGCTCGCCGCGATGCGCGACCTCGGCGTCACCGTGTTCTACGCCCAGCCGAGCTTCTACGCCAGGCTGCTCGCCGAGCCGGACCTGTCGCCGCTGGCCGGCCTCCGGCTGGCCGTCACCGCCGGCGAGGTGCTCGCCCCGGGCCTGGCGGCCGGCCTGCGGGAGGTGCTGGGGGGACGGCTGCTCAACGTCCTCGGCACCACGGAGGTGGGGCAGGTGTTCGCCGCGAACAGCCTCGCGGAGGCCAGGGAAGGCACGGTCGGCCGCTGCCTGCCCCCGTTCCGGGTACGGCTGGTCGACGACGCGGGCGAACCCGTGCCCGCCGGGGCGGAAGGCAACCTGGAGGTCGCCGGGCCCACCATCGCTCCCGGCATCGGCTCCCCGTCGGACGTGCCCCGGCACGGCGAGGGCACGTGGTGGCCCACGGGTGACACGGCGACCATGGACGACGACGGCTACATCCGGATCCACGGCAGAGCCGACGACATCGAGATCGTCGGCGGACAGAACGTGCACCCCGCGGAGATCGAGGACGTCCTGGCGCAGCATCCGCTGGTGATCGAGGCGGCGGTCTGCTCGACACGGACCGAGGACGGCACGTCGAGGCTGCTGGCCTACGTCATCGCCAAGGGCGACGAGAGCGATCACGCCGCGATACGCAGCGACTTGTCCGACTCGGCCAAGGAGCGGCTGACCTGGTACAAGGTGCCATCGGAGATCGTCTTCGTGACCGAGCTGCCGCGAACCTCCACGGGCAAGCTCAGCCGGCGGCGACTACGGGCTCAGGCGGCGCGCTGACCGGCGGGAGGCGGCGCACATGACGACACACCCGAACGGACTCCACTGCCGATTACTCCCTTCCGGCGAACCGGCGCCCTCCGGACGTCACGTCCTCGGCCGGATCGCGTTCATGGACCACCACCGTGCTCCCGCGATCCGCGCAGGCGTGGCCGACATGGGTGTCCACCTGGCCAAGGACGGGAACAGCCGCGTCACCGAGGTGTGGGAGACGGATGCTCCCGTCACGTCAGGCATGTACCAGGACCTGGTCTACGCCCACGACGGCGAGTACCTCTTCTGCGCCGGCCAGGTCCCGGCCAACAGGTCGTACCGGGAGCCGGTCCGCGACGCCTACCGGACGGCCTTCGATCTGCTCGCCAAACTCGACTACCCCACCGTCATGCGGATCTGGCAGTTCATCACCGACATCAACCGCGCCAACCCGGACGGCCTGGAGGTCTACCGGGACTTCTGCCTCGGCCGGGCGGAGGCGGTGGATCGCCTTCTCGGGCGAGCCGACGACATGCCGGCCGCGACCGGGGTCGGCGCGCTGGGCGGCGGCATCAGCTGGTACCTGTTGGCGTCGCGGAGCGGGCGGGCGCGCAACATCGAAAACCCGCTGCAGGTGCCCGCCCCGTCCTATCCGCACCGGTACGGTCCACGCCCGCCGAAGTTCGCCCGCGCCACCTGCTTCACTCCGAGCGGCCTCGAGGGCGCCGGTGACCTCTTCGTCGCCGGTACGGCCGGCATCCTCGGCCACCGGACGGTCCACGCGGGCGACGTCGAGAAGCAGTGCGACGTGACCCTCGGCAACATCGCGACGGTCATCGGCCGGGAGAACCTGCTGGCCCACGGGATCGATGACGGCCGGACCCTGAAGGACCTCCGCTTCGTCAAGGTCTACGTCCGTCACGAGGAGGACGTCCCGCTTGTCGCCGCCAAGTGCGAGCAGGCCTTCTCCGACAGGGCGGAGATCGCCTACTTCACCGTCGACATCTGCCGGTCGGACCTGCTGGTGGAGATCGAAGGCATCGCCCCGCGCCCCTGACACGCCTCCGGCGCCCGGGCTGCGGGTGACCCGCCGGTGCTCGGCCGCTTGTCCGGGGTCGCGCGGTCGTCCGGTCAGGGCGCCGGTCTCGGCCCGGGTCTGCTCGACCTGGCGGATCTGCGCCACCGCACCGCGCACGACAGCGCGGCGTCGCCGTCGCTCAGGCGATGATCTTTCGCCCGTTTTCAGGAGCGAGTGGTACGACAAGACCGCAGGTGCATGAGAGTCCGCCTGGGCGACCGAAACAGGCGGACGGATGACCTTGGACTTGGTGAAGTAGGCCTCACTTGCTCTCATGTAGGGCGCAGAACAGGCCGACTGGCCGACCTGCAGGGTCGTCTGCGTCGCTGAATTCCGTGATCATGGCTCGAAGTGCTCGCTGGAATTCGACGTACCGCTCAGGCGTCAATCTGACCTCGATGGACGCCAACAGCGGCTCGGTGTCGGTGGAGTCTGCGGCTGCGGCTGCGGCTGCGGCTGCGGCTGCGGCTGCGGCAAGGTAGCTGTCGCGGGCGCGGTCGAAGCTTGCGGCGTCCAGTGCTCTGGACTGCCGTCTGCCTTGCGGGCTCAGCAAGCTCGCGTCCAGGTACAACAAGACCTGGCATGCTCGGTAGCTTCGCTCGGCAATCCCCGAGACCAATCGGGACGCGGCGACTTCGATCAGCCCGCGCGATTCCAGCATGTTGATGTGGCGGTACAGCTTGGTGACCGGCTGTCCCAGCTCGGCAGACAACTCCTTGACCGTTCGCACTGGCATCTCGTCGCCGGCGCCTGGCGTCAGCACCCTCAGGATCGCGAGGCGCGTGGGGTGGGACAACGCCTTGAGCGTCTCCACGTCGCTGACGGGGTTTGCGGGTGAGTCCATCACACATCCTGAGGCAGCTTGTCGGATAGGCCTTGCCACCCATTCACGGACCTGACAGCATTCACCATAACGTGAATAGCTCCGTCAACACTCGACGATGAGGACCATGAGCATGGACATCACAGGGTCACGTACGGTTCCGCTGAGGCGCAACTGGCGCTTCCAAGCGTTATGGATCGGCTCCACCACCGGCTTCCTCGGCATGGAGGCCGCCGATGTCGGCTACCCTCTCGTCATCCTGGCGATCACCGGGTCGCCGGCCCACGCCAGCCTGTTCGGGTTCGTCCAGCTCTCGGCCTTGATAATGCTCGGCCTGCCGGCTGGCCGAATCATCGACCGACGAGATCGGCGTCGTGTCCTACTCCTGGTCGAAGGCGTCCGGTTCCTTGCGGTAACCAGCGCTGCCGTCGCGCTTGCCATGCAGGAGCTGACGCTGGCGCACCTTCTCATCGTCGCCGCAATCCTCGGCGGCGGCGGAGCGTTGAGCGGCCCGGCACGCATGTTGATCGTGCGGGAGATCGTACCGCCGGAGCAGCTCACAGCGGCACTCACTCAGGAGGAGGTACGCGACAACCTGGCGACTCTCCTTGGGGCGCCGTTGGGCGGGTTCTTGTTCGGTGTCCGGCAGTTCCTCCCGTTCGCACTGTCGGCTGTGACCTTCGCTGTTTCGTGGATTGCGGTATTGATCGTGCGGGTTCCGGCCAAGGGTGCGGCTGAGGAGAGTGCTCCCAGTGGCTGGCTCGACGGGGTCCGAATGCTCTTTCGGGATCCGGTCCTGCGTGCTGCAACGCTGGTGGTCGCCGCGCTGAACACGGTGGGTGCGCCGCTCATGCTGATCACGATCGTGGTGCTCCGCGATCAGCAGATCCCGCCGTGGCAGACCGGGTTGGCGCTGAGTGGACTCGCTGTTGGCGGACTGCTTGGTGCGCCTCTTGTGCGGCCGCTCCATGGGCTTCGGCCGGGCATCGTGCTCTTAGGTGTGCTGCTGAGCCAGGTGCCGGTGTTCGCGCTGCTTGCGGTGCCGTTGGGACCATGGTGGGTGTTCGCCCTGCTGTTGTGGGCAATGCTTGGGCTTCCCGCGTTGGGCGTGCTCATCGACGTGCTCATCTTCCGCCAGGTACCGGACGACCGCCGGGGCAGCGTGATCGCCGCGACCACGACGATCGCCGGAATCGGCGCACCTGTCGGCAGCGCGGCCGCTGGTCTCCTCCTGCAGTTTCTGGCCCCGAGTATCGCTCTGCTGCTCGTGGCGGTGGTGCTCGCGCTCGCCGGAGCGTACCTCGCGAGCAACCCGGGGCTGCGGCAGGCTCGATGGCCGGAACAACGATGAACAATCAGGGCTCCGGCTCAGGGAAGGCCGTGCCATCGAGACCATCGCCGATCTCGTCGGGCACGCGGGCACCAGCGTCACGGAGACCGTGTACCGACACCAGCTCAGGCCGGTGATCACCAAGGGCGCTCAGACGATGAACATCATCTTCGCGACAGCCGACACGGGTAGAGAGTCCGAGTGAGATGGCTCCCGATGGGCTCCCATCGGCCCCCAGACAGCGAGAAGGGGCCCCGGATCTCCTCCGGAACCCCTTGCCACCTGGAACTTCGTGTGGGCGATACTGGGATCGAACCAGTGACCTCTTCGGTGTGAACGAAGCGCTCTCCCGCTGAGCTAATCGCCCGCCCTGTCCGGCCCCTCGCGGCGCCGACGTGGAAAACCATACCGCACTTCCCGACCACGCGCGAAGCGGCGCCGATCGGCAGGGGATTCGGGCCAAACGCGGCGGTTGCCCATCAGCATGGTGGCTCTGTGGCATACCATCGAGCTGTTCCGGAAGGCCCTGATCGCCCGAAAGGTCGCGCGGGGCGCGCCGGATCGACGCCGGCAACCGCAAAACCCTCGCAAACATCATCCAAGTTAATGATGTTTAGCCAGGTAGATGCCCAAATGTCCAGCTGTGAGTTGCGTTACAGAAGGGCCTGGAGGCGGAATCTTTCCTACAGGTTTCTTCGTTCGGCGTCATAGCTCAGGACGAAGTCCGTCAGAGCAGTGAAAGCCCCGAAGAGGGGACCGTACGACGAAAAGGTTTGGCTGACGATGAACAGCACCACCGTCTCCGCCGAGCTTGGCCTTCGGCTTGTGGTCCCCGACCGTACCACCGTCCCCCTGCTCGCCGGGCTGAGCTATACAGCCGACGACCCGTATGCCATCCGCATGGCCTTCCACGTAGGGAACGACGAACCGGTCGAGTGGATCTTCGCCCGTGAACTGCTGACTGTAGGCATCGTGAGACGTGTCGGCGACGGCGACGTGCAGGTATGGCCCGCACGCGCCGACGGCGAGCGCACGCTTCACATCAGCCTGACGTCGCCGTTCGGACAGGCGCTCTTCGAAGTCCCCCTGGCACCCCTGACCGAGTTCCTGCACCGCACGTACGAGCTCGTACCCGCGGGCAGGGAGACCGATTTCATGGACCTGGACTCCGAGCTGACCAACATGCTCTGGCCGTCCTGACCTGTCCCTCCTCCCCCGCCGGCCACCTCGTCGTCGGACGACCCGTCGGCGCGCCTCCCGCGGCGCTCGGCCCGCACCGTTCCTGGTGCGGGCCGTTTCGCGTCTCAGAGCCTGGCGAGGGCCTCCTTCATCCGTGCCACCTCGATGCCCTGGCCCGAGTAGACGTCCTTGGCCATCAGCCGCATGCGCTGGTCCTGGCCGCCGGACAGCTCCTCGCCCGCCATCCGCATCGCGCCCTCGTGATGCCTGATCATCAGCTCGAGGAACAGCCGGTCGAAGGCCGGGCCGCGCGCGGCCCGCAGCCTGTTCATCTCCTCCAGCGACGCCATCCCGTAGGCGCCGGGGGCGTGCGAGCCGTGATCGGGTACGGCCCTGCCGAGCGCGCGCAGCCAGTCGCGCATGACGTCGATCTCCGGCTGCTGGGTGAGCGCGATCTGCCGCGCCATGCCGAGCACGCCCGCGGTCGTCGTGCGCGACCCGGCCAGGTCGGCCATCTCGAGCGCCTGCCGGTGGTGCGGGATCATGCCTTCGGCGAACCGCACGTCCGCCGCCACGGCCGACCAGTCGCGGGAGGGGAGCAACTCCCCTGGCGCGGCCGTACGGCCGGCCCCGCCCGGCGTGTCAGGCACGATCACCGGAGCGCCTGAACCGACCGCCGAGGGCCCGTCGTGCTCCGCCGCGGCGCAACCCGTCAGCGCCGAAGTCACCAATACCGTGACGATAAGTCCGCACGTTCGGAACCTGGCTGGCATAGCTTCCATACTGGGCCACGATTCCGAAGGGGGCGCGTGTGAAGGTGACCAGGCTGGGCGCTGTGGTGACGATGATGCTGGTGGTGTCGGCGTGCGCGTCGGCGCCGCCGCCCGTGCAACCCCCACGCGCCGCCTCCTCGTCGTCGGCTCCGGCCTCCGCCCCTGCGGCCTCCACCCAGGGCTCCGGCGGCGACGAGGTGACGACGAGCGCCAACGTCAGGCTGGTCGCCAACGTGCCGCGCGAGGCCCCGCTCAACGGCAGCACGACCTGGAACTCCGACCTGGCCTTCCAGGGCGACTACGCCTTCGTCGGCAACTTCGGCGGCTTCACGATCTACGACATCAGCGACCCCACCAAGCCGAAGACGGTCAGCAAGGTCGCCTGCGAGTCGCAGCAGAACGACGTGTCCGTCCACGGGAACCTGCTGTTCCTGTCGGTGGACGAGGTCCGCTCCGACCCGACGTGCGCCTCGAAGCCGGCCGGCCTGGGCTCCTCGGACGGCGGCACGCCGTGGGAGGGCATCCGGATCTTCGACATCACCGACAAGACGGCGCCCAAGTACGTGAGCTCGGTGGCGACCGACTGCGGCTCGCACACGCACACCATGGTGCCCGGCAAGGACCCCGACACCCTCTACATCTACGTCTCCTCGCCGGGACCCGAGCCCAGCTCCAAGACCTGCCCCGCGCCGCACGAGCTGATCCAGATCGTCGAGGTGCCGGTGAAGAACCCGAAGCAGGCCAAGGTGGTCGCCTCGCCCAACATCTTCCCCGAGGGGCAGGGCAGCGACTCGTTCATGGCGGGCTGCCACGACATCACCGCCTACCCCGAGAAGAACCTGGCCGCCGCCGCCTGCTTCGGCGACGGGGTGCTCCTCGACATCACCGACCGGGTGAAGCCGAAGGTGCTGCAGCAGATCAAGGACAAGGAGAACTTCCAGATCTGGCACTCGGCGACCTTCAACAACGACGCCACGAAGGTGGTCTTCGGCGACGAGCTCGGCGGCGGCGGGATGGCGACCTGCGACTCCAGGACGCCCAGGACCAAGGGCGCGAACGCGATCTACGACATCGTGAACGGCAAGCTGGAGCGGCGCGGCTACTTCAAGATGCCGCGCGAGCAGGCCCCCAAGGAGAACTGCGTCGCGCACAACGGGTCGCTGATCCCGGTCAAGGGCAAGGACATCATGGTCCAGGGCTGGTACCAGGGCGGGGTGTCCATCTGGGAGTTCACCGACTCGAACGCGCCGAAGGAGATCGGTTTCCTCGACCGGCCGGCCGAGCACTCGCAGATGATCGCGGGATCGTGGTCGGCGTACTACTACAACGGCTACATCTACTCCAGCGACATACTGCGCGGCCTGGACGTCATCGCGATCGACGACCCGCTGACCGATCCCGCCAAGTCGGTGAAGATGGCCGACTTCAACGTGCAGACCCAGAAGACCTACTGAGTCCTGGTCGGCGGCGGGGGCGAGCCGGGCCCCCGCCGGGTCACATGGCGGCGGGGACCGGAGCCCGAGAGGTCAGCGCGGGTCGGTGTCGGACGCCGAGCGGACCGCGAAGACCTCCTGGGCCTTGGCCGTGACCGGCCCCGGCGCGGACGGCAGGACGGTGCCGTCGACCAGCCTGATCGGCTGGATGTCACGCGTCGTCGAGGTCAGGAACGCCTCCTCCGCCTCGTAGAGCGCCGAGAGCGGCACGTCGGCCTCCTCCCCGCCGCACCACTCCAGGGTCAGCGCGCGGGTGACGCCCGCCAGGCAGCCGGAGGCGAGCGTGGGAGTGATGAGGCGGCCGTCCTGGACCAGGAAGATGTTGGATCCGGTGCCCTCGCACAGGTTGCCGGCCAGGTTGCCGAAGATGGCCTCGCCGCCGCCGCGGGCCTTGGCGTAGGCCAGCGCCTTGGCGTTGTCGCCGTAGGAGGTCGACTTCACCCCGGCCAGGGCGCCGCGCTCGTTGCGCGGCCACGGGACCACGGTCACGTCGGCGGTGAGCGGGAAGGCGGCCTGCTCGCCCACGATGACGATCGCGGTCGTGCCCTGGTCGCCGCGGTCGGAGCCGAGGGGGCCAGGCCCGCTGGTGTAGGTGATGCGGATGCGGCCGAGCGGCCAGGCGGGCGCCTCGGCCAGGCAGCGCCGTACGCCGTCGGCGATCGCCTCGAGGTCCGGGTCGGGCAGGTCCATGCGCTGGGCCGACAGCTTCAGCCGGTCGAGGTGCCTGGTGAGCGCGAAGGACTCCCCGTTGACGCACTTGACGGTCTCGAACACGCCGTCGCCCACCATCAGCCCGTGGTCGAACACCGAGACGCTGGCCTGCGCCGGATCCAGCAGTTCCCCGTTGACCCAGACGGGAACGTTCATCGATTTCCTCCTGAGGACGCCAGTTGGATGAGCCTCGACGCCTTGAGCTCGGTCTCGCGCCATTCCCCGCGGGGGTCGCTCCCCCAGGTGATGCCTGCCCCCGTGCCGAAGCGGATCTCCCCTTCGGTGATCCAGAACGTGCGGATGCCGACGGCCAGCGCGGCCGTGCGCCGGTCGGCGTCGACCCAGCCCACCGCCCCACAGTACGGCCCGCGAGGCTCGGTTTCGAGCTCATTGATGATGCGCAGGGCCGAAGATTTCGGCGCTCCGGTGACCGAGCCGGGCGGGAAGGTGGCGGCGAACAGCTCGGCCCATCCGGCGCCCTCGGCCAGCGTGGCGCGCACGGTCGACACCAGGTGGACCAGTCCGGGGTGCTCCTCGACCGCGCACAGCGCCGGCACGCTCACCGAGCCGACCTCGGCCACCCTGCCGAGGTCGTTGCGGACCAGGTCGACGATCATGACGTTCTCGGCGTAGTCCTTGTCGAGCAGGTCGGCGGCGGTGACGCCGGTGCCCTTGATGGGCCTGGACTCGATGGTGGAGCCGGCTCGGGAGAGGTACAGCTCGGGCGAGGCCGACACCACGCTCAGTCCCGGCACGCTGACCACGGCGGCGTAGGGCGCGGGGTTGCCCTCCTGGAGGCGGGCGGCAAGGGCGAGGGGGTCGGCCGCGGGGTCGAGCGGCGCGGACAGGACGCGGCACAGGTTGGCCTGGTAGACCTCGCCCTGCTCGATGTAGTCACGGATGCGCTGCACACCGCGTTCGTAGGCGGCCTGGTCGAGCGAGCTGCGCCATTCCTCGGGCGCGGGGCCGTGCCATGCTCCGGCGGCGGGCAGCGGGGCCGGCCGTACGTCGTCGAAGCCGGCGCAGGTGACCTTGCCCTCGTAGTCGACCACGACCGCCCACCAGCCCGCGCTGTCGAGCGCGGCCAGGTCGGTGGTGAGGTCCCTGAGCCTGGTCGCCAGGAGGCCGCCGACATGGGCGAAACTGTCTTGCACGCCCCTATTGTCCCAGTATTCCGACGAGCGCCAGCGCGGACGGCAGCGGCACGTCCGGCAGCGCCGCGTAAACCTTCCTGCGCGGCCCCTCCTCGGAGATCGGCCGCACCACCAGACCGTCGGGTACGGCCCGCGCCGCCAGCTCCGGCACCAGCGTGACGCCGAGGCCCGCCGCGACGTAGCCGAACTTGCCCGTCCATTCGGCCACCCGCAGCCCGCCCCGCGGCGTGAACCCCGCCCGGGCGCAGGCCGCGGCCAGGATCGTCGGCCGGCCCGGCGGCGCCGCCTCGATCCAGGTCTCCTCGGCCAGGTCGCGCAGGTCGACCACCTCACGATCGGCCAGCCGGTGATGCGCGGGCAGCGCCACGAGCAGCCGCTCCTCCAGCAGCAGCACGGTCTCTGCGGCCGCGGGCAGGCCGGCCGGGTAGTCGCTGACCACGGCCACGTCGAGGGCGCCACCGTTGAGCTGGTCGAGCAGCAGCCCGGTCAGCCCCTCGGTCAGGCGCACCTCGACGCCGGGGAAGCGCTCGCCGAAGGTCTTGAGCGCCTGCGGGACCAGCCACACGTTCGCGGTGGCGAAGGCGCCGACGCGCAGCGTGCCGCCCTCGCCCCGGTGGATCGCGGCCAGCTCCTCCCCGGCCCGTTCCAGACGGTCGAGGACGGCCACGGCGTGCCGCTGCAGCGCGACGCCCGCCGGGGTGAGCCGGACACCCCTGGCCAGGCGGACGAACAGCGGGCCGCCCGCCGCGCGCTCCAGCGCGGCGATGCGGCGCGAGACCGCCGACTGGGTGTAGCCGAGCAGCTCGGCCGCGCCGGTGAAGGAGCCCTCGCGGGCGACCTCGGCGAACAGCCGCAAGTCATTCGTTTCAAGCATGGCTGGCATGCAGACTAGTCGGTGGTGGAATGGCTCGCATCACTATTGAATGCGGACGTGATTGCCTTTCTCGGACAGGGACGCATGGGCGTCCCCATGGCCCGGCGGCTGCAGGCGGCCGGGCACCAGGTGACGGTGTGGAAGCGCGGGCTCGGCCCGGTGGCGGCGGCGGTGGAGGGCGCCGACCTGGTCATCACCATGCTGCGCGACGGCCCCGCCGTCGAGGAGGTGCTGACCGGCGCCCTCGAAGGGCTGCGGCCGGGGACGACGGTGGTGGAGATGTCCACGATCGGCCCCGATGCGGTGCGGCGGCTGCGCGACCTGCTGCCCCCGTCGGTGGCGCTCGTGGACGCGCCCGTCCTGGGCAGCGTCGGCCCCGCCGCGGACGGCACGCTGACGGTGCTGGCCGGCGGTGACGTGTCGGCCTGCAGGACGGTGCTGGCGGAGTTCGGGACCGTGCTCGAACTCGGCCCGCTCGGCGCGGGCGCGGCGATGAAGGTGGCCGTGATGGGCGCGCTGGTGCCGGCGCAGGTCCTGCTGGCGGAGACCTTCGCGTACGGCGAGGCGCACGGGGTCACCCGTGAGGCGCTGGCCCAGGTGCTGTCGGGCACGCCGCTGGGCGCGCTGGCGGCGCGGATCGCGGCTCCGGCGCAGGAGACGAGGTACGCGCTGGGGTTGGCGGCCAAGGACGTGCGGCTGGGGGCGTGGGAGGGAACGACGATGGCGCGCGCGGCGCAGGCCCGGCTGGAGGCGGCGGAGGCCGCCGGCCACGGCGAGCGGGACGTGACCGCGATCGCCACGCACGTCGCCACGGAGGTCGCTGCGCCGTCGCGCGCGGTGCCGGTCAACCCGGGCAGCGTGCCGGCCACCAACGGGTTCTACTCGCACGCGGTCCGCGTGGGCGGCATGCTCTACGTCTCTGGCCAGGCCGCCTTCGACGAGCGCGGCCAGGTGGTCGGCGAGGGCGACATGGCGGCGCAGGCCGAGGCCGTCTTCCAGAACATCGGCAAGATCCTCGCCGACCAGGGGGCCGGGTTCGAGGACATCGCGTTCATCAGGACCTACCTGACGGACATGGAGCAGAGGTTCGCCTACGGGCAGGTGCGCCGGAAGTACATCACGGGAACACCGCCGGCGAGCACGACCGTGGAGGTGTCCAAGCTGTTCATGCCGGGGCTGCTGCTGGAGATCGACCTGATCGTCGCCCTGCCGTAGAGGCACGAAGGCGGCGGGCCGCAGTCCGCGCCGTGCCAGGCGGGCCGTGCGAGACGGCGCCGCCGTCCGCGCCGTGCCAGGAGGGCCGCCGTCCGCGCTCTGACAGGCGGGCCGTGCGAGACGGGCCGCCGGTGGGCGGCGGCCCATCTCGGGGCGAGCGGCTAGGCCAGCGGGCCGGTGACGGACTCGACGGCGGACACGACCGTGCCGTCGGCGACCAGGCGGACGACGGACTCGATCTCGGGCGCCAGGAACCTGTCGGTGCCGGGCCCCGGCACGCTGTCGCGCAGCGCCCCGACCACGGCCCCGGTGGCGGGGGCGGGCTGGAGCGGAGCGCGCAGGTCGATGGCCCGCGCGGCGGTGAGCACCTCCACGGCCAGCACCCGCGTCAGCCCGTCGACCGAACGGCGCAGCTTGCGCGCGGCCGACCAGCCCATGGAGACGTGGTCCTCCTGCATGGCCGAGCTCGGGATCGAGTCGACGCTCGCGGGAGCGGCCAGGCGCTTCATCTCCGACACGATGGCCGCCTGGGTGTACTGGGCGATCATGTGGCCGGAGTCGACGCCCGGGTCGTCGGCCAGGAAGGCGGGCAGGCCGTGGTTGCGGGCCACGTCGAGGAACCGGTCGGTCCTGCGCTCGGACATGGAGGCGACGTCGGCGGCGACGATGGCCAGGAAGTCGAGGACGTAGGCGACGGGCGCGCCGTGGAAGTTGCCGTTGGACTCCACCCGGCCGTCGGCCAGGACGGCGGGGTTGTCGACGGCCGAGGCCAGCTCCCAGGTGGCCACGTTGGCGGCGTGGGCGACGGTGTCACGGGCGGCGCCGGCCACCTGCGGGGCGCAGCGCAGCGAGTAGGCGTCCTGGACGCGGGTGCAGGCGTTGGGGTCGCGGTGGCTCTCCATGATCCCGGAGTCCTTCAGGACGCGGACCATGTTCGCCGCCGCCAGCGCCTGGCCCGGCTGCGGGCGCAGCGCCTGCAGCTCGGGCGCGAAGACGCGGTCGGTGCCGAGCAGCGCCTCCACGCTCATGGCGGCGCTGATGTCGGCGGTCTTGAGCAGCCTGGTGAGGTCGTGGATGGCGAGGATGAGCATGCCGAGCATGCCGTCGGTGCCGTTGATGAGAGCCAGGCCCTCCTTGGCGGCCAGCTCGACGGGCTCGATGCCCGCCTGCTTGAGCGCCTCGGCACTCGGTCCGACCTTTCCGGACTTGTCCCTCACGACGCCTTCGCCCATCAAGGTGAGGGCGACATGGGCGAGGGGGGCGAGGTCTCCCGAGCAGCCCAGGCTGCCGTACTCGTGGACGACCGGGGTGATGTGCGCGTTGAGGAGAGCCGCCATGGTCTTGGCGGTCGTCGGGCGGATGCCGGTGTGACCCGTGGCGAGGGTGTGCAGGCGCAGCAGCATCAGCGCGCGCACCACCTCGGTCTCGACCTCGGGCCCGCTGCCGGCCGCATGGGAGCGCACCAGCGAACGCTGCAGCTGGGCGCGCAGCGAGGGGTCGATGTGCCTGGTGGCCAGCGCGCCGAACCCGGTGGAGACGCCGTAGGCGGGGGTCGGGCTCTCGGCCAGTTCGTCCACCCGCTGGCGGGCGGCGGAGATGGCGGCGATCGCGTCGTCCGTGAGGTGGACGGGGGCGCCGTGGCGGGCCACTCGGATGACGTCGTCGAAGGTCAGCGGCTCAGGACCGACGTTCACGACTTCGTTGTCGCGCATATTGCACTCTCTCGCTCAGGTAACCGGCGTATGTGATGTTAGCTCCTTACAGGGCAACCGACCGCACCGTCTCTCCTGCCCCGGCATGGGCGGAATCACCACGTGGGGCCGTCGGGCTCGGCCTGGTCGGCGTGGAGCGCGGAGAGGGGTGCGGGACGGGCCGCACAAGCGACGGCTTGCGCGGCCACGCCTCGGCCGACACCCACGGGGCCGGTCTAGGCACCCGCCACCGCGCACAGCAGGCGGTTGTTGCCGCGCTGCCACAGCGTGCCGATCTCGGCGAAGCCGGCGCCGCGAAGGGCGTCGACGTGCGTGGAGAGCAGGTTGGACTCCGCGCCGCTGTGGCTGCTGCCCGCCGTGGTGCGGGCGGTGTTGAGCGCCGCCAGGTCGGGGTCGGCCGCCACCGCCTCCCACCACTGCTTCCAGCCCTCGGGCAGGTCGCCGCCGAAGTAGCGCTCGGTCTCCCTCTCGTGTACGGCACGCTCCAGCCTGGCGAGGGACGGCGTGGCGTCGTCGGAGTCGAGGTGGTCGCCGTTGAGCAGCAGCCCGCCGGGCCGCAGGACCGCCGCCAGCTCGCCGTACAGGGTGGCCAGCTCGGGACCGGCGATCCAGTGCAGCGCGGTGGTGCTCACCGCCGCGTCCGCCTGCCGGTCAAGGCCGAGCTGCCGGGTCCATCCGGGAGTGCGCAGGTCGAGCGAGAGGAAACGGAGGTGCGGATAGGCGGCGCGACCGAGCCCGAGCAGCAGCGGGTCGGCGTCGACGGAGATCACGGTGGCCTCGGGCAGGCGCTCGACCAGCCTGGCCGACAGCGAGCCGGGGCCACATCCGAGGTCGATCACGAGCGGGTCGGGGCGCCCCAGAGCCTCCACGGCGTCGATCAACGCGGTGAAACGCTCCTCACGGTCGGGCAGGTAGCCCTCCTGCTGGCGGTCCCAGCGTGCGATCCACTCCTTGGCGGCAGCGTTGGTGAGCACGAAGATCTCCTTGTGACCGTCGTTTACAATTTCGGCAGTCACAACGTAGAGCGCGAGGGAGTAACTGGTCAAGTGGAATTCAACAGTCACAATGATGGCGTCGTGCGGGTCGCCGTAGGACTGATCAACTCCCTGACCCCGGGCGAGCGGCGGGGCCGTCCCTACGCCCTCCCCGCCGACCTGGCGCCGGCGGCAACCGACGGGCTGCGCGCCGGCTACCCGCGCCACCAGGAGGCGAGCCCGACGGAGGCGACGGAGCTGGCCGCCGTCGCGCGGCGGCTGCGCACCGTCTTCGAGGCCGTCTCCTCGGGCGACATCGACGCGGCGGCCGGGCAGATCAACCGGTTGCTCGAGGAGACCAACGCGCGGCCTCGCCTCGACCGGCACGACGGGGAACCCTGGCACCTGCACTTCCACGGCCCCGGCGGCACCATGGCGGGCGACTGGGCGGCCAGCTGCGCGACGTCGCTGGCGATCGTGCTGGGAAGCGAGTTCCACGACCGGCTCGGCGTGTGCACGGCGCCGCACTGCGACCGGGTCTACGTGGACGTCTCCCGCAACGGCACCCGCCGCTTCTGCTCCACGGCCTGCCAGAACCGGGTGAAGACCGCCGCGTTCCGCGCCCGCGCCAGGACCTGACCGTCACCGCGCCGGACGGGCCCGTCGACGCCGTCCGGCCCGCCGGGCTCCGTTGCGGCGGCCGGGGTCACTCCGTGCGCGCCGCTTTCGGTTTGGGGACTCGGCAAGGATTCGGTACAGTTCTCTTCGTCGTCGCGAACGAGCGGCAACGCGGAAGTGGCTCAGTGGTAGAGCATCACCTTGCCAAGGTGAGGGTCGCGGGTTCGAATCCCGTCTTCCGCTCGGAAGCACCGAGGACGATTAGCTCAGCGGGAGAGCGCTTCCCTGACACGGAAGAGGTCACTGGTTCAATCCCAGTATCGTCCACCACATCGAAACCCCAGGCCGTCCCGGCCTGGGGTTTCGTGTTTACGCAGACCCGCGCCCGCCCGTGGGGGCGGGCGCTCCTCGCGGCTGGGTCAGGTGAGAGCGGGTCAGGTGAGCGGCGGGTAGACGTGGTCGCCGGGGTGGCCGGGCGGCAGGACGCAGCGGCGGCCGCGGTCGGTGCTGGGACAGCGTTCGGCGTCCTCACGCATCGGCAGCCGGCCAGGGGATTCGTCGTTCATCATCGCCTTCTGTCGGAAGAGGGTCAAAAACGTATCCACTGTCGTCAGCGCGGTCCAGATGTTACTGAAGGTAATGATCGTGGCCGCGACCTGCGAAAAGATGATCTCCGTACTCTCCGGGGACCGCGTCGCGGTCAGGCCGACCCCGCGCCGGGCCCGACCGCGCGCCCCTGGCTACGATCTCTGACGCCGTCACCGCCGCGGTGTTCCGGCGAAGGAGGTTCGACCCGAATGAAGATCGTCCTGGCAGGGGCCAACGGGGCCGTCGGCCGTCAGTTGGTGCCGCTGCTGGTCGAGGCGGGACACGAGGTGGTCGGCACCTCGAAGGCCCGTGCCCTCGGCTGGACCCCCGCCTGGCCCTCCTGGCGAACCGGCTTCCCCGCCCTCACCGCCACGGCCTGACCACGTCAGATCCCGGGTCGCCACGCGCGGCGCCGGGCCGTCGCGGGGCGCGTCCCGCCTCGTGTGGCGCGGTGCGTGGCCTGTCGCGGGCGGTCAGAACAGCCAGCGGGTCTGGCCGTACTCGCCGTCCCGCGCGAAGCCGAAGGCCCGCTCGGGCGCGACCCTGAACACCGGCACCCGGCCACCCCGTCCGACGAACGCCCCGTCGGCCACGTCGAAGCGCCAGTCGGGGCCGTACTTGGTCGTGTACGCCTCGGCCAGCCGGCGCAGCTCGGCCTCGTCGGTCACCGGCTCCGCGCGTCCCTCGACCACCACGTCCGGGCCGCCGCTCATGGAGCTGGAGCCGGTGGTGAGCACGCAGCGGGTGTTGCTCTCCAGGTTCTTGGCCTTGCGCTCGGTCGCCCCCGTGCAGAAGTACAGCGCGCCGTCGTGCCAGACGGCGATCAGCGGGGTGACGTGCGGGCCGCCGTCAGGCCGTACGGTGGACAGCCAGTAGATTTCCGCCGCCGACAGGATGTCGCGCGCCTCCGCCCAGCTGGTGGGGGTGGCGTTGTCGCTGCTGAAGCGGCGGTCGAGCGTCGTCTCGGGATCCTTGTCCGCCATACCTCCGGCATATCATCCCCCGGCCGAACGACGCACGAGGGCGCGCACCTCCTCGGCCAGGTCCGCGACGGGACCCTCCACCGTGACGCCGGGCACCACCTGCTGGATCGGCAGCGCGTTGACGGGCGAGGCGGGCAGGCCGAGCTCGGCCCGCCAGGCGGCGAACTGGGCGGCGGAGGCGGCGTAGACGATACGGCCGAGCCCCACCCAGCCGTGCGCGGCCGAACACATCGGGCAGTGCTCGCCGGAGGTGTAGAGGGTCGTGCCGGCCCGCTCCTCCACCGGCAGGTTCGCGGCCGCCCACCTGGCCAGGTCGATCTCGGGGTGGCGGGTGGGGTCCGACGCGGAGGTCTCGCGGTTGCGGTCCTCGGCCAGGACGGTGCCGTCGGCGGCCACCAGCACCGAGCCGAACGGGTCGTCGCCCGACTCCAGCGCCTCGGCGGCCAGTTCCAGGCAGCGGCGCAGATGCCGCAGATCGATCTCGTTCACCGGCCCATGCTAGGCGCGGCCGGTGAACCCCGGCCGCGCACGACCGCCGCCGAGCACCGGCGTGTCGACATGGACGGCTCGCCGGCGACCGCCCCGGCTCAGCGGAGGAAGGCCGCGGCGACCCCCGCGTCGACGGGGATGTGCAGCCCCGTGGTGAGCGACAGGTCGCCGCCGGTCAGCGCGAACACCGCCGCCGCGATGTGCTCGGGCAGGACCTCGCGCTTCAGCAGCGTCCGCTGGGCGTAGAACTCGCCCAGCTTCTCCTCCTCCACTCCGTAGACGGCGGCCCGGTTCGCCCCCCACCCTGACGCGAAGATGCCCGACCCCCTCACCACGCCGTCGGGGTTGACGCCGTTGACCCGGATGCCGTGGGCGCCCAGCTCGGCGGCCAGCAGGCGCACCTGGTGGGCCTGGTCCGCCTTGGCGGCTCCGTAGGCGAGGTTGTTCGGCCCGGCGAAGACGGCGTTCTTGGAGGAGATGTAGACGATGTCGCCGCCGATGTCCTGGAGGAGGAGCACTCGGGCGGTCTCCCGCGAGACGAGGAAGGAGCCCCTGGCCATGACGTCGTGCTGGAGGTTCCAGTCGTCGAGGGTGGTGTCGAGGAGCGACCGCGAGAGGGACAGGCCGGCGTTGTTCACGATCAGGTCGACGCCGCCGAAGGCGAGGACGGCCTGCCGTACGCACGCGACGACCTGCTCCTCGGACGTGACGTCCACCGCGACGGCGACGGCTGTGTCCGCCCCCCGCCGGCCGGCGGGTTCCACGGCGCTCGGCCCGGCCGCGCCGGGAACGCCTGCGGCGGGCGGCAGGTGGGGGTGGCCGTTGAGTTCGGCGGCGACCTTCTCGGCGGCGGCGAGGTCGCGGTCGGCCACGACGACGCAGGCGCCCTCGGCGGCCAGGCGGCGGGCGGTGGCGGCGCCGATGCCCGAGCCGCCGCCGGTGACCAGCGCCACCCGTCCGGCCAGCGGTTTGGCCTTGGGGAGGCGGCGCAGCTTGGCCTCCTCGAGCTCCCAGTACTCGATGCGGAACTTCTCCGACTCGGGGATCGGCGCGTAGGTGGAGACGGCCTCGGCGCCGCGCATCACGTTGACGGCGTTGACGTAGAACTCGCCGGCGACCCGCGCGGTCTGCTTGTCCTTGCCGAAGGAGAACATGCCGACGCCGGGCACCAGCACGATGGCCGGGTCGGCGCCGCGCATCGCGGGCGAGTCCGGTACGGCATGCCGCCGGTAGTACGCCGCGTACCGGTCACGGTATTCGGCATGCAGGACGCGCAGCCGCGCCATCGCCTCGTCCAGCGAGGCGGTGGGGGGAAGGTCGAGGACGAGGGGAGCCACCTTCGTCCGCAGGAAGTGGTCGGGGCAGGAGGTTCCCAGGGCGGCCAGGCGCGGGTGCTCGGCACGGGCGAGGAAGTCCAGGACCTCCGGGCTGTCGGTGTAGTGGCCGACCTGGCGCACGTCGGTGGAGCACAGGCCGCGGACCAGCGGGAAGAGCGCGGCGGCGCGCGCCCTCCGCTCGGTGGCCGGTGGCGAGGGGTGGATCACCGGGCCGAAGGGCTCCGGCTTGCCGTGCTCGTCGATGTAGCGCTGGGCGGTGCGGATGATCTCGAGGGAGTTCGCCTGGCACTCCTTGCTCGTCGCGCCCCACGCGGTGATGCCGTGGCCGCCGAGGACGCAGCCGATGGCCTGCGGGTTGGCGGCCTGCAGCGCGGCGATGTCGAGACCGAGCTGGAAGCCGGGCCGCCGCCACGGCACCCACAGCACCCGGTCGCCGAAGATGCGGGCGGTCAGCTCGGGCCCGTCGGCGGCGGTGGCCAGGGCGATGCCGGAGTCGGGGTGGAGATGGTCGACGTGGGGCGCGTCGAGCAGGCCGTGCATGGCGGTGTCGATGGACGGCGCGGCGCCGCCCTTGCCGTGCAGGCAGAAGTCGAAGGCGGCGACCATCTCGTCCTCGCGCTCCACCCCCGGGTAGACGCCGGCGAGGGCGCGCAGCCGGTCCAGGCGCAGGACGGCCAGGCCGTCCTCGGTGAGGGTCCCGAGGTCGCCGCCGGAGCCCTTGACCCACATGAGCTCGACGTCGCCGCCGGTCACGGGGTCGCGCCGGACGCCCTTGGCCGAGGCGTTGCCGCCCGCGAAGTTGGTGTTGCGCGGGTCCGAGCCGAGGGCATGGGCCCGGTCGAGCAGCTCGGTAACCGTCATCAGGTGTCTCCCTTTGCGTGTGGTGTCGGTGATGGAGCTGGATCGTCAGGCCGCGCCGGTGGGTCGCGGGGCAGGACCTGCCGGGTCACGCGCCCCATCCCGCCTGGGAGCCGCCCACCCGCTCGGCCGCGATCTTCTCGAAGTACCCAGACCTCGCGTACGCCGCCATCGGGTCGGGGTCCAGGCCCATCTCGGCCCGCAACTCCCCCAGCATGGCCCGCACGTCGGTGTTGTAGGCGTCCATCAGCACGGCGTTGGCCCCCAGCACGTCACCCTCGGCCTGCGCCGCGGCCAGTGCCTCCCGGTCGACGAGCAGCGCCTTGGCCGTGGCCTCCTGGACGTTCATGACCGACCTGATCTGCCCGGGGATCTTCGGCTCGATGTTGTGGCACTGGTCGAGCATGAAGGACACGTGCGGGCCGTACCCGCCTCCGCTGATCACCTCGAACATGATCCGGAACAGCTGGAACGGGTCGGCCGCGCCGACCATGAGGTCGTCGTCGGCGTAGAAGCGGGAGTTGAAGTCGAAGCCGCCCAGCTTCCCCTCGCGCAGCAGGAACGCCACGATGAACTCGATGTTGGTGCCGGGCGCGTGGTGGCCGGTGTCGACGACGACCTGCGCCTTGTCGCCGAGGGCGCGGCAGTGGGCGTAGGCGGTCCCCCAGTCGGGCACGTCGGTGACGTAGAAGGCGGGCTCGAACAGCTTGTACTCCAGCAGGAGCCGCTGCCCCTCCCCCAGCCGCTCGTGGACCTGCTCCAGCGCGGAGGCCAGCCGGTCCTGGCGCGCCCTGATGTCGTCCTGGCCGGGGTAGTTGGTGCCGTCGGAGAACCACAGCTTGAGGGTGGCCGAGCCGGTGGCGTCCATGATGTCGACGCAGGCGAGCAGGTGGTCGAGGGCCTTGCGGCGGATCGCGGGGTCGGGGTGGGTGACGCTGCCGAGCTTGTAGTCGTCGTCCTGGAAGACGTTGGAGTTGATCGCGCCGATGCCGAGGCCGAGCGAGGCGGCGTGCCCGGCGAGGTCCTCGTAGGAGTCGACCCGGTCCCACGGGATGTGCAGCGCCACGGTGGGCGCGATGCCGGTGAAGGCGTGCACCTGGGCGGCGTCGGCCAGCTTCTCGTAGGGGTCGCGGGGCACGCCCGGCTGGGCGAACACCTTGAACCTCGTGCCCGAGTTGCCGTACGCCCATGAGGGCGTCTCGATGTGCTGCCGCCTGAGCAGGTCCTTGATCATGCGACTCCCCGCTTGGGTGTCTGAAACGTTTTAACGAAAACTAGACTCACATCCGCTGAAGGTCAATGCCAAGCCGGGAAATACGTTTTAATCAGCGCATGCGAATCACAGCTGTCGACCTCGGCGCGTCCAGCGGCCGGGTCATGCGCGCCGAGGTCACGGCCGACCGGGTCGACCTCGTCGAGGTGCACCGCTTCCCCAACCGTCCCGTCACCGTCGCGGGCACCCTCCACTGGGACATCCTGGCCCTCTACCACGACACCCTCGACGGCCTGCGGAGGGCCGGCGAGACCGACTCGATCGGCGTCGACTCGTGGGCGGTCGACTACGGCCTGCTGGACGGCGAGGGCGCACTCATCGGCAACCCGGTCCACTACCGGGACGCGCGCACCGCCCGCTACACCGAGCGGCTCGACCTCGACCGCTACCAGGTCAACGGCCTGCAGTTCCTGCCGTTCAACACGCTCTACCAGCTGCTGGAGAGCCGGCTCGACCACGCCGAGACGCTGCTCCTCATCCCCGACCTGCTCACCTACTGGCTGACCGGCGTCAAGGGGGCCGAGCTCACCAACGCCTCCACCACCGGCCTGTTCGACGTCAGGGGCAGGGACTGGGCACGGCCGCTGATCGCCGACCTCGGCCTGCCGGCGCGCATCTTCCCGCAGATCTCCCCTCCGGGGAGCGTCGCGGGCCCGCTGACGGCCGACGTCGGGCACCGCGCGGTCGTCACGCGGGTCGCCTCCCACGACACCGCCTCCGCCGTGGTCGCCGTGCCCGCGCGGACGCCACGCTTCGCCTACGTCTCCTGCGGCACCTGGTCGCTGGTCGGCGTCGAGCTCGACGAACCGGTGCTGACCGACGGCAGCGTGGCCGCCAACTTCACCAACGAGGCGGGCGCCGACGGCACCATCCGCTACCTGCGCAACGTCATGGGCCTGTGGATCCTGCAGGAGTGCGTGCGGGCATGGGGCGAGAGCGACCTGGAGGGCCTGCTGCGGGCGGCCGCGGCCGAGCGGTCCACGGCGGTGATCGATCCTGACGATCCGAGCTTCCTGCCGCCGGGCGACATGCCGGCCCGCATCGCGGCCTACTGCGCGCGCACCGGGCAGCCCGCACCGTCGAGCAGGCCGCAGGCCGTACGATGCATCCTGGAAAGCCTCGCCCTCGCCTATCGGAGAGCCGTCAGCGACGCCGCGCGGCTGAGCGGACGGGAGGTCGAGGTCGTGCACATCGTCGGAGGCGGCGCTCGCAACGCGCTGCTGTGCCAGCTGACGGCCGACGCCACGGGCCTGCCCGTGGTCGCGGGGCCGGTGGAGGCGGCGGCGCTGGGCAACGTGCTGGTGCAGGCGCGTGCCCTGGGGCTGGTGGCCGACCCGCGCGAGCTGGTACGGCGCAGCCAGCCGCTGCGCACCTACCATCCGGGGGGCGGGCGTGGCTGAACCGGTCAGCATCAAGGAGGTCGCGGCCAGGGCGGGCGTGTCGCCCGGCACGGTGTCGAACGTCCTCAACCGCCCCGAGAAGGTCGCCGGCTCCACGCGCAGCCGGGTCGAGCAGGCGATCCGCGAGCTCGGCTTCGTCCGCCACGGGTCGGCCTCGACGCTGAGGGCGGGCCACAGCCGGACGATCGGCCTGTCGGTGATCGACATCGGCAACCCGTTCTTCACCGACGTCGCCGCCGGCGTGGAGGATCTGGCCAGCGACCGCGGCTACGCGGTGATCCTCGGCAACAGCTCAGGCAGCAGGGCCAAGGAGGAGCGCAACCTGCTGGTCTTCGCCGAGCAGCGGGTGCGCGGCGTGCTGATCACCCCGTCCGACGACGACTCGCGTCGCCTGGAGCGGCTGCGCTCGCGCGGCATCAGCGTGGTGCTCGTCGACCATCCCGCCGAGCGGCCCGACCAGTGCGCGGTGTCGGTCAACGACGTGATGGGCGGCACGATGGCGGTCTCCCACCTGCTGGCGGGCGGGGCCGAGCGGCTCGTCTACGTCGCCGGACCCGCCTCGATGCGGCAGTGCGGCGAGCGGCGCGAGGGGGCCGAGCGGGCGCTGGCCGCCGCCGGCCGCGACCCCGCCGAGCTGCGCGTGCTGGAGATGCCGTCGATGACCGCCAAGGCGGGCCAGCAGGCCGCGGAGACGCTCGTGGCCGACCTGCCGGACGCCGTCTTCTGCGCCAACGACCTGCTGGCGCTCGGCCTGCTGCGCGGCCTGCTGCAGGCGGGCGTGCGGGTGCCCGAGCAGGTGTCGCTGATCGGCTACGACGACATCGACTTCGCCGCCGCGTCGGCGGTCTCGCTCAGCTCGGTCAGGCAGCCGACCTACCAGCTCGGCAGGGTGGCCACCGAATTGCTGCTGGACGAGTGTGACAATCCCAACACACACGCCCACCAGCAGATCATGTTCCAACCCGAACTGGTGATCAGGGAATCGACGCGGTGACGTCTAGACTTCCCAGCATGTCCAACGCTGTCCGCCATGTCCTCGGAGTGGTCGCTGGGCTGCTCCTGACTCCCCTGCTGGCCGTCGGCCTCGCCTTCGGCGCGGGCCAGATCCTGTTCGCGTTCAGGACCTACACCGGGCCGTGGTGGGGAGCACTCGCGCTCGCCGGAACCGCGATCGTGCTCGGATTCGTCGCCGGCTCGCGGCTGTCCCCCGTGGCCTCGCTGCTGGCCGGCCTCACCTACACCCTGATGGGCGTGGTGCTGGTCATGCCCTGGCTGTATCCGTCGGACCTGCTGCTCCTGCTGCCTGACACCCTCAAGTACGGCTTCGACGTGCTCGGCCCGACCGGCATGCTGCTCGCCCTCGGCGTGATGCTGGTGACCGCCTCCGCCTTCCCCTCGCGCTGGCGCTCGGCCAGGCCCGAGCTTCCCCCGCCGCCCGCCCCGTACGGCCCGCCGTCCCAGCAGCCGGCCTACCCCTCCGCCTTCACCCCCTTCCAGCGCCCCGACCGCGGCGACGACGACCAGACCAGGCCGCTGCCGCGCTGACCGGGAGACCCCCGATCGCCGAGACCGTCCACTGACCGCCCGGCGCGCCGTCCCTGCCGGGTGGCGTTCGACGATGCCCGCTCCGAGCTCGACCACCCCGCCGAGCCGATCCCCCACCCGGCTCAGAAAGGCCCACGATGCGTGAAGTCCTGATCGTGCAGAACGCCGCCAGCGGCGGCCCGAGAAGGGTCGGCGACTGGCTGGCCGAGGACGGTCTCGACCTGGAGGTCGTGCGGCCCTTCGACGGCGACGAGCTGCCGGCGCGGCTGGGCGGGCGCGCGCTGGTCGTGCTGGGCGGCGGCTACCTGCCCTCCGACGACGCCAGGGCGCCGTGGCTGCCGGCCACCAGGGAGCTGGTCCGGGAGGCGATCGACGACGGCAGGCCGTACCTGGGGATCTGCCTGGGCGGGCAGATGCTCGCCGAGGTGGCCGGCGGGCTGGTGAAGGCCGACGCGGGCGAGCCGGAGAACGGCAGCACGCCGATCACGCTGCGCCCGGAGGCCGCCGCCGACCCGCTCTTCCACGACCTGCCCGGGGTCGTCACCGCGATCGAGCACCACAAGGACGCGGTCGTCGAGCTGCCGGAGGGAGCCGTGTGGCTGGCGCGCACGGAGGCCTGTCCCTACCAGGCGTTCCGGGTCGGCGCGGCGGCGTGGGGCGTGCAGTTCCACCCCGAGGTGACGCCCGAGCGGATCCTGGAATGGGACGACCGCGGCTTCGACCTGGCCGACCTGCATCGCAGGGCACTGCTCGACGAGCCCGCCGCCGTCGCCGTCTGGCGGGAGGTGACCAGGCGCTTCGCCGGGGTGGCGCGGATGTCGTAGACGAGGCGACGGCCCTCGGTTACGTTGCGGTGATGCGATCAATCCGATCACGCACCCTTATCGCCATGAGCGCGGCCGCGGGGCTCTTCCTCGCCACACCGGCGGCCGCCACCGACAAGGGCCCGGGCGCACCGGGCATCGGAGACTCCTACTTTCCCGAACACGGCAACGGCGGCTACGACGCCAGGCACTACAGCCTGACCCTGGACTACCAGCCCGGCACCGACCTGCTGCGCGGGAAGACCACGATCGTGGCCACGGCGACCCAGCACCTGACCCGCTTCAACCTCGACTTCCTGCTCAAGGTCGACAGCGTCAAGGTCAACGGCAGGGCCGCCACGTTCGCCAGGTCCGGCCTGCACGAGCTGGAGATCACGCCGCCGCGCGCGCTGGTCAGGGGCACGCCGTTCATCGTCGAGGTGACCTACGCCGACACCCCGTCGAAGGTGCCGGTGCCCGACGAGACGGGCGGCTTCACGCCGTGGATCGCCACCGCCGACGGCGCGCTCGCGCTGGGCCAGCCGCAGGTGGCCTGGTGGTGGTTCCCGAGCAACGACCACCCGCTCGACAAGGCCACCTACGACATCACGATCACCGTGCCCAAGGGCACGCAGGCCATCAGCAACGGTGTCAAGGTCGGGGAACGCACGCGAGGCGATCGGACGACCTCCACCTGGCGGATGGACAAGCCGATGGCCACCTACCTGGCCACGCTGTTCGTCGGGCAGCTCGACGTGCGGCAGGGACGCTCGTCGGGCGGGCTGCCCGTCACCACCGCCTACAGCAAGAACCTGGGCCGCTACGAGGCGGCGGCCAAGGAGTCGGTGGAGCGGACGCCGGAGATCGTCGACTGGCTGGCGGACCGGTTCGGCCGCTACCCGTTCCACTCGATGGGCGGCTCGGTCACCAGCGCGCTGCCGGGCTTCGCGCTGGAGACGCAGACGCAGCCGGTCTACGACCCGCGCTTCTTCTCCGGCGGCCCCGACACCTACGTGGTCGTGCACGAGAACGCCCACCAGTGGTTCGGCGACAGCGTCGCGGTGAAGGACTGGAAGCACATCTGGCTCAACGAGGGCTTCGCCACCTACGCCGAGTGGATCTGGTCGGAGAAGCTGGGCGAGGGCACGGCCGCCGAGGTCGCCGACTTCTTCTACGACCAGTACCCGGCCGGTGACCCGTTCTGGCAGGTCAAGCCGGGCGACCCGGGCGCGGCCGACCTGTTCCACAACGCCACCTACTACCGCGGCGGCATGACGTTGCAGGCGCTGCGCACCGAGGTCGGCGACGCGGCCTTCTGGTCGATCATCAGGACGTGGGCGCGCGCCAAGGCGCACGGCAACGCCGAGACCGCCGAGTTCGTCGCGCTGGCCGAGCGGATCTCGGGCAAGCAGCTGGACGCGCTGTTCGACACCTGGCTGTTCACGCCCGGCAAGCCGGCCACCTCGCCGACCGGCGCCACGCCCACGGCCGCCGCCAAGTCGGCCGCGGTCGCGCCGGCGTCCATCGCCAAGATCGAGAAGGTGCACGAGCTGCTGAAGCACCGTAAGCCGTGACCCCGTGGAGCCGGTACGGCATGCGCGTGCCGTACCGGCTCCACTGACGTGACCTCACGACGTTCATGACTTGGTGAAATCGGCTGCGCACGCTGCGTGACGCTCTCCACAATGTCGGCGTGCTGGCTTCCTTGATCCTCTTCGCCGGGCTGCTGACCGCGCCCGTCCAGGCCTACCAGGAGTACGTCGCGCTCGGCGACTCGTGGAGCGCCGACGTCTCCGTCCTGCACGTCACGGGTGCGCACGCGCCCCGCGGCTGCGCGCAGAGCACCTACAACTATCCCAAGCAGGTCGCCGCGGCGCTGGGGGTCCCGGTCTTCCGCGACGCGACCTGCGGTGGCGCGACGACCCGCCACATGACGGCCGAGCAGGACGTCAACCACGTCAGGCACCTGTTCGACGGGGTGAACCCGCCGCAGTTCGACCGGCTGACTCCGACGACTGACCTGGTGACGCTGGGCATCGGCGGCAACGACGCCAAGCTGGCCACGGCGGCGGCCGGATGCCTCAACCTGCTGCCCGCCCCGTTCGGCCGGCCGTGCAAGCCGGCGTGGGTGAGGGGCGGCGTCGACCGCATGTCGCGGGCCATCGTCGCGGCCGAGCCCAAGGTGGCGGCGGTCGTCGACGGGATCAGGCAGCGTTCGCCACGCGCCCGGATCCTGCTCGTCGACTACCTGGCGGGGCTGCCGCAGGAGGGCGGCTGCTACCCCTACGTCCAGGCCGCCGACGACGACCTCGAATGGCTGGGCGACAAGCTGGAGGAGCTGAACGCCATGCTGGCGCGGGTGGCGGCCGCCAAGGGGATCGAGTTCGTCGACACCTACAGCACCAGCGTCGGGCACGACGTGTGCCGGCGTCCCGGCGTCAAGTGGGTCGAGGGCTACCTGCCGCTGTCGACCGACCCGCTCGGACCGGCCATCCCCCTGCACCCGAACCGGCGCGGCGCCGACCACCAGGCCCTCAGGGTGCTCGACACGCTGCAGCCCGCACGCTAGGCGAACGCGTCGATCCCCAGCTTGACGGCCACCGCCAGCCCGCAGGCCGCCGCCAGGTAGCGCAGCGACCTGCCGGGCAGGCGGCGGGCGATGGCGGGGCCGAGCCAGCCGCCGACGAGGAACCCGGCGGCCAGCGGCGCCACCGCCCACCACTCCACCGGGCCGAACAGCGCGAACCCGACGGCGGCCACGCAGTTGGCCAGCCCCGACACGACGTTCTTGACCGCGTTCACCCTGGCGGGCGCCTGATCCATGATGGCGGTGAGCACGGCGAACATGAGGATCCCGCCCGCGGCCCCGAAGTAGCCGATGTATCCGGCGACCGCGAACAGCGCGACCCGGGTGAGCAGGCCGTGGTCGCCGTCCGGCCGCGTCCCCGGCGGGCGGACCAGCAGCACGGAGGCGAGCGCGATGAGGAAGGGCGCGATCATCTCGAACGTCCGCGAGGGCGTGAGCAGCAACAGCGCCGCGCCGGTGGCGCCGCCCAGCGCGGTGATCCAGCCCAGCCGCAGCACGAGGGAGCCCTGCCCGTGGAGCTCGGGCCGGGAGCCCGCCGCCGCGCCGACGGCGGTGAAGACCAGGGCGACGGTGTTGGTGACGTTGGCGGCCAGCGGTTGCAGTCCGAAGGCCAGCAGCGCCGGGTAGGAGACGATCGAGGCCAGGCTGACCACGGTGCTGACCACTCCGGCCACGACACCGACCGCGAGCAGGCCGAGCACTTCGAGCACCACGACATGCTACGGCCTGCCGGAAGTGTCAGTTAATCCTGGTCGGCGAACCCGGGAATCCAGCGCTCGGCCTCGGCCCGGAAGGGCGCCTTCGCCGCCAGCTGCGACAGGATGCCGTAGCCCGCCGTGAGCACGCGGAAGCTCACGACGTAGTCGGGCGGCACGTTGAGCATGCGGAAGATGCTCGACCCGTCGCTGAACATGTACAGGCCGCGCTCGCGCATCCAGTCGCGGGTGAAGGCGAACTCCGGCACGGCGATCGGCTCGGCGTACGGCCCGACGAACGAGGCCAGGGCGGCAAGATCGACCTCCACGCCCTCACGGATCACGCCTTCCCGCCGGAACACCTCGGCCACGCCCTCGATGTCGCCGGCGGCTCCGTGGCGCAGCAGCGGCCCGATCGCGGCCGGGTGCCCGCCGGGCAGCCGTTTGACGGCGCCGAAGTCGAGCACGCCCAGCCGCCCGTCCTGGGTGATCTTGAAGTTGCCCGGATGCGGGTCGCCGTGCAGCAGGCCGCAGCGGGTGGGCGCGGAGAAGGAGAAGCGCACCAGATGCAGCGCGGCCCTGTCACGCTCCTCCTGGGTGCCCTCCGCGATCACCCTGGACAGCGGCACGCCGTCCAGCCACTCCGTGACGATCACGTGCTCCGAGGCGGCCACGACAGGCGGGATCGCGAAGTCGGGGTCGCCCTCGTACGCCTCGGCGAAGGCGTGCCACGCCTCGGCCTCGAGGCCGTAGTCGAGCTCCTCCTCGACCCGCTCCTGCAGCTCCTGGACGAACGCCTTCACATCGAGGCCGGGCAGCAGCACGCCGAACAGCTTGGCGACCCTGCCGACCTGGCGCAGATCGGTGCGCAGCGCCCTGGCCGCGCCCGGGTACTGCACCTTGACCGCGACCGGCCTGCCGTCGGCCCACACCGCCCGGTGCACCTGCCCGATGGAGGCCGAGGCGGCGGGGGTGTCGTCGAAGGCGGCGAAGTGCTCGCGCCAGCCGTCCCCGAAGTCCTGCGCCAGCACCCGGTGCACCGTGGCGGAGGGCATGGCCGGCGCCGAGTCCTGCAGCCGGGTCAGCGCCGCCCGGTACGGCTCGACGATCGCGGGCGGCAGCGCCGACTCCAGCACCGACAGCAGCTGGCCCAGCTTCATGGCGCCGCCCTTGAGCTCGCCGAGCACCGTGAAGATCTGCTCGGCGGTGCGCGCCTGCACCTCGGCCGCGATCAGCTCGGCGGGTCTGCCGAACGCGCGCTTGCCGAGCCCCAGCGCGGTACGGCCGGCGTAGCCGAGGGGAAGCGTGGCGAGCTTGGCGGTGCGCGTCACCGCCAGACGGGGAAGGTGGGCCATGCCCTCATTTTTTGGACAGTTTTCTAATAAGGCAACGTGATGGTGACCACGCCCTCCCCAGGGCGCCGGGTTCCGCTCACCGCAGACCGAGCACGTCGATCGCGCGCTCGCGCATCTCCACCTTCCTGATCTTGCCGGTGACCGTCATCGGGAAGCCCTCGACCACGTGGACGTAGCGCGGGATCTTGTAGTGGGCGATCTCCCCCGCGCAGAACTCCCTGACCGCCTCGGCCGTCAGCGGCGGCGCGCCCTCGCGCATGACGACCCAGGCCATCAGCTCCTCGCCGTACTTCTCGTCGGGGACGCCGATGACCTGGACGTCGGCGATGTCGGGGTGGCGGTGGAGGTACTCCTCGATCTCGCGCGGGTAGACGTTCTCCCCACCCCTGATCACCATGTCCTTGATGCGGCCGACCACGCTGACGTAGCCGTCGGCGTCCATGACCGCCAGGTCGCCGGTGTGCATCCACCGGGCGGCGTCGATGGCCTCGGCCGTCTTGCCGGGCTCGTCCCAGTAGCCGAGCATCACCGAGTAGCCGCGGGTGCACAGCTCGCCCGGCTCGCCCCTCGGCACCGTCAGCCCGGTCTCCGGGTGCACGATCTTGACCTCGACGTGCGGCATCACCCGGCCCACGGTCTCGGTGCGGCGCTCCAGGGTGTCGTCGGTCCTGGTCATGGTGGAGACAGGGGAGGTCTCGGTCATGCCGTAGCAGATGGCGACCTCGGTCATGTGCATCTCGATGACGACCCGCTTCATCACCTCGACCGGGCAGGGCGAGCCCGCCATGATCCCGGTGCGCAGGCTGGACAGGTCGAACCCGCCGGCCAGGGCCAGCTCGGCGATGAACATCGTCGGCACGCCGTACAGGCTGGTGCAGCGCTCCTGCTCGACCGCGCGCAGCGTGGCCTCGGGGTCGAAGCCGGCGGCGGGGATGACCACGCACGCGCCGTGGGAGACGGCGCCGAGGTTGCCCATCACCATGCCGAAGCAGTGGTAGAAGGGCACCGGAAGGCAGACCCTGTCGCGCTCGGTGTAGTGGATCAGCTCGCCGACGAAGTAGCCGTTGTTGAGGATGTTGTGGTGCGACAGCGTCGCGCCCTTGGGAAAGCCCGTCGTGCCGGAGGTGTACTGGATGTTGATGGGCTCGTCGGGCGACAGCTCGATCGCCGCCAGCCGCTCGGCGGGCACCCGCGCGGCCAGCAGCCGCTCCCAGCTGTCCTCGCCGAGATAGACGACGTCGGCGAAACCGATCTCCTCGATCATCTTCCGGTAGTCGCTGCCCTTGTGCGACACGGCGCTGATCAGCAGCCGCATGCCCGACTGCCGGACCACGTACTCCAGCTCGTGGCCGCGGTAGGCGGGGTTGACGTTGACGAGAATGGCGCCGATCTTCGCCGTGGCGTACTGGACGAAGACCCATTCGGCGCAGTTGGGCGCCCAGATGCCGACCCGGTCGCCCTTGCCGATCCCCCGGGCGAGCAGGGACCTGGCCAGGCCGTCCACCTCGGCGTTGAGTTCGGTGTAGGTCCACCGCCGGCCCGTGGGCACCTCCACGAGGGCCTCCCTGCCGCCGAAGCGGCTGACCGTGCGCTCGAGGTTCTGCCCGATCGTCTCGCCGAGCAGCGGCGCGTGCGCGGCGATGCTGGAGTAGGACTGCATGCTCACAGTCTGCGACCGGGCCGCGCGCCGTACCACCCCCGAACAGGGGTGGTGCCGCACGGCCGCCAGTGGTTGGATCAGGGCATGCTCGAGCAGGTGGACGCGCTCCAGCAGGCGCTCAGCAGGCTGCAGCGCACGGCGGGCGTGCAGGTGGCCTTCGGCGGGATGGTCGGCGAGCGGCGCCACATCAGGATGTCGCAGCTGCGCGGCACCCGCACGAACGCGCTGCACGGGATCGCCGTGACCGCGGGGGCAGGCCTCGGCGGCAAGGTGCTCGCGCTGGCGCGGCCCGCGGCGGTGGGCGACTACGCCACGGCCACCGACATCACCCACGAGTACGACCGCCCCGTGCTCGCCGAGTCGCTGCGCTCGGTGCTGGCCGTGCCGGTCGTCGTCGATTCCGTGGTGCGGGCGGTGATCTACGGCGCGATCAGGGAGCCGCTGGCCTTCGGCGACCGGGTGCTGCTGGCCGCCATGCGGGTGAGCGGCGAGCTGGCCACCGAGCTGGCCGTCCGCGACGAGGTGTCCCGGCGGCTCGCGCTGGCCGAACGCGCGGGCGCGACGCCGGGCCGCTCTCCCGGACAGGAGGATCTGCGCGAGGCCAACGCCGAACTGCGTGCCATCGCGCAGGAGGTCGACGCGCCCGAGCTGCGCGAGCGGCTGCTGACGGTCTGCGCGCGGCTGTCCGGTGAGGTCCGGCGTGACCCCGCGCCGCCGGTACGGCTGTCGCCGCGCGAGCTCGACGTGCTGGCCTGGGTCGGGCTCGGCTGCGGCAACGCCGAGATCGCCAGGCGCCTGGGGTTGCTGCCGGAGACCGTCAAGAGCTACCTGCGCGGGGCGATGCGCAAGCTCGGCACGCACAACCGGCACGAGACGGTGGTTGCCGCCCGGCGGCTGGGGCTGATGCCGTAGGCCCGGTCACAGCCGAGGGGGTCGGCGGCCATCGCCGGACGGCGGCGGCGGGTCCCGTCACGTCGTGCTGGGGGTGGGGCTCGGGGTCTCCTTGGGGTGCACCACGATGGGCACGCTGGACTTGACGACGCCCGAGCCCTTGATGGCCTGGCCGTCGTGCAGCTTCCAGGTCTCGAGCTGGTAGGTGCCCGGCGGGACGTCGGTCCACTTGTGGTACTGCCAGGCGTTGCAGGCGAACTGCACGGCCTCGCGGCTGGGCCGTACGGCCACCCAGTACACGGTCGTCCCCTGGGGGCAGCTCTCGTACGACCAGAACTCGACATCCCCCTTGGCCGTCTGCGTCCACCACGGAGAGAAGATCCGGAACGCCATCCGGTCGATCCGGGTCGGGAACCCGTACCCCTTGACCACCTGCGGCGCCCCGGACACCGGCACGGCCAGCAGCGCGGCGGCCGGGCCTGTCCCGCTCTCCGACGGCGTGAACAGCGAGTAGCCGAGCAACAGAGCGGCGATCACGGCAGCGGCGGGAGCCAGGTAACGGGGCCGCCTCCACCAGGGGGCGACCGGCGGCGGCGACGCCACGGCGGGCGCGTCCGGCGGCGCCACGGCGGAGTCGTCCGGCTGAGTCGCGGCGGGATTGTCCGGCTGGATATCGGCGGGGTCGTCCGGCTGGGTCCCGGCGGGCTGTTCGCCGAGTTCCCGCCGGCGTTCGAGCCACGGCTCCGGGTCGTGCCCGCAGGCCCGCACGTAGGCGTCCACGAACTCCTGCGGGGGCAACTCCTTCGGCGTGAGCCGCCGCGAGAGCGTGCTGGGGTGGTACCGCATCCGGCGCCCCAGCTCCTCCAGAGTCAGCGTGCCGCGTAACCGCCGCAGATCGTCGACGAACTCCGCGACCGGACCCTCTTCCCGATCGATCGGGTGATCCTTGCGTCCACCTCGCGCCATGCTCTCCTCCGCTGTCGCTGTGCAGTTGTTGCGGTTGTTGCTGCTTTGTTTCCGCAGCTTGCAGGGGGTGTCGAAGGCCTACCGCCTAGGGCAGCATCGGTCCGGGACGATCACCATCCATGATCGCCATCATCTCATCCGCTCCCCCTCAGGAAGGACCCTCATGTCCACGATGTCTGCTTCTGCACGCCTTGCCGCGACGGTGGCTCTGGCCACGGGGCTCGCTCTGACCCAGTCTGTCGTCCACGCCCCCGCCGCCCAGGCCACGACCCAGGGCACGACCCAGGCCGCGACCCGGGGCACGACCCAGGCCGCCACGCAGGGTCTGCCCTGCGCCGGTGAGCGCATCGGCCGCACCGAGATCACCGCCACGGGCGGGGGCGCGCGGATGAAGGGCGCGTTCCTGCACGTCCACCGCAATGGCAGCCGCGTGTGCGCCTTCACCAACACCAGCCTCGCGGCCGAGGACTACGCCAAGTTCATGTCGGTCTCGATCTGGGTGTGCGGGCGCTCCGTCGCCGAGTGCCGTGACTACCAGGACCACCTCGACGGCGGCGGCTACCACTACCGGGCCAACGCCGAGAGCTACGTGAAGCGGGGCTTCGTCCGGACCAATGGCGCCACCCTCATCGCCGGCAGTCAGTGCATCCGGGCCTGGGGGCGCGTGGGGTTCACCGACTCGAGCGGCAGGCAGCTCGCCGGGGAGGCGAACAGCGCGATCTACTGCTGAGGCCGAGCCCAGCCCCCACCCCCCGCCGCGCGGCCACGTAAGGACAAGGACAGTGACGGAGAAGTACGGCGAGTACGTCGTGGCCGGCACGCTCGGCTCGGGCGGCCAGGCCGTCGTCCACCTGGGCGTGGGAGCGGACGGCGGGCGGGTGGCCATCAAGGTGCTGCTCGACTCGATGGCCGGGGACCCCGACGCGCTGCGGCGCTTCGAACGCGAAGCCGCCGCCGCGCGCCGGGTGGCGCCGTTCTGCACGGCCAGGGTGCTGCACACCGGGGTGGACGGCGGCCGGCCCTACCTCGTCAGCGAGTACGTCCCCGGCCCCTCCCTGCACTCGCTGGTCAGGACGGACGGCCCGCGCACCGGCAGCGGCCTCGACCGCCTGGCCGTCGCGACCCTGGCGGCTCTCGTGGCCATCCACCGCGCCGGGGTCGTCCATCGCGACCTCAAGCCGTCCAACGTCATCATGGGCCCCGAGGGCCCCGTGGTGATCGACTTCGGGATCGCCAGCGCCACCGGCCACCTGCTCACCCGCAACGCCATGGGCACTCCGGCGTACATGTCCCCCGAGCAGTTCGAGCAGCGCGAGCCGACCCCGGCCACCGACCTGTTCAGCTGGGCCCTCACCATGATCTTCGCGAGCACGGGACGGCAGGCGTTCTCCGGTGACACCGTGCCGGCGCTCATGCACGCCGTCCTGACCGCCGAACCCGACCTGACCGGCGTCCCCTCCGGACTGCTCCCCCTGCTTCGCGACTGCCTCGCCAAGGACCCCGCCGCCCGTCCCACGGCCGCCGCCCTGCTGTCCCGGCTCCTCCACGACAACCCCGGCCTGTCGACCGCCGACGTCCGCCTCTCGCGCGGTCCTGTCCTTGACGGCCCCGGAACTCCACACGGCACCGCCGCTCCCCCGGACCCGGGCGTCCGGGCCTCGGTCACCCGCCCGCCCGGCACCGCCCGTCCGTGGTGGAAGAAGCCCCTGGCGGTGATCCCCGTCGCCGTCGTGATCTCCGCGCTGCTCCTGGTGTACCCGCCGGCGTTCGCCCCGGGGAACGTCGGCGGGAACGGGCCCGCGGCTCCGGCCGGCACCCTTTCACCCCGTGGGACGGGCCCGGCGGCCCTGCCGGCGTCCGGGGCGCCGCAGGTGGTCAAGGGGTACGGGTTCCCGACCCGGATCGACCGGATGGCGTTCCGGATCTTCTCTCCGTGGTGGACGCAGACGGCCAAGGGGGATGTCGAGTTCTGGTCGTACGAGAGCTGCCCCCAGGGGACCACCGTCTACTGGGTGGCCGTACGGCCCAGCCGCGAGGCCGTGCAGTTCGCCTGCAACGCCTGGCAGTACCACAAGTGGACCGACGTCGCCCCGGGCACCTACCAGCTCGACATCTGGAAGGCGCACGACGGCCGCGCCATCAAGGGCTCGGGCGTCCTCAGGTCCAGCGCGCCCATCGTGGTGCACCCCAAGACCACCCCGCCGGCCGGCCCCTGACGGGCCGGTCGCCGATACGGCCGGCCGCCACCACCACCCGCGGATTCCGGTCACCAGCCCCGATCTCGTCACCGGGCGCAAGACATCAGCGATCTTCGAACGAAGGAGCCAGAAACATGTTCTCCAAACTGAGCGCGATGGCCGGCCTGCTCTGCGCCGCACTTCTGCTCACCGCCTGTGGAAGCGGGCTGGGCGCGCTGGAGGGCGCATGGGAGGGGCAAGCCGACGACTCTCAGGTGACGGTCGAGATCACCGGGGACGGCGCGATCACCAGCAGCGTGGACGGTGGCGCCTGCGAGGGCACCGTCAAACCCGCCGACGACGGCTACAAGTTCTTCCTGGACTGCGGCTTCAGCAAGAGCAGCGGGACCCTCACCCTGTCCGATGACGAGGAGACGCTCACCGCCGTCTCCGGTGAGGAGGATCCGCTCGTCCTCTCCCGCGTCGACTAGGACATTTACGTCCACCAGCCGACGGAGGTGTTCCCGCTCCCCTGAGGGTAGGCGCGGGGGTGACCAGGAAGGAGGCTCCCATGGCGGACCAGACGGTACCCGAGCGGATGAACGAGAACGACGTCGTCGACCTGTTGCTCCACCAGCACGACCTGATCAAGGAGCTGTTCGCGGAGGTGGAGGG
This sequence comes from Nonomuraea sp. NPDC003804, assembly GCF_040610675.1. NCBI lineage: Bacteria > Bacillati > Actinomycetota > Actinomycetes > Streptosporangiales > Streptosporangiaceae > Nonomuraea > Nonomuraea sp. NPDC003804. Next base: position 135,891 of record NZ_JBEXMT010000016.1, read on the forward strand.
CGCGCCGCCCGACGCCCGCGGCGAGCCGTTCCAGCGGCTGGTACGGCTGCTCGCCGTCCACGAGACGGCCGAGGAGCAGATCGTCCACCCCTACGCCCGGCGCAAGCTCCCGGGCGGGGAGGCGGTCGTGGACGAGCGGCTGGCCGAGGAGAACGCGGCCAAGGACATGCTCGCCGAGATGGAGAAGGCGGGCGTCGACGACCCGCAGTTCACGGCCAACCTCGCCACGCTGCGCGCGTCGGTGCTGGAACACGCCGCGGCCGAGGAACGTGAGGAGTTCCCCCAGCTGCGCGCCGAGACCAGCGAGGCCGAGCGCAGGACGATGGCCGTGGGAGTGAAGGCGGCCGAGGCGCTGGCGCCCACGCACCCGCACCCCGGCGTCGAGACGGCCACCGAGAACCTTCTGATGGGTCCGCTGGCGGCGGTCAAGGACAGGACGGTCGACGCCATCAGGAAGGCGATGGGCAAGCAGGCCTGACCGGTCCCGGCCTAGCGGGACCTTCTCCACGCGACGGCCCCGGCGATCAGCAGCCCGGCCGCCCCGGCCGCGGCCCACCGGCGCTGGCGGGCCACGCGCCGCTCCACCTCGGCGTACGGGGTGGTCGAGAAGGAGACCAGCTCGTAGCGGGACACGTAGCGGCCCGGCAGCGCCCGCTCCAGGGCGTGCTCGACGCGCTTCTGGGCGAGGAAGACCCGGGAGCCGACCTTGTCGCGCATCTCGACGAAGTTGTCCAGCGCGAGGCGGGCGATGACGTCGGTGTCGGCCTTGCGGCGCTGGAACAGCTCCAGCGCCCTGGCGAAGTCGTCGCCCGTCTCGTCGAGGCACCGGTCGAGCTCGACGCAGTCCTGGAAGCCGCAGTTGGCGCCCTGGCCGTAGAAGGGGACGATGGCGTGGGCCGCGTCGCCGATCAGCCCGACCAGGGTGCCGTTGACGGTCCCGTGCCAGGGGTCGCAGCGCATCGTGACCAGGTGCCCGACCGGGTTGCGGGCGTAGTCGGAGGCCAGGTGCGGCATCACCTCGGCGGCGTCGGGATACTCCTTGCCGAAGAAGGCGCGTACCTTCTCCGGCGTGTCGAGCGCCGCCAGTGCCTCGTGCGGCCAGAACAGCGTGCACGTGAAGGACTTGTCGGGGTTCGGCAGGGCGATCATCATCGACCGGCCGCGCGGCCAGATGTGCAACGCCCCCGGGTCGAAGGCGAACTCCCCCAGTTGGGGGGGAATCGTCAGCTCCTTGTAGCCGTAGTCGAGGTACTGCTGGCTGAAGTCGGTGCCCGGCAGCTGCTGAAGCCTGGCCCTGACCGCGCTGTAGGCGCCGTCGGCGCCGATGACGACCTGCTGGCCCTTCTCGACGATGCCGCCCTCGAACTCCAGCGTGCCGTCCCCGATGCCGGTCAGCCGGTGCCCGAACCTGACCCGCACACCCTTGTGCGCCTCCGCCGCGTCGAGCAGCTTGCCGTTGAGCGCGCCGCGGCTGATGGAGTTGATCGCGTGCCGCTGGTCGGAGCTGTAGGGCTGGAAGGTGAGGGAGCCGTCGACGGCGTGCATCATCCGGCCCGGCATCGGGATGGCCTCCGCCAGTGCCTCCTCCGCCAGGCCGAGCCTGCGCAGCGCGTCGATGCCGCGCTCGGAGATCGCCAGGTTGATCGACCTGCCGCGCTCGGCACCCGTCAGCCTGGGGTCGGGGCGACGCTCGTACAGCGTCACCTCGTGGCCTCTCCTGGCGAGAAAACAAGCCAGCAAGCAGCCCACCAGGCCGGCTCCGACGATCGAGACCTCCACGGTCGCTCCCTTCCCTCCCCTCCTTGGTACGGCGCGGCGGCGCGAAACACCAGGACCGGTTCCACGACACGGCACCACGCACCCCGGCCGGCACGTCTTTCCCTCGGCGGAACCCCGAAGCCGGGCCCTGACCCAGCGTGCGCTCCTCCAGGAGAGCGGGCACCCCGCAGGGAGAGCGGGCACCCCTCCGGAAGGGCGGGCACCCCTCCGTAAGGCGAGCGCCTCTCCCGGAGGGCGAGCACCTCCGGGAGAGGGCGGGAAGCGGGCGGGCCGGTCAGGCGGGCTTCGGCGGCGTGGCCCTGACCAGGCGTTCGGCGATGGCGAGGGCGGTGGTGCGCCAGATGGGGGCGCGCGGCGAGATCACCGCGAAGTGGTCGCCCGACATCTCCATGTAGGTCACCTCGTCCCCGACCGCCTCGGCCGCCCTGGCATACCTGCGGCTGAAGTCGATCAGGTCGAGATCGTCGCCCGACCCCTGGACGATGAGCTGCGGCACCCCGAGCGGCAGCCGCAGCAGCGGGCTCGACGCCGCGTACGTCGCCTGCGGCGAGCCGCTGTCGAAGCGCGCGTGCCCGCCCAGCGCCGCCGCCACCGCGCCGGAGCTGAGGTGCCGCCGGTCGCCTTCCACCAGGTCGAGCACGCCCGCGAGCGACACCGCCAGCGCCACCTTGGCGTTGTCGGCCGCCGCCCGCAGGGCGAGCTGGGCGCCCGCCGAGTGGCCGACGACCGCGACCCTGTCCAGGTCGAGCCGCGTACCGGTCAGCCCGGCCGCCACGGTGGGCAGGGCGTCGAGCCCGGCGGCGACGTCGGCGGTCGTGGCCTCCCAGCCGTGCAGGTCGGGGCGGCGGTACTCCAGGTTCCACGCCGCGAGCCCGCGCGCCGCCAGGTCGGCGCAGAGCGCGTCCATCAGGTCGGCCGCCCACACCGAGCGCCAGTAGCCGCCGTGCACGAGGGCCACGACCGGCAGGGGCAGGTCGGCGGTGGCCATGGCGGGCAGGTACAGGTCGCCCCACTGCTCGGGGTGCGTGCCGTAGGTGAAGCGCCGCGGCCGGTGCCGGTGCCGGTGGACGGCGTGCCTGATGGCCCACACCAGCCCGTCGATCCCCCTGCCCTGGATGTGCGCGGTTCCCTCGAGCTGGCGCACCCGGCTGAAGTCGCACCAGACGACGCCGTCCGCCGTGCCCATGAGTTCGCGCAGTTCCGGCGAGGGCCCGGGGATCGCCACGACGGGGCCGCCCGCCGTACCCGCAAGGAGGGCACGCGCCTCACCGGCGTCACGGGCGTGCCGCAGCGCCCCGCTCACTCCTAGCGCCGAGAACTCCCGCTCGGCCACCTCCCCCAGCAACGCCCAGTCGGCAGCCAGCCCCGGCCCGACGATCACCCGTACGTCCGTCATGAGGCAAGCATGCTGATCGTCCCGCAGGAGTCAAAGCCCATATGGACTTTTATCGACCTTTCTTCGGGATAAGGAGCCAAAGACCGGCCACCACGAGGGCGGGCCGGAGGAGGACACCGGGCGGCTGTCACAACTCGGCGAGAACGGCCCGCGCGACGTCACCGGTCTCAGGACGAAGCACTGCGTGCCGAACGCGCGGGTGTGAACGCCCAGACGGCCAGCCACACGCTGAGACCCATGATCGTCATGCCGAGCGGCACGTGCAGCGCCGTCACGCCCGAGCCTCCCGTGGCCGACTGGACGAAGCCCAGCAGCAGGATCGCCAGGCCGGCCAGCGCCGGCCAGCCCGGGCCGCGTCCTGGACGCCACACCAGGACGCCGACGATCAGCAGGAGCAGCCCCACGGTATGGACGGCACCGGCGCCCATACCGTGAAGCGCGCTGCCGCCGCCGCTGAGCAGCTGCCCCGCCGTGACGGCCTGGGCGAGCACGGCGGCGACGTTGAGCAGGGCGAGGATCTTGAAGGGGGTGAGGAATCTGACCATGTGAGCAAGGGTCACGCCGACGGCCGGCGACGGCATCCGCCACGCGTCGTCATCGCGACTACGCCGACGGGTGTACTCGGCCCGGCCCGCCCTCGCCGTACGGCACGCGGCCCTCGCCGAACGGCACGCTTGCCCTCGTCCCGCGACCTGCGGGCCCGCGCCGTTCACGGGCTGAAGGCCTGTGCGTTCACGGGCTGAAGTAGCGCTCCAGCACCACGGCCACGCCGTCCTCGGCGTTCGACAGCGTGTGGCGCTCGACGGCGGCCAGCACGGTGTGGTGCGAGTTGGCCATCGCGTAGCCGGTGCCCGCGTAGGCGAGTACGGCCAGGTCGTTGGGCATGTCGCCGAAGGCCACCACGTCGGCGGGGTCGATGCCGCGCTCCCGGCAGAGCTCGGCCAGCGCGCCCGCCTTGGTCACCCCGGCCGCGCTGATCTCCAGCAGCCCGCCGCTGCCCGAATAGGTGAGCTCTGCCCGGCCGTCCACGGCGGCGGTCGCCGCGGTGAACATCTCGTCCGCGTGGTGGGCCGGCGACCAGGCCAGCAGCTTGACGACCGGCGCGGGGTCCGCCCACACCGACGCCACCTCCCGGCGGTAGGCGGCGTCATGGGGGACGTGCTTGCCGTACCCGGGCTCGAACAGCACGCCGGTGCCCGTCTCGATCGCGAAGGTGAGGCCCGGCAGCGCTTCGGCGAGGGACCGCGTGACCGCGCGGGCCTCGGCAGGGTCGAGCGTCCGGGTGGTGAGGGCGCGGCCCGCGGCGACGTCGTAGACGATCGCGCCGTTGCTGCAGATCGCCGTGCCGTCGACGCCGGTCTCCGCGGCGATGCGGGCGATGGAGCGCGGCGGTCTCGCGGTGACGAAGACCACCTCCGCGCCCGCCGTCCTGGCCGCCTCGAGGGCGCGGCGGGTGCGGGGGGTGACGGCACCGGCGGGGTCGAGGAGCGTGCCGTCGAGGTCGGTGGCGATCAGGCGGGGGAGGCTCATGCCGGGGATTATCCGGCACCCCGCCTCAGCGCGGGATCAGGGCCTTGATGTCGGAGAAGACCCGCTCGCAGGCGGGCCCGACCGCGTCGCCCGAGTCCTGGATGAACCCGTGCGCCAGGCCGGGCTCCTGCCGGTGCACGACCTTCACGCCGGCCTCGGCGAGCTTGGCGGCGTAGGCGTCGCCCTCGTCGCGCAGGGCGTCGTTCTCCGCGGTCACCAGCAGCGTGGTCGGCAGGCCGTACAGGTTGGGGGACAGCAGGGGGCTGGCGCCGGGGCGCTGCGCGGGGTCGGGCACCCACTGGGCGACGAACCAGGCCAGCGTGTCGGCGTCCAGCCCGTAGCCGGAGCCCTTGGAGACGATGCTCGGCGAGGAGAGCGTGAGGTCGGTGTTCGGGCACAGCAGCACCTGCAGCGCCGGCATCGCGCAGCCCTCGTCGCGCAGCCGCATGCACGCCATCGTGGCCAGGTAGCCGCCCGAGCTGTCGCCGGCGACCGCCACCGGCCTCGTCCAGCGCAGCACCTCGACCGCGTCGTCGAGCGCGGCGGGGCAGGGGTGCTCGGGGGCGAGCCGGTAGTCGACGGCCAGCACCTCGACGTCGCACTCGCGGGCGATCCTCCGGCAGGTCCTGTCGTGGGTTTCCAGGTCGCCGAAGACCCAGCCGCCGCCGTGCAGGTACACCATCAGCGGCCGCGGCCGGTCGGCCGGATGGTAGCGGCGCAGGCGCAGCCCCGACGGACTGGTCAGGTCGACGACCCGGGCAATGTCGGGCCCGGGAGGGCGCTGCGGGGCGCGCGTCCTGAGCTCCACCAGTCTTATGTCAGACATAACGGCACATAGTAGGGTTTCCGGATGCCTGAAAAAGCCGGAATCAGCTCCGTGCTTCGATTCACCACCGAGTTGGTCGCCTGGATCGCGACGCCATGGGCACTGGCATCGCACTCCGTGACGCTGGCCGTACTGTCCGTCATCGCACTCATCGGGCTGCCGACGGTCTTCGCCACCCCCGGCGACAAGCGCCAGGTGATCGTCGCGGTTCCGGGGATCGTGACGATCCTGCTGGTGATCCTGCAGCTGGTCGCCGCCGTGACCGCGGCGTGGGCGGCATGGGCGCGCCCGGTGGCGGTGGTCGTGACGGTGCTGGCCGCCGCGACCGTGGTGACCGAGCTGCCGCGCTGGCGCCGCCTGCTCAGCTGAACTCGTCCCACATCAGCAGGCCCTCCCGCGCCTCCGCCGACTCCTCGAGGGCGCTGCGCACCACGGTCAGCACGATCTCCAGCGCCTGCATCGAGTCGGCGCCCGTGACCTTCCGCTCCCGCTCCCAGCCGCCGAGGCCGTCGATCCGGTAGGGGCAGGACCACTCCCCCGTCGGCTCCTCGTACGGCAGGCCGATCGTCACCGTGACCTCGCCGGGCGGCTCGGTCAGCAGCGTGAGAACACGCTGGGCGATCTCGTACATACCAAGCGATCTACCCAGTCGCGCGTACCGCGAAAGTGATCACACGGGTCTTCACGACCATGCTCCTGCCCACGCGCCGGCCCTCATGGTCGAGACTCTTGCCTTGACGCTACGGGCCGTATCGAAGGACTGAATGAGATGTCGCGTGTGCTGGTGACAGGGTTCGAGCCGTTCGGCGGGGAGACGACGAACCCCTCCTACGACGCCGCCGTGCTGGTTCCAGGGGCGACCGCGGTCGAGCTGCCGTGCGTGTTCGCCGACGCGCCGGCGGCGCTGCGGGAGGCGATCGAACGGTACGACCCCGACGTGGTCCTGTGCACGGGACAGGCCGGCGGCCGGGCCGGGATCACGATGGAGAAGGTGGCGATCAACCTCATCGAGGCACGCATCCCCGACAACGCGGGCGCCCGGCCGAGCGGCGTGCCGGTGGTGCCGGGCGGCCCCGACGCCTACCTGTCCAGGCTGCCGGTCAAGGCCATGGTGCGGGCGGTCAGGACGGAGGGGATCCCGGCCGCCGTCTCCTACACGGCGGGCACGTTCGTGTGCAACCAGGTGGCCTACGAGCTCGCGCACCTGATCGCGACCGAGCGGCCCGGCCTGCGCGGCGGGTTCGTGCACGTGCCGTACGCGCCGCACCAGGTCTCCGGCGTCACCGGCGCCGACCGGCCCAGCATGGACACCGCCACGGTGGCGCGGGCGCTGGGCGTGCTGGTCCAGGCGTCCGACGGCGTCGAGGACGACCTGCCCGAAGGCGCCGTCCAGTAGCGCCGGGGGCGCCGCGCGGTCGCCGAGGCCCTCGGCGACCGCGTCGCGGCGCCCCGGCGTTCGCGCGGGACCCACCGGCCCAGGCCGGCCAGGCCGGCCCAGGTCAGTCCAGGTCAGCCCAGGGCGGCGTCGATCTCCGCGCGGGTCGGCATCGAGGTGCTGGCACCCTCGCGCTGGACCGAGAGCGAGGCCGCCACCGAGGCGAAGCGGAGCGCCTCCTCCGGCGCCCGCCCCTCGGACCTGGCCACCGCCAGCGCGCCGACGAAGGTGTCGCCGGCCGCCGTGGTGTCGACCGCCTTCACCGGCTCGGCGGGGACCCGCAGCCGCACGCCGTCGCGCGAGCCGTACAGCGCGCCCTCGGCGCCCAGGGTGATCACCGCCTCCGGCACGCGGTCGAGCAGCGCGTCCAGCGCCTTGCCTGGGTCCTCGACCCCGGTGATCGCCGCCGCCTCGTGCTCGTTCGGCACGATCAGCGTCACCGCCGCCAGCAGCTCGTCGGGCAGCGGCTGGGCGGGCGCGGGGGTGAGGATCACCGGCGCGTCGGCGGCCCGCGCCGCCTTCGCCGCGGCGACGACGGCCGCCATCGGCAGCTCGAGCTGCAGCAGCACCGCGGTCGAGCCCGCGATGAGCTCCAGGTCGTCGTCGGACGGCCCGGTCACGGTGCCGTTGGCGCCGGGCACCACGATGATCGAGTTGCCGCCGGAGTCCTCCACCACGATGTGCGCGATGCCGCTCGGCCCCGACACGTGCCGGAGCACGCTGACATCGACGCCCGACTCGACGAGCGTCGAGCGCAGCACCACGCCGAAGGGGTCGTCGCCGACCGCGCCGAGGAAGGCGACGTCCGCGCCCGCGCGCGAGGCGGCGATCGCCTGGTTGGCGCCCTTCCCACCGGGGATGGTGCGGAAGGAGCGCCCGGTGACCGTTTCTCCGAGTCTGGGCGCCGTGGGCACGTAGGCGACCAGATCCATGTTCACGCTGCCGAAAACCGAGATCATGACACCATCATCCTCTCCGTGCGCCGCGCCAGCTCGCTCAGGGCGATGCCGTCGAAGTCGGTCAGGCTGCTGGCCAGGCTGTCGCGCAGCCGCCACCGGTCCGGCACGCCCCCGTTGAGCGCGCCGGCGATCGAGCCGGCCGTGGCGCCGGCCGAGTCGGTGTCCCAGCCGCCCGCCACGGCCCCCGCGATCGTGGCGGTGAAGTCGCCGTCGGCGTGCACGAGCGTGGCCGCGACCAGGGCGGCGTTGTTGATCGTGTGCACCCAGTGCAGGTGCCCGTGCCGCTCGTACAGGCGGTCGACGACCTGCTCGAAGTCGTCCAGGCGGGTGGCGTCCGCGACGGCCTGCCGTACGGCCTCGGCCAGCCGGGAGCGGGGCGGGACCACGGACAGGCCCGCCTCGACGACGTCCTCGACCGAGCCGGCCACCATCGACTGGGCGCACATGGCGGCCACGAACATCGCGCCGTAGACGCCGTTGGCGGTGTGGGTGAGCCTGGCGTCGCGCCAGGCGTACTCGGCCGCCGTGGCGGGGTCGCCCGGGTTGACCCAGCCGTACAGGTCGGTCCTGATCAGCGCGCCGATCCACTCCCGGAACGGGTTGCGGTAGGTCGCGGTCGTCGGCGGTTCCAGGCCCGCCAGCAGGTTGCGGTAGGCGACGCGCTCGGCGGTGAACGTCCGCCCGGCGGGCAGCTCGTCCAGCCACAGCGTGGCCACGTCGTCGGTGGTGAAGCCGCGGCCGTGCCGTTCCAGCACCGACAGGGCCAGCAGCGGATAGTTGAGGTCGTCGTCCTCGGGGACGCCGTCGACGTTCTCGGCCAGCGAGTTGACCGCGCTGCGCCGGTTCCACGGCCAGCGCCCGTTGATCTCGGCGGGCAGCCCGGCGGCGGTGAACCAGCCGCGGATCGGCCAGTTGCCCGTCGCCTCGGCGATGGCCCTGACACCCTCGCGCGGGATCTTCTCCACCGGTTTGCCGAGCACGCACCCGGCGGCCCTGCCGAGCCACGCCCCGAGCATCCTGCCGGGCACGGGCGACGCCGCCGCCGGGCGGGCGGCGGGCCAGCCGGGGCACCGGGCGACGATCTCGGCCAGGTCGGTGGGCTCGTCCAGCGGCGACTCCCGCGCGGCCAGCTCGTCCAGCAGCTCCTCGGCCAGCCCGCGCAGCGCCAGCGCGTCGGGCGAGGAGGCTCCCGCGCGGGGCGGCGCGTCGTGGCCGCCCGCCGCGTGCCAGCGCGCCGTGATGTCGGCCACGTCGCGGCCGTCCTCGGCGGCCTGGCGGAGCTCGTGCCCCACCAGGTCCTCGGGCTGCACCCAGGTGAGCCTGATCACTGGCCGGCCAGCTCGGCGAAGGCGGCCTCGTGGGCGCGGCGCCGCTCCAGGTCGTCACGGTGGATCCGCCGCGTCACCCCGGCCAGCGCCAGTCCGGGTGCGACCAGGTCGGTACGGCTGGCCGTACCGACCTGGTCGACCCACGCGGACGGCACGCAGGACAGCCCGCCGAGCGCCCCCGCCAGCGCCCCGCCCATGGAGGCGATGGAGTCGGCGTCGCGCCCGTAGTTGACGCCGCCGAGCACGGTGTCGCGGTAGTCGCCCTTGGCGATCAGCAGGAACGCCAGCGCCAGGGGCAGTTCCTCGATGCTGTGCACCCGGGACGGCCGCCGGGCGCCGAGCCCCTGGTCGCGGTAGGTGTCGGCGACCGTGTCGTAGGGACGCATGGCCGCGCGCAGCCCCTCGAAGGAGCCCTCCCAGTGCCCGAAGTCGCGCGCCCGCGAGCACACGGCCTCGATGGCGGCCCTGGTGCCGTCCTTGGCCAGCCGGGACGCCACGGCCACCACCGAGTCGGCCGTCGCGCCCGGCCGCATGGCCTCGGCGACCGCCGCCGCCATGACCCCGGCGGCCTCGCGCCCGTAGGAGGACTGGTGCGCCCCGGTCAGGTCGATCGCCTCGGCGTAGGCCGCGTCGGGGTCGCCGGCGTTGACCACGCCGACCGGCGCGACGTACATCGCGGCGCCGCAGTTGACGATGTTGCCGGTGCCGGCCTCGCGCGGGTCGACGTGACCGTAGTGCAGCCGCGCCACGATCCACTTCTCGGCCAGGAAGACCCGCTGCAGCGGCAGCGCCTCTGCCTCCAGCTCGGGGATCCACCGCTTCTCGGCCATCATCTCCGGCACCATGTGCTCGGCCATCGCGTAGGCGTCGAGGTGCCCGGCGGTCTTCTCGTAGACGCGGATCAGCGCGTGGGTCATCAGGGTGTCGTCGGTGATGTGGCCGTCGCCCTTGTGGTAGGGCGCGATAGGCCGGGCGTTGCGCCAGTCGGTGTTGAACGGCGGGACGACACCCTCGACCGTTCCCCCGTAACGCTGGGTGATCTGCTCGGGCGTCCAGCCTTCGGTGGCGCCGCCGAGGGCGTCACCGACCGCCGCTCCCGCCACGCACCCAGTGGCCTTGTCCTCCAGCGGCGTCATGCGATTCCCTCCGAGATATCAACGAGATCCCTGCCCGCCAGTTCGGGCAGGCAGCATCCAGCCAGCCTGCGCGCCGAGGCGGCCCATGCCTGCGGCACCGCCGAAAGACCGCCGCAGGCGCCGGTGAGCGCCCCGGTCAGCGCGGGCGCCGAGTCGGCCACCGCGGCCAGGCACGCCGCGGCCGGCACGGCCTCGGCGAGCGACCCGCCCGACACCTCGGCCAGCGCCAGCGCTATCGGCACGGTCACCGCGGCCGCGACGGCGTAGCTGTAGACGTGGTCGACGAGCGCGGCGTCGAGCGCGGGCACCGCGGCGAAGGCGCCTCCCGCCTCGCGGGCCACCCGCAGCGCCGTCCTGGCGTTGTGGCCGATCGCGGTGTCTTCGGGCAGCTCGGCCAGCGCCGCCTCGACCGCCGTGGCGGCCGGTGCGCCGGTGACGGCGGCCGCGACCGCAGCAGCCATCGCCCTGGCCCCGAGCACGCCGTCGCCGGCGTTGGTGACGTGCGCGTCGGCCGTGGGATCACGCCCCGTGACCCCGAACGCGACGGCCCGTACGGCGGCCGCGTCGTCGAAGAAGTGCGGGTTGTCGTGCCCGCTGGCGGGCGGCTCGAGGCCGCGCCGCAGGTTGTCCAGCGCGCTCGCCACCGAGACGCGGGCCCGCAGGTCGTCGCGCCCGGCCAGGTCGAGGAAGGCCCCGGCCCGGTCCTGCGCGATGGTCAGCGCGGTCCACGCCAGCCACTCGGCGTCGTCGGACGGCCCGACGGCCAGCGGCGCGGTCGGCTGGTTGAGCGCGAACGGCACCGGCAGCGTGGTGACCCCGCGCTCCTCGGCGAAGGCGTCGAGCTCGCGATGCAGCCGCCTGCTCCACGGCGCGTGCAGCGCGGCGCGATGCCGGGCCGCCGGCCAGCCCGCCGCGTCGCCCACGGCCAGGCCGACGAACGCGCCTGTGATCCTGTCCCCCGACATGTGGTCTCTACAGTCCTCTCGCCCACTCGTCCTCGGCCGGTCCTCTCGCCAGCTCGTCCGCGACGTCGAGCACGTGCCTGCCCGCCACGACCGGCAGGCACGTGCCGGTGGCGGGGCCGACGCGCTCGGCCCACCTGCCCGGCACCCCGCCCTCCCCGCGCCCCGCGCCCGCCAACGCGCCGGCGATGGCGCCGATGGTGTCGGCGTCGCGGCCCAGGCTGACCGCGTAGGTCACCGACTCCTCCACCTCGCCGTCGCCGTGCAGGTAGGCGGCGAACGCCAGCGCCACGGCCTCGGGCGCCAGGTCGGTCCACGGGTAGTGCCTCATGACCACGGCCTCGTGCAGCCGCTCGGGCGAGTCCCTGAGCGGGCGGGCCCTGGTGACGGCACGGGCGGTCCACGAGTCGGCGGGGATCGCGGCCAGCCCGGCCTCGACCGCCTCCTCCGCCGTGGCCCCCGTCATCGCGACGGCCACGGCCGCGGCGACCGCCATGCCGCCGTTGATGCCCTCCCCGTCGGCGCTGACCAGGCCGTCCTGCTCGACCAGCCGGGCCGCCTCCGCCGGATCACCCGGGCAGAAGACACCGTACGGCGCCGCCCGCATCGCCAGGCCGTCCGACCAGCCGTGCGCGTGGACCTTGCCGGTCAGCGGCGGTTCGAGACCGCGCCGCAGCGCCTGGACGGTGCCGAGCTCGGAGAAGCCCGCGCCCCTCATCGGGCCGAGCACCGAGGGGATGATCTCCCTGCGGTAGGCGGCGGCGACGTCGGCGCTGGTCAGCTCGTGGCCGTGCCGTACGAGCAGCGACGCGGCGAAGATGGCGTACTCGGTGTCGTCGGTGCCGCCGCCCTCGATCTCGGTGAGCCTGCCCCACCTGGCGGCGATCTCGGCCGGTTCCATGTTCTCGGCGGGCGCGCCGAGGGCGTCGCCGGCCGCCAGGCCGAGCAGGCACCCCCGGGCGCGATCCTGCGTCAAGGTCACGAGGAGTACCGCTCCAGCACCTCGTTGCCCTCCTCGACCAGCTTGGCCGCCGCCTCGTCGAGGGAGATCTTGTTGGCGTAGTACTGCTGCAGGGTGGGGGTGGCCACCTTGCTCTTCCACTCGTCGAAGCCGTTGACCTTCAGGAACGGCGCGACGACCAGGTTCTTGGCCGAGGCGGTGGCCACGTCCCAGCCGTTCTCCTGGGTGGTCATCGACGGGTCGGCGGCGGCCTGCTGCGAGGTGGGCAGCAGCCAGTCGCCCTTGGCGAGCTTGGCCTGGTTGGTGCCGTTCAGGAAGAAGGAGATGAACTTCAGCGCCTGGTCGGAGTGCTTGCTGTCGGCCGAGACGGACAAGGTCTGGGAGACCGCGCCCTGCTCGGAGGTGGTGCCCTTCAGCGGTGGCAGCGTGACCCACTCGAAGTCCTTGGGAGCCTGCTCGGCGACCTGCTGGCGCAGGTAGACGCCGGCGGGCAGCAGCGCGAACTTGCCGGCGTAGAAGGCGGGCAGCGGGTCGGCGCTGCCCTGGCCGAGCGCGGCGGGGTCGGCCGACTTGTCCTTCCAGAGCTGGTCGTGGATGCGCTGCAGCACCTCCTTCTCCTCCGGGCCGACCTTGACGGTGGTCTTGCCGTCGGCGCCGGTCTGGAAGAAGGTGCCGCCGTAGTTGAGCGCCAGGTTCAGCGTCTTGTTGACCGGGGACTTCATCGGCCAGGCCACACCGAAGCCGCCGTCCTTGGTCAGCTTCTTGCTGACCTCGGCGAACTCGTCCCACGTCCAGGGGTTGTCGGGCGTGGGGATGCGGACCTTGGCCGCGTCGAGCAGCTTCTTGTTGGCGATGATGACCTGCGACTCCTGCAGGAACGGCACGCCGTACACGCCTTCGGTGCCCTTGCCGTCCTTGAAGGTCACGGTGTCCCACGCCTTCTGCGGGATGTCGCTCTTCAGCTCGGCGGGCAGCTTGTCCTTCAGGTCCAGCAGGTAGCCGTCGGCGGCGAAGCCGGACAGCGCGGGAGAGTCGTCGTGGATGACGTCAGGGGCGGTGCCGCCGGAGAACTGCGTGACCAGCTGGTCGTTGACGTTGTCCCAGCTGCCCTGCACGTAGGTGACCTGGATGTCGGGGTTGGCCTTGTTCCACTCCTCGACGAGCTCCTTGTTCGCCGCGAGCGACTCCTTCTGCCAGGCCAGGCTGAGGAAGTTGATCTTCACGGGCTCGCCGCCGGGCTTGGCGGACTCGGCGGCGCCGCCGCCACCCCCGCCGCCGCCACCGCACGCGGCCGCCATGGTCACGATGGCCGCAGCCGCCAAAGCGGACTTGATACGCATAAGAGCCTCCTAGCCCTTGACCGCTCCGGCCATGAGGCCGGACCTCAGCCGTCGCTGGATGATTGCGAAGAAGATCAGGCTCGGGATCGTCGCCATGAGCGACGCCGCGGCGAGCGGGCCGAGCCTGGCCACTCCCTCGGGTCCGGTGAACCGGACCAGGGTGAGCGGCAGGGTCATCACGTCGGGGTCCTGGAGGATCACGAGCGCGAAGAGGAACTCGTTCCATGAGGAGATGAACGAGAACAGCAGCGTCGCCACGACCCCGGGGGCCAGCAGCGGCGCCACCACGGTGGCGATGGTGCGCATGCGTCCCGCGCCGTCGACGGAGGCGGCCTCCTCCAGCTCGGGCGGTACGGCACGCACGTAGCCCTGCAGCATCCACAGCGCGAACGGCAGCGTGAACGTGACGTGCACGATCACCAGGCCGGGCAGCGTGTTCACCAGCTGCAGCTCCCGCAGCACCATGAAGAGCGGGATGATGATCAGGATGAACGGGAAGACCTGGCTGACCAGCACCCAGCCGAGCGCGATCCGGTTGACCAGGCTCCGGTGGCGGGCCATCGCGTAGGCGGCCGGCAGCGAGATCAGCACGGTGATCACGCTGGTGAAGACCGCCACGACCAGGCTCCTGCCGGCGGCGCCGAGCAGGTCCTGCTCCCCGAAGGCGTCGGAGAAGTTGGCCAGGGTCGGGTCGCGGGGGATCCAGGTGGGGTCGAGGCCGGCCATCTCCTGCGGCGTCTTGAGCGCCGTGGACAGCAGCCAGACCAGGGGGAAGGCCAGGAAGAGGATGTAGGCCAGGAGCGCCAGATATTTCGGGGCCTGCTTCACTTCGTCTCCCTCATCTGGCGCCACAGGTACAGCCCCAGCACCGCCAGCACGACGATCACCATCGCGACGCCGAGCATGGAGGCGTAGCCGAAGAATCGGTACCGGAAGGCCTCCTCGTAGGCGAAGAGCATCGGCAGCCGCGTCTGGCCGCCCGGCCCGCCGGCGGTGAGCACGTAGACCAGGCCGAACTGGTTGATGTTCCACACGAAGTCGAGCGAGGTGATGGCCACGATGACCGGCCTGAGCTGCGGCAGGGTGATGTTCCAGAACCGCCGCCAGCGGCCCGCCCCGTCCACCTCGACCGCCTCGTACAGCTCCTTGGGGATGCTCTGCAGGCCGGCCAGCAGCACGACGGTGGTCTGCGGCATGCCCGTCCAGACGCCGACCACGATGATGGCCGGCAGCGCGAGCGAGAAGTCGGCCAGCCAGTCGATGTGCGTGCCGAGCATCGCGTTCAGGATGCCGGCGTCGGGGTGGTAGACCAGCTTCCACATCAGGCCGATGACCACGGGCGGCATCGCCCACGGCACCACGGCCAGCACCCTGGCCACGCCCCTGAAGCGCAGGTTCTGGTTGAGCAGCAGCGCCAGGCCCAGCGCGGCCAGGAACTGCAGCACGGTCACCGAGACGGCCCAGATCATGCCGATCCGGAACGAGGACCAGAACTTCTCGTCGGTCAGCAGCTGGCCGAGGTTCTCCAGGCCGGTGAACTCGATGTCCCTGTTCCTGCCCGCCCGCGCGTCGGTGAAGGCGAGGCTGATGCCGTACAGCAGGGGCCCGAGGCTGAACAGCAGCACCGGCACCAGCGCGGGGAGCATCAGCAGCAGCGTCTCGCGGCCCTGCCGGGAGCGGACCTTGCGGCGCGGGCGCGGCGAGGTGTGCGGGGGTCTGGTCGCGACCGCCGTCATGGTGTGCCTCCCTGCGGGTCCGATGCGGCGTCGGCGGGCCGCGTGGCGGGGAGCGCCCGGACCGGCGGGACCGGTCCTCCCGCCGCGCTCTGTCCGACGGTGGAGGCCCGGACGGCGAGCACGGGCGGCACCGTGACCAGCCGCGGCTCCCTGCCGGTGTCCTTGAGGCGGTCGAGCATCAGCTCGGCGGCCGCCTTGCCGCGCTCGGCCGATCCGAGCGAGACGCTCGTGAGCGACGGCCACGAGGCCGCGGCCAGGTCGGTGTCGTCCATGCCGACCACCGCCACGTCCTCCGGCACCCGCAGGCCCGCCGCCCGCAGCACGTCGAGCGCGCCCAGCGCGATCAGGTCGTTGGCGCACATCAGCGCGTCCACGCCGGCCGCGCGCTCGAGCAGCGCGCGTGCCGCGCGCGCTCCCGCCGCCCGGTAGAAGTCGCCCACCTCGACGATCCCCTCGTCGTACGGCAGGCCGCGCTCCTTCAGCGCCTCCCGGTAGGCCGCGGCACGCGCCGCGCCCGGCACGGTGTCGAGCGGGCCGTTGAGGAAGCCGATCCGGCGCCGGCCGAGCGCGTGGAGATGGTCGATGGCGAGCCTGACGCCGGTGCGCGAGTCGGCCCTGACGTTGTCGACGCGCGTGCCGTCCGGCACCGAGCCGATGATGACGACGGGCGCCCGGGCGGCCGCGATCATCTTCAGGTGCTCGTCGGTGACGCGCAGCGGGCTCATGATCAGCCCGTCGACGTAGCGCTCGCCGAGGCTGTGCAGCACGTCGATCTCGTCGGCCACGATGGCGTCGGTGGAGTGCAGGACCAGCCGGTAGCCCGCCGCCTTCAGCACCGGCTGGATCTGGCGCACCATCGCCAGGTAGACGGGGTTGCCGATGTCGGCCATGGCGAAGGCGATCTGGTGGGTGCGGCGCGACTTGAGGCTCCGGGCCACGGCGTTGCGCACGTAGCCGAGCTCTTCGGCGGCGCTCAGCACCCTGCGGACGGTCTCCTCACGGGTGGGCAGGCCGTTGAGCACACGGGAGACGGAGGCGATCGACACCCCGGCGCGTTCGGCGATCGTGGTGATCGTGGGTCCTTCGCCCAACGCTTGACCTCCCTGGGGAACTGAAAACGTTTACAGTACATTTACTGTAAACGTTTACGGAGCTGGGCTCATGAAACAGGCCGGTAACGTCGAAGGTCAAGTCACGATCACATAACGCCAGGTCAGCGCGGTCTCGCGGGGCGGACCGGGTCCAATGGGCCAGAGATCGTTCTGGTCGGGAAACGTTTACCGGCCAGCCATCCGCGATCACTCGCCTGGACAGCCATGATCCTTACGTTGAGGCCACGCGCGCCGGCAGCGGCGCGCGGGGCCCACGGGCCGCTCAGGACGAGGTCAGGTAGCGCTCGGCCAGCTCGCAGGTGCCGCGCGTGTAGCCGGCGCCGAGCTCTCGGGCGAGGTCCACGCCCTGGTGCGACCCGATCCACGCCACCAGCAGGAGCCTTCTGAACAGGATGAACGTCCAGATCTCCCGCTCGTCCGCCGCGTCGAACGGCTCCTCGCCGCGGTAGCCGTCCAGCCACGAGTCGATCAGCTCGGGCACCACCGGCTCGTGCTCGATGAAGCTGAGGGCGGCGGCCAGGTCGTAGACGTGCCAGCCGAACCCGCAGTCGTCGAAGTCGATCACGCTGGGTTCGGGGCCGCCGTCGTCGAGCAGGTTGGCCAGGCGCATGTCGGCGTGGATCAGCCCGAACCGCTCGGGCGGCTGCCCGTAGCGGCCGACGCGCTCGCGCAGCCGATGCTCCAGCCGCCGCAGCAGGGCGCGGGCCTCGCCGTCGACGCCGACGCCGTCCTGCCATCGTCCCCACCTCGCGTGGGCGCCGAAGGCGGCCTCCCAGTCCCACGCGAACCTGGTGAAGCCGTCGGGCCGCCGCCACCGTACGGCGTGCCGGTGCATGCGCGCGGTCACCGCGCCGAGCTGCTTGAACCCGTCGACCAGCCGTTCCTGCCGCGGCTCGGTGCCCGGCAGGAACGCGAACATCACGGCGTTCCTGCCGCCCACCTGGACCACCCGCGCGCCGTCGGCCGACTCGATCACGCCCGGCGTGCGCACGCCCTCCTCCCGTCTGAGCGCCTCCAGCCAGGCCAGCTCGGAGCCGATCGCCTGCGCCGAGTGGTAGCCGAGCCGGTGCACCCGCAGGATCGACCGTGCTCCGGTGTCGGGGTCGTCCACGCGGAACGTGGCGTTCTCCGAGACGTTGATCAGCGTCACCGTGCTGGCGGGCGAGACTCGGTAGCGGGTCAGCGCCGCCCGCGCCACCTCGCCGACGCGGTCGAGGACGCCGTCTCCGGCGGACAGATCATGTAGCTCCACCCGAGCATTGTCCCGGCAGCGCGGGAGCGGGCGATCAGCGGCCCGCGGGGACCGGCTCGGGAACCGTGGTGATCGCCCGGATCGCGGGGGTGCCGGCCAGGCCGACCACCGCGGCCAGCACGGCCGGGATGACCAGCGCGACGGGCAGCGACGAGTGTTCCGTGACGAATCCGAGGACGGCGGGCCCGACCAGCAGCCCCGAGTACCCGAAAGCCGTCACCAGCGACAGCGCCCGGCCGACCGCCCCGCCGGCCGCGCCCACGGCGCTGAAGACGACGGGCACCACGGTGGCCAGGCCGATGCCCGCCAGCGCCCACCCGGCCCACGCGCCGGCGACGGTGGGCACGAACAGGACCAGCAGGTATCCGGCCGTGGCGAAGGCGCCCGCGAGCTGGATC
The DNA here is from genome assembly GCF_040610675.1 of Nonomuraea sp. NPDC003804. Lineage (NCBI taxonomy): Bacteria > Bacillati > Actinomycetota > Actinomycetes > Streptosporangiales > Streptosporangiaceae > Nonomuraea > Nonomuraea sp. NPDC003804. The sequence goes on from NZ_JBEXMT010000016.1 coordinate 154,041, forward strand.
GTGCGGACCGGTCCCAGCCTGGCCCTGATCGGGTCGCCGAGCAGCCGCACCGACGTCATCGCCACGGAGAACACCGTGTACGCCAGGGGCGCGGCGGCGGGGTCGGTGCCCAGCACCCACACCGCGTGCAGGGCCGCCCAGTCGATGGCCGCGCCCTCGCTGAGGTGCCCGGCGAAGGCGACCAGGCCGAGCAGGGCGACCAGGCCCCACCGCATGGCTCCCATACCGCCGCCCGGCTGCGCCGACGAGGTCGCCGGCCGTCCTGGCAGCAGGAGGCGGGCGGCGGGCAGGTACAGGAACGGCACGACGACGGCGGCGCCGACCAGCAGCGCCTGGCCGTCCACGCCCAGCTTGAGCCCGAGCGCGGTGAGCGTGCCGCCGGTCGCGCCGCCCAGACTCCACGTGCCGTGGAAGGCCGAGATGATCGGCCTGCCGTAGGCCTGCTCGACCTCGACGGAGTGGACGTTCATCGCCACCTCGATCGCGCCGAGGCCCAGGCCGAAGACGACGGCCGTGACGGTCAGCACCGCGTAGGAGGGCGCCAGCGCGGGGCCGAGCAGCACCGCGGCCGACACCGGACCGGCGATCCAGCACACCGTCCTGCTGGTCCACCGGTCCACGATCCGGCCGGCCAGCAGCATCGACACCAGGGCGCCGAGCGACACGAGCAGCAGCGTGTAGCCGATCCGCTCGGGCCCGAGGGCCAGCCGCTGGTTGAGGGCCGGTAGGCCGGCTGCCCACATGCCCATGACGAGACCGCAGAGGAAGAAGAAGCCGAAAACACCGATCCGCGCTCTTTTGTTCACGGCTAGAGCATAAACTGACTTCCATGGATGTGGGAGACCTGCGCGTGCACAATCGCCTGCGGCTGCTGCGCGCGGTGCACGACTGCGCGGCCGGCCGTACGAGGTCCCAGCTCACCCGCGACCTGGCCCTGGCGCGCGGCACCGCGTCGGTGCTGGTGGCCGGGCTGGTCGAGGACGAGCTGCTCCAGGAGGCGCCGCCGCGCGAACACGCGAGGGGGCGGCCGACCCAGGTGCCGGGCCCGCACCCCGACGGGCCGCTCGCCCTGGCCGCCGACCTGCGGGAGGACACCTGGACGATCGCGGCGGGCGAGCTCGGCGGCGGCTCGCGCGTGCTGGCCACGCGCGGCCACGACGGCACGCCCGGCGACGCCCTGCCGTCCCTCGGGGCGGCGCTGCGCGAACGGCTCGGGCGGCTGGGGCCCCGGGTGGTGGGCGTCGGCCTGTCGGCGGCGGGCCCCGTGCGTGCGGACGGGATGCTGGACATCTCCCACCTCGGCTGGGTCGACGTCGACGTGGCCCAGGCGCTCGCGCTCGGCGACGTGCCCCTGCTGGTGGGCAACGACGCCAGGCTGGCGGGCCTGGCCGAGGCCCGCCGCGGCCACCTGCGGGGCGTGGACGTGGGGCTGCACATCCACGTCGACTTCGACCCCGGCGGCGCCCTGCTCGTCGAGGGCCGCCCCCTGACCGGAGCGGGCGGTACGGCCGGCGAGTTCGGCCACATGCCGCTGGCCGGCGGCGACGAGCCGTGCCCGTGCGGCGCCCGGGGCTGCCTCAGCCTGGCGGTGGGCCGCAACGCGCTGCTCCGGCACCTCGGCCTGGAGGCCGGTCGCGGCAGGGGCAGGGACCAGGCCGAGGGCATCGTCGCGGCCGCCGCGGCCGGCGATCCCGCGGCGGTGGCGGCGATCGAAGCGAACGCCGCGGCGCTCGGCAGGGGCATCGGCGCGCTCGTCAACGCCCTCGACCCCGGGACGGTCACGGTGTCGGGCATCGGCGTCGCGCTGGTCGGCGAGCGGTTGCGGCGCTCCTGTGACGAGGCCCTCATGGAACTGCGCCGTCGCCGGCCGCCGGCGATCCTGCCCTCCGCCCTGGCCGACACGGGCCCGCTCGTCGGGGCGATGGAGTCGGTTTTCGACGCCTTCCTGACCCCCGACGGCCTCGAAATCTGGCACGCGACACGCCCGAAACGGGAAATGTGACAGAAACCACGATGATCTTGCAATCGTGACGCGGCGGACGATACCCATGAGTCCATGAAATTTCGGGACACAGTGGGGTTGGAGATCGCGTTACGGATGTGCGAGGCGGCGATCAGGCAGGCCCGCCGCGAGGGCGCGCTCGTCTCCGTCGCGGTGGTCGACGCGGGCGGACATCTGGTGAGCTTCCAGCGCATGGAAGGCGCCGAGATCGCCGGTCCCGTCCTGGCTCCCGGTAAGGCCTACACCTCGGTGGCCAACCGGATGGCGACCGCCGACCTGGCCCCGCTCACCGTCCCGGGAGGCGAGCTGTACGGCCTCGCGGGCGACCGTTTCGTCTGCTTCGGAGGTGGCATCCCCTTGTGGGCGGACTACGGTGAAGGAGAGCGCGTGGTCGGCGGTGTGGGGGTCAGCGGGGGCACCGTCGCGCAGGACGTGGCGTGCGCCGAGGCGGCCGCTTCGGTCTGGCGCACCGGCTGAGCGGCGGCTTTCCGCAACACGAACCGCTGGCATCCGCCATGATTAGCCGCGACACCACGGGTAACACAATCCCGAAGCATTACTCCCCGAGGAGAGATCGAGATGGCACTTCCCACTCTTACCCCCGAGCAGCGCAAGGCGGCGCTGGAGAAGGCCGCTGAGGCCCGTGCCGCTCGCACCGCTCTGCTCGCGAAGGTCAAGGCCGGTGAGCTGACCTTCGCCGACCTGCTGGAGCGTGACGACGACATCGCCAAGAAGATCAAGGTCTCGCAGGCGCTGCGCGCCGTCAAGGGCGTCGGGCCGGCCAAGGCCAACGCGCTCATGGAGGAGGCCGGCGTCGACGAGAAGCGCCGTCTCGGTGGCCTGGGCGCCCAGCAGCGCAAGAAGCTGGTGGACGCGCTCGGGGCCTGAGTCCCCTCGCGGCCGGTCCTGACGGGACCGGCCGCGCGCCTCAGCCGCGCAGGTACGCCAGCACGGCCAGCACCCTGCGATGCTGGTCGCCGTCGTCGGCGTAGAGCCCGAGCTTGGCGAAGATGCTCCTGATGTGCTTCTCCACCGCCCCGTCACTGATCACCAGGTGCCTGCCGATGGCCGGGTTGGACCTGCCCTCCGCCATCAGGGCCAGCACCTCCCGCTCCCGCGGTGTCAGCTGGGCCAGCGGATCGTCCCTGCGCCTGCGCACCATCAGCTGGGCCACCACCTGGGGGTCGAAGACCGTGCCACCCGAGGCCACGCGCCGCAGCCCCTCCATGAACTCGTCGACGTCGACGACCCTGTCCTTCAGCAGGTAGCCGACCGCGCCGCGGGCGTCGGCCAGCAGGTCGTCGGCATAGGAGACCTCGACGTACTGCGACAGGATCAGCACGGGCGCCCCCGGCACCTGTCCGCGGGCCCGCACCGCCGCGCGCAGCCCCTCGTCGGTGAACGACGGCGGCATCCGCACGTCGACCACCGACACGTCCGGCTTGTGGGTGGCCACGGCCTCGACCAGCGCGTCTCCGTCGCCGACCGCCGCCACCACCTCGCAGCCGAACTCCTCCAGCAGCCTGATCAGGCCCTCCCTGATCAGGACCGCGTCATCGGCCACGACTACCCGCACGGCACCTCCGCGATGATCACTGTCGGCCCGCCCACGGGCGAGCTCACGACCAGCTCGCCGTCGACCGCGCGCAGCCGGTCGGCCAGCCCGGCCAGACCGTGTCCCTTGGCGACGTGTGCGCCGCCCACCCCATCATCGCCGATCGTCAGCATCAGCGTGTTCCCCACCCTGCTGAGCTGCACCGAACAGGTGGTGGCGCGGCTGTGCTTGGCGATGTTCGTCAGCGACTCGGCGACGACGTAGTAGACCGTGTTCTCCACCGCGGCGACGTAGCGCTCGGCGACCTGCACGTCCAGGTCGACGGGCACCGTGCACCTGCCCGCCAGGGCGGCCAGCGCGGGCGCCAGGCCCCGGTCGGCCAGGATCGGCGGCGCGATGCCGCGCGAGAGGGCGCGCAGCTCGTCCAGCGTCTCGCGGGTGGCGGTGATGGCCCCGGCGAGCGTCGCGTGGGCGGCCTGCGGGTCCTTCTTCAGCTGGCGCTGCGCCCTGGACAGGTCCATCGCCAGCGACACCAGGCGCTGCTGCGGGCCGTCGTGGATGTCGCGCTCCAGCCGGCGCAGCGCGTCGGCCTCGGCCGAGACCGCCGCGGCCCGGCCCTCCGCCAGGTCGTCGATGCGCTCCTGCAGTTCGGCGACACTCGTCAGCAGCGCCCTGCCGAGCCCCGCGCGCAGCAGCGCCGCGCCCCTGACCACGAACGGCAGGACCAGGGCGCCCGCCAGGCCGATCGCGACGTAGAAGGCCGTGTTGACCAGGTAGCCGTCGCCCAGGCCGAGCAGTTCGGGAAGCTCCATGTTCCCAGGGATGCGGGAGGTGATCCAGCCGTAGAGCGGATAGGACAGCCCGAGGATCGGGACCGCCCAGAACACCACCGTCACCACGAACGTGGCGATCGCGATCGGGAAGTTGACGATGCCGTGCAGCAGGTCCAGCCATGACTGGCCCGCGGTCAGCGGGTTCACCAGGCGGCGGAAGCGGCCCGCGCCCTCCGGCGGCTGCCGGTAGCGGGGCCTGATGGCGGGACGGTGGAGCACGTCCGACAGCCAGCCGCGCTCCACGTCGGCGAACCCCCTGGCCACCATCAGGGTGCCGCACAGGACGGGCACCCCGACCCACACCACCACGGTACCGAGACCCAGCGCGAATCCGGAGATGAGCAGGAGGAAGGCGATGATCGCCGTGGGGAAGCCGACCAGCAGGTAGCGCGTGTCCAGCAGGACACGTCTCATCAGGGAGCGCATGACACCACGCTACGAGCCCGGCGGACCCGTTCTCGCCCCTGCGGGCAGGCGTCCGGCGGTAGGGCCAGCCCTACCACCCGCGGTGGTGAGACCTTGACCACAAGACGGCGGGCTGCGGGACTGTGCTCGGCGGCCCCGGACGGAAGCCTTGAACCACCACCTTCCGAATCGAGGCCTCCCCATGACCGTCCTGCTCGAACGCCGCCCCGCCGTACGCGCCCCTGCCAGGGACTCCTTCATCGACGTGCTGCGGCTCGCGGGCATGGCCCTGGTGGTGCTCCAGCACTGGACGATCCCCGTCCTGGGCTACGACGGTGTCCGCCTGACCACGGGGAACGCGCTGTCGGCCCCCGGCGTGTGGGTGGTCACCTGGATCAGCCAGGTCATGCCGCTGGTGTTCTTCGCGGGCGGCGCGGCCAACGCCATCAGCTTCCGCCGCGCACCCGGCACCGCGCCCGCGTGGCTGGCCGTACGGCTGCGCCGGCTGGCCTGGCCGGTGCTGCCGCTGGCGGCGGTCTGGATCCCGCTCCCGCACGTGCTGGCCACGTTCGGGGTGCCCGCGCAGCCGCTGGAGGTGGGCTCGCGGCTGACCGGGCAGCTGCTGTGGTTCCTGGTCGTCTACCTGATCGCGGTCGCCGCGACGCCGCTGATGCTCAGGCTGCACGACCGGTACGGCTGGCGGGTGCCGGCCGTCCTGGTCGCCGGCGCGGTGGCCACCGACCTGGTCAGGTTCACCTCCGGTGTCGACCTGGTCGGCTACCTCAACATCGGCTTCGTGTGGCTGGCCGTCCACCAGCTCGGCTTCTGCTACACCGACGGCAGGCTGGGCCGTCCCGGCGTGCTGGCCGTGGCGGGGTACGGCGCCGCGGCGCTGCTGGTGGGCTTCGGCCCCTACCCCGGCAGCATGATCGGGCTGCCCGGCGCCGGGATGTCGAACATGGCGCCGCCCACGCTGGCCGTCCTGGCCGTCGGCGTCGGGCAGATCGGCCTGGCCACGCTGCTGCGGCCGTGGATCACGCGGCTGCGCACCGAGCGGCTGGTGGCCTGGGCGGGGCCCAGGATGATGACCGTCTACCTGTGGCACATGCCCGCGCTGTTCACGGTGAGCGGCGTGGTGGTGGTCGGCCTCGGCGTCGGCACCCCCGCGCCCGGCGGACTCGGCTGGCTGGCGGGGTGGCCGGTGTGGTTCGGCGCGCTCTGCCTGGTCATCTGGCCGCTGCTGCGGATGTTCGCCAGGTTCGAGGAGCCGCCGGCGCTGCCGTACGGGATCGCCACGTGGCACAGCTCGCTGGCCGCCGCGGCGCTGGTCGGCGGCGGGCTGCTGGGGCTGACCGCCTTCGGCTTCGCGCCGGGCGCGGTCCCCGTGGTCTCGACGCTCGCCATCGCGGGCGGCCTGCTCCTGACCGCTCCCCGCGCTCGCCTGTGACTCCTCACCGCCTCCGTACGCGGTCCTGACGGCCGCTCGTTAACCAGTTCGGCCCTGTCCTTGGCAAGATGGAGAGGGTGAGCCTCATTGACCGCCTCCCCGAAGAGATCGACGCCGATCCCGATGCCATCTTCGACGCGTTCGTCACGTGGAACTCCGAACGGGGGCTCACCCTCTATCCGGCGCAGGAAGAGGCGCTGATCGAGGTCGTCTCGGGAAACAACCTGATCCTCGCCACCCCGACCGGGTCCGGCAAGAGCCTGGTCGCGGCGGGAGCCCACTTCGCCGCCCTGACCCGCGACCAGCGCACCTTCTACACCGCGCCGATCAAGGCGCTGGTCTCGGAGAAGTTCTTCGACCTGGTGGCGCTGTTCGGCACCGAGAACGTCGGCATGATGACCGGCGACGCCAGCGTCAACCCCGGCGCGCCGATCATCTGCTGCACCGCCGAGATCCTGGCCAACGTGGCCCTGCGCGACGGCGCCGCCGCCGACATCGGCCAGGTCGTCATGGACGAGTTCCACTTCTACGCCGAGCCCGACCGCGGCTGGGCGTGGCAGGTGCCGTTGCTGGAGCTGCCGCACGTGCAGTTCGTGCTGATGTCGGCCACGCTCGGCGACGTCAGCATGTTCATGGAGGACCTCACCCGGCGCACCGGCAGGGAGACCTCGGTCGTCAAGCACGCCGAGCGGCCCGTCCCGCTGGTCTACTCCTACCGGATGACCCCGCTGCACGAGACTCTCGAGGAGATGCTCAGCACGGGCCAGGCGCCCGTCTACGTGGTCCACTTCACCCAGGCCGCCGCGATGGAGCGCGCCCAGTCGCTGATGTCCATCAACATGGCGACGAAGGCCGAGAAGGAGGCCATCGCCGCCCTGATCGGCAACTTCCGGTTCACCACCCGGTTCGGGCGGGCCCTGTCCCGCCTGGTACGGCACGGCATCGGCGTCCACCACGCCGGCATGCTGCCCAAGTACCGGCGCCTGGTGGAGCGGCTGGCCCAGGCCGGCCTGCTGAAGGTCATCTGCGGCACCGACACGCTCGGCGTCGGCGTCAACGTCCCCATCAGGACCGTGCTGTTCACCGCCCTGTCGAAGTACGACGGCAACAAGGTGCGCCGCCTGCGCGCCCGCGAGTTCCACCAGATCGCCGGGCGCGCGGGCCGCGCCGGCTTCGACACGATCGGCTACGTCGCCTGCCAGGCCCCCGAGCACGACATCGAGAACGCCAAGGCGCTGGCCAAGATCGGCGACGACCCCAAGCGGCGCCGCGGCTACGCCCGCAAGAAGCCGCCGGAGGGGTTCGTCGGCTGGAGCGAGGAGACGTTCGAGAAGCTGCAGACGGCCGAGCCCGAGCCGCTGGCCTCCCGCTTCAAGGTCAGCAACGCCATGCTGCTCGCCGTCATCAACCGGCCAGGCGACTGCTTCGCGGCCATGAAGCACCTGCTGACCGACAACCACGAGGACCGCAAGTGGCAGCGGCGGCACATCAGCCAGGCCATCGCGATCTACCGCTCGCTGCTGGCCGGCGGCGTGGTGGAGAAGCTGCGCGAGCCCGACGAGCAGGGCAGGATGGCGCGCCTCACCATCGACCTGCAGGAGGACTTCGCGCTCAACCAGGCGCTGTCCACCTTCGCACTGGCCGCCTTCGACCTGCTCGACCTCGAGTCGCCCAGCTACGCGCTCGACATGGTCTCGATCGTCGAGTCCATCCTCGACGACCCGCGCCAGGTGCTGTCGGCGCAGCTGAAGAAGGCCCGCGGCGAGGCCGTGGCGCAGATGAAGGCCGACGGCGTCGAGTACGAAGAGCGCATGGAACAGCTGCAGGAGATCATGTATCCGATGCCGCTGGAGACGCTGCTGCTCGGCGCCTACGAGACCTACCGGCGCGGCCACCCCTGGGTCGCCGACTACACCGTCAGCCCCAAGGCCGTCGTGCGCGACATGTACGAGCGCGCGATGACCTTCACCGAGTACATCCAGTTCTACGAGCTGTCCCGGTCGGAAGGCGCGGTGCTGCGCTACCTCGCCGACGCCTACCGGACGCTGAGCCGTACGATCCCCGAGCATCTCAAGACCGACGACCTCGTCGACCTCATCGAATGGCTCGGCGAGCTGGTTCGCCAGGTCGACTCCTCGCTGATCGACGAGTGGGAGAAGCTCAGCAACCCCGAGGCGGCGCTGGAGCAGGAACAGGAGCTGGAACGCACGGTCAGGCCCGTCACCGGCAACCCGCGCGCGTTCCGGGTCCTGGTCAGGAACGCGATGTTCCGGCTGGTCGAGCTGTGCTCGCTGGAGAAGGAGCACGAGCTCGAGGAGCTGGCTCCCGACGTCGACTGGGGCGCGGCGCTCGACGCCTACTACGACGAGCACGAGGAGATCTTCACCGACGCCGACGCCCGCGGACCCGGCCTGCTGCGCATCTCGGAGGAGAAGGAGCTCTGGAAGGTGCGCCAGGTCATCAAGGATCCGGCGGGCGACGGCGACTGGGGCATCGACGCGCAGGTCGACCTGGCCGCCTCCGACGAGGAAGGCCGCGCCGTCCTCCACGTCCTCGGTCTGAACCGCCTGTGACCCGGGGCTGAGGTCCGCCACGGGGAAAGGACCATCATGACGTCGGGGAGCCCGCGCGTGCTGCGGACACTCAACGAGCGCGCCGCCCTCGAGCTCCTGCTCGGCGACGGACCGCTCACCAGGGGCGAGCTCGAGTCCAGGACCGGGCTGTCGAAGGCGGCCGCCGCCGAGGTGCTGCGCCGCCTGGAGAGCGCGGGCCTGGTGCGCAAGGGCGGGCGCAAGTCGGGAAGCGTGGGCCCCGCCGCCCAGATGTGGGCGCTGGACGGCTCCGCCGGACACGTGGCGGGCGTCGACGTCACCTCCTTCCGGCTCGACGTGGCGGTGGCCGACCTCGCGGGCCGGCCGATCGCCGAGCACAGGATCGCCACGGACGGAGAGATCGACCCCGTCACCACGCTCGCCGGGGCGCTGCACGCGGCGGCGGGCAAGGCGGGGCTGGCGGCGGCCGACCTCGACCAGATCGTGGTGGGCATGCCGGGCATCGTCGACAGCGGCGCCGGCGACCGCCTCGACACGGTGAGCGGGCTGCCCCACCGGCGGCGGGTGCACGACCTCGCGCCGCTGCGCGAACTGCTCGGCAATCCCCGCATCCGCGTGGAGAACGACGTCAACCTGGTCGCCCTCGAGGAGCAGGCGGCCGGCGCCGCCCGGGGAGCCGACACCTTCGCGCTGCTCTGGCTCGGCCAGGGGCTCGGCTCGGGCATCGTCCTGAACGGCAGGCTCTGGCGCGGCGCGTCCGGCCGGGGCGGCGAGGTGGGGTCCATCCTGGCGCCCGACGGCCGCCCCCTCGGCTCCCTGCTGGGCGCCGGCGCGGTCAACGACCTGGCCCACGCCTGGGGCGCCGCCCGTGTACCGGGCGCTCCGGAAGAGACGCGCGCCGCCGTCCGGATGCCGGGTGGCGCCTCGGAGTCCTGGGATGCCACCGAGGCCGCGGCCCGCGCGCTCGCGAGCGGGCACCCCGCGCTTCTCGACGAGGTGGCCGCCCGCCTGGCCGTCGCCGTCAGCGGGCTCGTCGCGGTCCTCGACCCGGGTCTCGTGGTGCTCGGCGGGCCGCTCCTGCGGGCGGGAGGCCAGGCGCTCCACCAGCGCGTCGCCGACCGAGTCGCCGATGTCGAGGCGCGCACCGTGCTGCTGCCCAGCGCCGTCGGCGGCAACGCGGTCCGGGCGGGCGCCGTCGAGTTCGCCCTGTCCCTCGCCAGGGAGCGCGTGTTCCACGCGGGCACGGCGGGCCGCCACCGCTGACCAGAACGGCCGGCATCACCGGCGGACACCCAGGTTTCCCGGCGGGCGCGTCATCACCGCCCAGAGCCGGCCGCGATCGGCGTACGAGCCCGCGGAAACGATGAACGTGTGCCGGAACGGACTGGCAATGGACGCCCCGGCACACGTTTCTCCACCAAGCCTCCCGTCACGACGCCGCGATCGTGTCATGATCCTGTCTCAAGCTCGTGACATTCAGCACGACGCGATCGTGCAGATCTTCCCGAGCATCTTCGTGGCGTCCTTCGTCTGGGCCGCGAAATCCGCGGCGGCGGGCTTGCCCCACTCCCCCGCCTGCGAGTACAGCACCAGGGCGGTGCCCTTACGGGCGACGATCGCGCGCTCGCCGCCGATGGCGGCCTTGCGGCCCATGTAGACCTGGCCGGTCACGGCCAGGCCCTCGTCGCCCAGCGTGACGGCCTTCACCGAGTACCTGTAGTCCGACTGACCGCTCTTGGCCGACGCGCAGGTCCGCACGGCCGACCTGAGATCCGCCACAGCCTGGGTGGCCTGCTCCTTGGTCGAGTAGAGGATCACCTGCTCGGACTTCTGGAAGTCGGGCACCGCCGTGTAGATGATCGTCCGGGCGGCGACGCGGCCCGCCGAGGCGAGCGCGGCCTTGTCGCACGGGTTCACGGTCAGCTTGGCCGTGGTGCGCCTGCTGACGGCCCAGTTCGTCTCGGGGTCGTTGTCCTTCGCGGTCGCCGCCTTGTCCCAGAGCAGGAAGCCAGGGGGGACGGTGGGGGCGGAGGCGGTCAACGCGAGGGCGCCGGCGAGCAGGAAGTTGGTCATCACGGTGGATCAGACGCTTGAGGTGATCCAATGGTTCAAAATGGCTGCATGAACGACGAAGACATCCGGCGAGTCCTCGGGCTCCTCCACCAAAACGCGACGTTGCGCGCCTTCGCCGCGCTGGTGCTGGGCGGGCGGCCGGAGGCCGACGAGGACGTCCTCGTCCGGCTCGAGCGCGGCGGCCTGGCCGTACGGCACGCGGACGGGAGCTGGGCGGCGCGCCCCGAGCGGTTCCGCGAGCTGCTGAAGGCGGCGGCCCCGCCGCCGCGGGCCATGACCCAGGAGGAGCGGGTCCTGCAGGCGTTCCTGGTCGACGGCCGGCTGAGGGAGATCCCGGCGAAGGCGGACAAGCGCCTGGTGATCCTGCGCCACATCGTGAGGGTGTTCGAGCCGGGCGTCCGCTACACCGAGAAGGACGTCAACGTGGCATTGCGGGCCTTCCACCACGACTTCTCGGCGCTGCGGCGCTACCTGGTCGATCACGACCTGCTGAGCAGGGACGCCAACGTCTACTGGCGCAGCGGCGGCCCCGTCGAGGTCTGAGGCCGCGGCCGCGCCCGGTCTTCTGGATCTGTGAAAGATCTCGGCTAGGAGCCGAAGTACTTCTTGGCCCCGTCGTGCAGCATGACGGGCTCGGTCCGCACCGCCGTCTCCTTGTTGATCTCCGTGGCCGCCTTCGAGACCGCCACCAGGTCGGCGTGGTGGTCGAAGATCAGCTTCGTGATGCTCCCGGCCAGCGCGGGGTCCATCTTCTCGTTGACGACCAGCAGGTTGGGCACCACCACCGTGGCGACGTCGGCCGGCGCCTGGTAGACGTCCTTGCCGATGCTGCCCGCCGTGTAGACCTGCCCGTGCTCGGCCTGCAGCCTGGGCAGCACGTCGGCGAGCGGCACGAAGACCGCCTCGTCCTTCATGGTGGTCGTCAGGTCGGTGATGCCGGGGGTGGGCAGCCCGCCCGACCAGATCAGCGCGTCGAGCCCGCCGGACTTCAGCGCGTCGACGCTCTCGGGCAGGCCGAGCGCCTGGCGGGTGACGTCCTTGTCGGGGTCGAGGCCGGCCGCCTTGAGCAGCCGCAGCGAGATCACCTCGGTGCCGGAGTTGGGCGAGCCGGTGGAGACCCGCTTGCCCTTGAGGTCGGCGATGCGCTTGACGCCGGACTCGGCGCTCGCCACGACCTGCGTGTAGTTGTTGTACAGGCGGGCCAGGGCCCTGATCGGCTGGGGCGCGGAGAAGGCGCCCTTGCCCTGCACCGCGTCGGCCGCGGAGTCGGCGAGGGTGAAGCCGAGGTCGGAGTCGCCCCTGGCCACGCGCTGGATGTTCTCCACCGACGCGCCGGTCGCCTCGGCCGTGGCCTCGTAGCCGGGCAGGTTCTTGGTGATGAGGTCGGCCAGGCCGCCCCCCATGATGTAGTAGACGCCGGTGGTGTTGCCGGTCGCGATCGACAGCCGTTTCCCGCCGCCTCCCGTCGGCTGTTCTGCTCGTTCGGCGCTCCTGTCGCCTCCGCAGCCGGCCAGGGCCACCACCCCGGCCATGCAGGCCGCCATGAACGCCGCGGACAACAACCTCATGTGCGTCTCCTCACTAGGTGTACGGCGAGCGCCAGCAGAGCAAGACCTGAGCCGATCGCGATCGGCACCGGGGACAGCACCAGGAGCAGCAGCGCCGCCGCCCCGCACAGGACCCGCTCGGCGGGACCCGCCGGCCCGCCCGTGGCCACCGCGAGCGCCACGACCGCCAGCGCCGACGCGGTGAACGTCCAGGCGATCTGCCAGGGGGTCCCCTGCCCCAGCAGGGCGCCTCCCGCCGGGGTCAGCACGAACGCGAACGGCACGAGGAAGGCCGGCAGGGAGTACTTCCACGTGGCGAGCATGGTGTGGTAGGCGTTGCCGCCGGTCAGGGCGGAGGCGGCGAAGGCCGACAACGCGGTCGGCGGGCTCACCTCCGACAGCACCGCGTAGTAGAAGATGAACATGTACGCCTCGGGGAAGCTCACCCCGAGCTTGGTCAGCGCGGGCCCGATGATGACGGCGGCGATCACGAACGACGCCGTCACGGGCACGGCCAGGCCGAGCAGCAGCACCGCCACCGCGCACAGCACGGCGGTGGCGACCAGGTTGCCGCCCGACAGCCCGACGATGAGCGAGCTGACCTTCAGCCCGAGCCCGGTCAGCGTGACGACCGCGACGATCGTGCCGGCCGCGGCGCAGGTGGCCGCCACCGGCAGCACGCCCTTGACGCCCGCGGCCAGCGCCTCGGCGGCCCTGCGCGGCGTGAGCCGGTGCTCGGGGTCGAGGAACGACAGCGCGAAGGCCAGCAGCGTCGCGTAGACGACCGCGCGGAAGGGCGACTGGCCGGCCGCCATCAGGATGATGATCACGAAGAGCGAGCTGAAGTGGTAGCCGTACCGCTTGATCAGGTGTCCCGCCCCGGGGGCGTCGACGGCGACCGCGTGCGTGCCGTACCTCCTGGCGTCCATCTCGATCGCCAGGAAGATGCCCAGGTAGTAGAGCACCGTCGGGATGGTGGCGTAGAGCAGCACCTGCAGGTAGCTGACCCTGAGGTACTCGGCGATGATGAACGCCGCGGCGCCCAGCGTGGGCGGCGACAGGATCGCGCCGATGCCGGAGGCGGCCAGCACGCCGCCGGCCTGCTCTCGCGGATACCCGGCGCGCCTGAGGACCGGCCAGGCCACGCTGCCGACGCTGACGGTGGTGGCCACGCCCGAGCCGCTGACCGTGCCGAGCAGGAAGCCCGCCATGGCCACCGTACGGCCGGGCGCCGAGCGTGACCGGCGGAAGGCGGCCAGCGAGACGTCGACGAAGAACTTGCCGGCGCCGGAGTGGTCGAGGACCGCGCCGTAGATCGTGAACAGGATGATGTAGGTGGCCGCCACGTCGAGCGGGACGCCGTAGATGCCCTCGGTGCCCATCGTGAAGGCGACGACGATGCGGTCGACGTCGTAGCCGCGATGGCCGATCGCCCAGCCGATCGGGATCCAGCCGCCCCAGTAGGCGTAGGCGATGAAGACCAGGCAGACGGCCGGCAGGATCCAGCCGACGGTCCTGCGCGCCGCCTCGAGCACCAGCGTGGTGATCGCCAGGCCCGTGACGACGTCGAGCGTGGCCGGGTCGAAGGCGCGCCTGATGAACTCGTCGAAGGTCACCAGCGGGTAGAGGCAGGCCACCAGCGACAGGCCCGCCAGGGTCCAGTCGAGGAGCGAGGGGCGTTCCTTGTCGCGGCCGTAGCAGATGAACACCAGCGGCAGCACGACCGCCAGGAACCCGATCCGGTACGGCTGGAGCGCGCCGGGGAAGAAGGTCCACCACAGCACGTAGAGCGCCAGCCCGAGCGAGACGATCGTCACCAGGGCCGCGGGGCGCCCGCTGAGCCTGCGGACGGGCCGCTCGGCGTCGTAGGCGGCGATCAGGTCCTCGGTGGAAGAGGCGCTCACGCTGGGCACGTTACCCAGGTGCACCGACAGATAGTCAAGAGATCATGTGGTGCCGGTCAAGAGCCGGTCAGCCACCCGAGACGTCCGACTCCGCCTCTTCGGGGACGACGCTGTCGTAGGGGTCGTCGAGCCAGCCGTCGGGCAGGTGCACCCGGTCGCGCTCGCCCGACTTGCCGCGCGGGGTGTCGGTGTTGGGCGGCCACGGCTGGTCGCGGTCGAGCTTGGCCAGGCCCGCCCTGAGCCCGTCGAGCGACTCGGCGGTGGCCAGCTCGCGCCGCAGGTCGGCGCCGACGGAGAAGCCCTTGAGGTACCAGCCGACGTGCTTGCGGAAGTCGGCGACGGCGTAGCGCTCGATGTCGAAGCACGCGGTGAGCCCCTCGGCGTGCCTGGCCATGGTGTCGGCGACCTCGCCGAGGGTCGGCCTGGCCCGCTCCGCGCCGCCGTTGAAGGCGTTGTCCAGGTCCTTGAACAGCCAGGGCCGCCCGAGGCAGCCGCGCCCCACGACCACGCCGTCGCAGCCGGTCTCGGCCACCATGCGCAGGGCGTCGTCGGCGCTCCAGATGTCGCCGTTGCCGAGGACGGGGATCTCGGTGACGGCCTCCTTCAGCCGCCTGATCGCGCTCCAGTCGGCGACGCCGCCGTAGTGCTGCCTGGCCGTACGGCCGTGCAGGGCGATGGCGGCCACGCCCTCCTCGACCGCGATCCGGCCGGCGTCGAGGTAGGTGAGGTGGTCGTCGTCGATGCCTTTGCGCATCTTCATCGTCACGGGGAGGGCGCCGGCGTTGCTCACCGCGGCGCGCAGGATCCGCCGCAGCAGGTTCCTCTTGTACGGCAGTGCCGACCCGCCGCCCCTGCGGGTGACCTTGGGCACGGGACAGCCGAAGTTGAGGTCGATGTGGTCGGCCAGGTCCTCCTCGGCGATCATCTTGGCCGCCCTGCCGACGATCTCGGGGTCGACGCCGTAGAGCTGGATGCTCCTGGGCCGCTCCGTGTCGGCGAACCTGATCATCCGCAGGGTCTTGGCGTTGCGCTCGACCAGGGCCCTGGTGGTGATCATCTCGCACACGAACAACCCGGCGCCCTGCTCGCGGCAGAGCACCCTGAAGGGCGCGTTGGTGATGCCCGCCATGGGCGCGAGCACCACCGGTGGCCACACCTCGAGGGGCCCGATCTTCATGGCGGAACGCCGCCCTCGCTTCCTGTGACTGCTTCGGCTTGCGGTTCGTTAAGTTCTAGCGCACCAGCGGCCGTGAGCGTTATTCGCGGATAGGGTGTGACCTGGGATCGATCTGCGACCTCGGGAGGCCATGGATGCTTCTGCGACTGCGCGTCGCGTTGCCCGACCGGCCCGGCGCCCTTGGCCGGATCACCCACGTCCTCGGTACGGCGGGAGCCGACATCACCCAGGTCACCGTACTTGAGCGGGGCGCGGGCAGGGCGCTCGACGACCTCACGATCTTCTGTCCCGACGGCGTCTCGAAGGAGGCCCTGGCCAAGAGCCTGGCCGGGGTGCCGGGCGTCACGGTGGAAGGCTTCTGGACCACGCGCGAGGCCCCCGGCACCTATCCCGAGCTGGAGATCCTCAAGTACATCGCCACCGCGGGCGACAGGGGGCTGTCCACGCTGATCGACTCGATGCCGGTGCTGTTCAGCGCCGACTGGGCGGCGGCGGCCAGCGACGGCGATCCGCGCATCCCCGTCTACTCCAGCTGGCGCGCCCCGCGGGAGGTGCCCATGCTCGACCTCACCCCGCCACGGCCGCTGGCCGCCAGCCTGGAGTCTGGTCTGCACGTCATCGCCGCTCCGCTGCCCCCGCTGGCGCTTGTGCTGATGCTGGCGCGTTCGGAGGGTCCCGCCTTCCATCGCATCGAGGTCCACCGGCTGACCAGGATCCTGGAGATCTTCCTGAGCCTGCCGTCGACGGAGCGGAGTGTCGCCAGGCAGCTACGCAGGAGCGATGGATGACGCATGTGCTCGGAAACTCCGCTAGAGTTTCCTTGTCGCCGCGAACGAGCGGCAACGCGGAAGTGGCTCAGTGGTAGAGCATCACCTTGCCAAGGTGAGGGTCGCGGGTTCGAATCCCGTCTTCCGCTCGGAGAGGCCATAGCTGAAGGCCTCCCTCGGTGGAGTGGCCGAGAGGCGAGGCAGCGGCCTGCAAAGCCGTCCACACGGGTTCAAATCCCGTCTCCACCTCGGACGATTAGCTCAGCGGGAGAGCGCTTCCCTGACACGGAAGAGGTCACTGGTTCAATCCCAGTATCGTCCACCACTGCCCCAGGCCCTCGGGCCTGGGGCTTCGTGTTTCTCCGGCCATGACCCACACGGTCCGATCTTGTCCGGAGATCGTGCGCCCGCGACGACGAGCGGGTGACCGCGGAGACCTTCTCCCGCGACCCGTGCCCCGTCTGCGCCGAGGCCCGCCGGCGGCGTGGGGCCGGCCTACCTGCCACCGCTCCCCCGAGGCGGTTCGCCTGACCTGGTGACGGTCTTCCGTCCCGCAGGCCGTACCGTCGGAACATGACGATGCAGAGCACCGACGTGGACGTGGTCGTGATCGGCGCGGGTCCCGCAGGAGAGAACGTGGCAGGGCGGGTGGTGCGCGGCGGCCTGTCCTGCGCCGTGGTCGAGGATCACCTCACCGGAGGCGAGTGCTCCTTCTACGCGTGCGTTCCCAGCAAGGCGCTGCTGCGGCCGATGGAGCTGGCGGCCGAGGTGGCCATGGTCCCCGGCCTGACGCTGGACGGGCCCATCGACGTGGCGGCAGTGCTCAACTCCAGGGACAAGGCGGTCGGCAACCTCGACGACAGCGGCCAGGCGGAGTGGGTCACCTCGCTGCCCGCGACGCTCCTGCGCGGCAGGGGGCGCCTGGCGGGCGAGCGTCTGGTGGAGGTGACGGGCAAGGACGGCACGGTCACCACCCTCCGCGCCCGGCACGCGGTGGTGCTGGCCACCGGCAGCGTCCCCGTCGTCCCGCCGGTGCCGGGGCTGGCCGAGGCCAGGCCGTGGTTCAGCAGGGACGCCACCACGGTCCGCGACGTGCCCGGTCGCCTGATCGTCCTCGGCGGCGGGGTGGTGGCCTGCGAGATGGCGCAGGCGCTGCACTCCCTGGGCGCCGCCGAGACGACGGTGCTGGTGCGCGGCGGCGGCCTGCTCGGGCGGATGGAGCCGTACGCCGGGCGGATGCTGGTCGACGCGATGCGCGAGGCGGGGATCGACGTACGGCTCGGCGCCAAGGTGACCCGCGTCGAGCGGGACGGCGACGGCGGCCCCGTCACCGTCCACCTGGAGGGCGGCGACAGCGTGGTGGCCGACGAACTGCTGGTGGCCACCGGCCGCCGGCCCGCCACCGACGGGATCGGGCTCGATCTGAACGGCCCCGTCGAGGTGGACGACAGCATGCGGGTACCCGGATCGGACTGGCTGTACGCGGTGGGCGACGTCAACGGCCGCAACCTGCTCACCCACATGGCCAAGTACCAGGCCAGGGTGTGCGGCGACGTCATCGCCGCCCGCGCCGACGGCAGGTCCGACGACGCCCCCTCGCTGCGCGACAGCGCCGACGGCCGGGGCGCCCCCCAGGTGGTGTTCACCCACCCGCAGGTCTGCTCGGTCGGCCGTACCGAGCGGGCGGCCCGCGACGAGGGCTTCGACGTGCGCGTGGTCGAGTACGACATGGGCAGCGTCGCGGGCGCGTCGCTGCTCGGCGAGGGATACACCGGGCGGGTCAAGGCGGTCGTCGACGAGCGGCGCAGGGTGCTGCTGGGCGTCACGTTCGTGGGGCCCGCCGTGGCCGAGATGCTGCACGCCGCCACGGTCGCGGTCACGGCCGAGGTGCCGCTCGAGACGCTGTGGCACGCCGTACCGGCGTTTCCGACGGTCAGCGAGGTGTGGCTGCGGCTGCTGGAGGAGTACGGGCTCTGACAGCCGCGCATCCGGGGGTAGGACCTTCACATGAGGCTCACGCTGGTTCAGGGCGACATCACCGAGCAGCAGGTCGACGCCGTCGTCAACGCCGCCAACTCCTCTCTCATGGGCGGCGGCGGGGTGGACGGCGCCATCCACCGGCGCGGCGGTCCGGCGATCCTGGAGGAGTGCCGGAAACTGCGCGCCTCTCGGTACGGCCGCGGCCTGCCGACCGGCCAGGCCGCCGCCACCACGGCGGGCCGGCTCCCGGCCCGCTGGGTGATCCACACGGTCGGCCCCGTCCACTCCGCCGAGCAGGACCGCGCCGCGCTGCTGGCCTCCTGTTACCGCGAGTCGCTGAAGGTCGCCGACTCGCTGGGCGCGGCCAGCGTGGCCTTCCCCGCCGTCTCCGCCGGCATCTACGGCTGGCCGCTCGACGACGCCGCCCGCATCGCCGTGTGCGCCGTCACCGCCGCGCACACCGACGTGGAGGACGTGCGGTTCGTGCTGTTCGGGCCCGACGCCTACGCCGCCTTCGAGCAGGCGGCGGCCGGCGCCGGGCCGACCGACGACGAGATCATGGCCGTGCTGGCGGCACAGGCGGGCGACCACTGGCGCGCGGCGTTCGAGACCGGCGACGTGGGGGTGCTCCACGAGCTCGGCGCGGCCGTGGACCTCGACTGGCCGCTCTGGCGGCGCATCACGACCGTCGACGTGGCCGAGGCCCACGTCAGCGACGCCGTACGGCTGGCCGCCTCGATCGCCGGCGACGCCCGGTCCGGCGGACCCGCGGCCGACCCGGACGCGCTGCGGGCGGTCCTCGACCGGCTGCGCCGCTGGTACGAGAACGAGTGGTGACCCCGCCCCTACGAGCCCAGGTCGCGGACCACGTTGTCGAGCCGGTGCGCGAGCGTCTCCAGCTGCTGCTCGGTGGCGTGCTCGCCGGCGACGAACTCCCTCAGGTCGGCACGCCTGGCGATGACCAGGCCGCGGTGCGCCTCGTCGATCTGGTCACCCGGCATCACCACGCAGTCGCCCCGCACGTACACCAGGGTCGCGTCGGGGTCGCCTGACTCCAGCAGCTTCCGAACGCATTCGGTGTCGATGAGCGGCATCGTCGGCCTCCCCGCTCGCTGGGACATGACGGCGATCAGCTACCCGGTTTCGGAGGGAAAACGCGCCCCCGCACGCGCGACCCGCTGCGCCCGTCGGCGTTCCCGGTTTTCGCCGGTGGCGGGTGTCAAGCTGGCTGCATGCTGACCACCCAGTTCCTTCCAGGCGCGCCCGACTGGATCGACCTCGGCGTTCCCGACGTCGAGGCGGCCGCCGCCTTCTACCGTGGCGTCTTCGGCTGGGCCTTCCAGTCGGCGGGGCCCGACGCCGGCGGTTACGGCTTCTTCCAGCAGGACGGCAGGACCGTCGCGGCTCTCGGGCCGCTCATGGAAGAGGGGGCCACCGCGGCGTGGACCACCTACTTCGCCACCCCCGACGCCGACGCGACGGCCAAGCTGGTCGTGCAGCACGGCGGCCGTGTCCGCGCCGAGCCGTTCGACGTCTTCACCGCGGGGCGCATGGCGCACTTCACCGATCCGGCCGGCGCCCGCTTCGCCGTCTGGCAGGGCGGCGACACCAAGGGCCTCGACCTCGTCACCGAACAGGGCTCGCTGGCCTGGGCCGAGCTCCACGTGTCCGATCCCGCCGCCGTCCAGCCGTTCTACCAGGCCGTCTTCGGATGGAGGGTCGAGACGGTGCCGATGGGCCCCGTGGACTACATCGTGATCTCGACCGCCGAGGGCGACGACGCGAGTTTCGGCGGCCTCGCGCCGCTCGGGGAGGGTGACGCGCCGCACTGGCTGCCCTACTTCGAGGTCGCCGACTGCGACGCCACGCTCGCCCGCGCGCAGGAGCTCGGCGCCACCGTCGTCATGCCGGCGGAGTCGGTGGAGGGAGTGGGCCGTTTCGCGGCCGTCGACGACCCGTTCGGCGCACGCTGCGCGATCATCACCAGCTCCTCCTGAGCACGCACTGCCCGCCGGCCGCCGGCGCCAGATGACAGCTCACCGCGGGCCGGTCACCGGCGCCTGAACACCGCCCACCGCGGGCCGGTCACCGGCGCCTGAACACCGCCCGATGCGGGCCGCTCGCCGGTGCCGCCGGGGACCGCCATCCGGCGGTGGGATCGGCGCGCATGCCCGCCGCCTTGCGGTTGTGCGGGGCGCGCACCGCCACGCACCATCGAGATGCACGCCCGTCGACCGGAAGGTTCCGCATGATGCCCCACCACCCGCACCTCGCACGCGAACTCGCCGCCGCGCTCGACCTGCTCGACATGTCCTTCCCCGACATCTCGACGCTGACGTTCGACGACCTGCCCGCGCTGCGGGCGCAGGCGGCCGCCATGCGCGCGGCGACCGTGGTCGAGGACCCGCTCGTCTCGGTCGAGGAGCGGTGGGTGCAGGGCCCGGAGGGCGCTCCCGACGTACGGCTGCGCATCAGCCGTCCCGCGCGGCCCGCGCCCGGCCCGCTGCCGTGCCTCTACTGGGTGCACGGCGGCGGCATGGTGGTCGGCTCGGCCGACGGCGACGACGCGTTGGCCGCGCGGTTCGTCAAGGAGGTCGGGTGCGTGGTCGTCGCCGTCGACTACCGCCTGGCGCCCGAGCACCCCGACCCCGCGCCGGTCGAAGACTGCTACGCGGGCCTGCTGTGGACCGCGAAGAACGCCGCCGAGCTGGGCGTCGACCCCGCACGCCTGGCGGTGGGCGGGGCGAGCGCCGGTGGCGGGCTCGCGGCGGGCACGGTGCTGCTGGCCAGGGACAGGGGTGGTCCCGCCGTCGCCTACCAGCTGCTGATCTGCCCGATGCTCGACGACCGCGACGCCACGCCGTCCACGCTGGAGTTCGAGGAGGCGGTGGTCTGGAACCGCGCGGCCAATGTCTTCGGCTGGAGCGCGCTGCTCGGCGACCGCAGGGGCACCGCCGACGTCTCGCCGTACGCGGCTCCGGCCAGGGCGGACGACCTGACGGGGCTGCCGCCCGCGTTCATCGACGTGGGCGCTCTGGAGGTGTTCCGCGACGAGTGCCTCACCTACGCGCAGCGGCTCGCGCAGGCGGGGGTGTCCACCGAGTTCCACCTCTACGCGGGGACCTTCCACGGCTTCGACATGATCATCCCGGACGTGGAGGTGAGCCGCCAGGCGGGGGCGGCGCGCATCAGCGCCCTGCGACGGGCCCTCCTGCCCTGACAGCGAGGTCAGGTGACCAGGCGGGCCAGTGACAGTGCGAGGTGAGCTCGCAGCCGGCCCGCCGGCGCGGCCAGCGGGAAGCCCAGCGCCACCTCCGCCCTGGCGATACGGGCGGCCATCGAACTGTGGTGGAGGTGCGCGGCCGCGGCGGCCCGCCGTACCGAGCCCTCCTCGCACAGCGCCCGCACCGCGGCGGCCACCTCGGGCGGCAGCGAGCGCACCGCCCGCACGTCGGGCAGCGCGGCGACGGCCGCGTCGGGCACGTGAGCGGCCAGCAGCGCGAGCGCGCCCAGATCGGCCCAGCGCACCACCCGGTCCCGTGCCCCGTCGCCGGTGAAGCGCAGCGCCAGGCGGGCCGCCTCCCACGACTCGACGAGTTTGGCCGGGCTCACCGGCGGTCCCACCCCGGCCCGTACGGCCGGCGGCAGGTCGGCGACCTCGGCCGTCACGATCACCACGGCCAGCTCGCCGACCGCGGCGCTCCTGGCGTGCAGGCCGTCCGCGCGCAGACCCGCCATGAGCGCGGACCGGCAGGCGGCGGGCGCGGCGAGCACCTGCAGCGGAACGCCCGCGTCGAAGCCGAGCAGGCGCAGGGCCCTGGCGTTTTCAGGTTCGCCGGTGTCGGCCGACAGGGCCAGCTCGACCAGGGCGGGATCGGCCGCCGGGGCAGCGCGTTCGAGCGTCACCTCGGCCGCGACGGCCAACCTCTCGAGCACGATCTCGTCGAGGCCGTGCGGGTCGCCTTCACGTTCCATCCAGACCGTGCCGAGCCCCGCGCCGAGCTCCCTGGTGAGCGGCCCGGCGCCGGTCTGCCTTCCGGGTTCGGGCCCGCCGCGGAACGTGGGCGCGAGGTCCGGTCCCCGACCGCTGCCGGTCCCTGGTGAGGAACCGGACTCCGGCGCGTCAACGGGTCCTGGCGAGCGTCCGGCCCCTTCGACCTCGACGAGCCCCTTCGGGGGGACGTCGACGGCTCCTCTCGAGTGCCCGGCACCCTCGACCTCGACGAGCCCTTTCGAAGGACCGGCACCCTCGACCTCGACGAGCCCTTTCGAAGGACCGGCCGCCTGGACGTCGACGGGTCCTCGCGAATGGCCGGCATCCCGGACCTCGACGAGCCCCTTCGAAGGACCGGCACCCTGGATGTCGACGGCCCCTGGCGAAGGGCTGGAGACCTGCGCGTGGGCGGATCCGCGCGCGGCGGCGGGCCCCTGGGCGGCGGACTCGCGCTCGGCGGTGGCCCGCCGCCCGGGAATGGCGCGCCATCGCCGTCCGGTCGAGGCGTCGAACAGCCCCACCGGGCACTGCGCCAGCGTCGCCGTCGCCTGCAGCAGGGTCGCCACCCCGACGTGGTCACGCACCAGCGAGTCGAAGTACGCGATCACCCGCACCGCGCTCTCGGCGCCCGTGTCGAGCGCGGACAGGCGCAGCAACAGTCCCTGCACACGGTCAGGGTAGCCAGGATTCCTGCTGCGCCGACGGTGCCCGGCATAGGGTTGTGGGACGAACCCGTCTCGTCCCTGGGGGCGTTTTGTCCGACCAGCAGCCATATTATTCGTACGGCTCGTCCGACCCGTACGGCCCGCAGTATTCGTCAGGCTCCTACGACGTGCCGTCGACCGCGCCGACTTCGTACAGCCCGCGGTACCCGTCAGGCTCCTACGACGTGCCGTCGACCGCGCCGATCCCGTACGGCCAGCAGATCCCGGGACCTTTCGGCCACCCCGCCGTGCCGTACAGGCAGGGCCCGCCCGTCCCCCGGCCGCCGCGCAAGGAGCCGGCGATCTCGCTGCTGCTGTCGTTCCTCCTGCCGGGGGTGGGGTCGATCGTCAACGGCGACACCGGCAAGGGGGTCGGCATTCTCCTCGGGTCGTACATGACGATGTTCCTCGGGTTCATCCTGGCGTTCGTCGTCGTCGGCCTGCTGATCCTGCCGGTCTCCTTCGGCCTGTGGGTGTGGGGCCTGATCGACGCCTACCAGGGCGCCGTACGAGCCAACCAGCGCAACGGCTACGCGGGGTAGAGCGGCTCTTGTAGCGTTCGCGAGCGATGAGACGTTACCTGGCCGCCGTGGTGGCCGCCCGGACCGGTGACGAGATGTCCGCGCCCGCGCTCCTGCTGCTGGGGCTGGCGGCCACAGGCTCTCCTTCGTTGGCGTCATGGCTGCTGGCGGGGCTGACGGTCGCCGCCGCCGGGGGCGGCCCGGTGCTCGGCGCCGCGCTCGACCGAACCCGCAGGCCGGGACGGCTCCTCGCCGCCCTTCTGGCCGGGTACGCGGCAGGTCTGGTCATCATCCTCGCGCTGGTCGGCAGGACGCCCGATCCGGTGGTGATCGGGGTGGCCGTGCTGGCAGGGCTGCTCGGCCCGGCCCTGTCCGGCGGATGGACCGCGCAGCTTCCCCTCCTGGTCCCGCCCGACCGGCTGCCGCGCGCCAACGCCCTCGACTCCATCGCCTACAACCTCGCCGGGCTGGCGGGCCCGGCCCTCGCGGGGCTGGTCGCCGCCGCCGGGGGTGCCTGGTCCGCCGTCGTCGCCTCGGCCGCGCTGATCGCCGCCGCCCTGCCCGCCGCCTGGTTCCTGCCCGCCCGGCCCGCAGCCGCCGTACCGGCACCCACGGCCTCGCCCTCACCGGAGGCCGGCACCCGCCCCCGCCGTACCGGCACCGAAGGCCGGCACCGCACCCGCACCGGCACCAGCCGCCACGGACCCACCCGAATCGCACCCGTCGCAGGCCGCCTCCCACCCCGCCCCGGCGGCGGGGGAGCCGCAGCCCGGTATGCGCCGCGAGCTGATCGACGGGTTCGCCGCTCTCGCGCGGAACGGAAGCCTCCGGCGCGCCACCCTGGCCTCGATGATCTCCTACGCGGGTCTCGCGATGCTGGTGGTCTCCGCCCCGCTGCTCGGCGCGAACCTGCTCGGCGATCCCGGGTACGGCGCGCTGCTGCTGTCCGTGCTGGCCGCCGCCGCCCTGGTGGCGAACGCGGTGCTCGCCAGGTTCCCCGCCACCCGTCCCGACATCGTCGTACCGGTGAGCGCCCTGGTCATCGGAGCGGGCCTGGCGCTGGCCGCCTTCGCGGGGACGTTCGCGTGGGCGGTGCTGGCCGTGGCGCTCGTGGGGGTGGGCGAGGGGCCGCAACTCACCGCCCTCTTCGCGGTACGGCACCGCGAGGCACCGTCCCGCCTGCGCACCCAGGTGTTCACCACCGGGGCCAGCCTGAAGATCACCTCGTTCGCGCTCGGTTCGGCGGCGGCGGGACCGCTGGCCGGCCACTCCCCCACGGCCGCGCTCCTGGTGGGCGCCGCCGTCCAGCTCACCGCCGCCGCGGCCTTCGTCCTCTCGTACCGCCCGGCCAGGCGGGTGGACGGCCCAGGCTCGCCGTCCGCTGTCGTGAGACAGTCGTCCTAGGGCACGACGCCCAGGTCACCGTACGGGCCGAGCAGCAGCGCACCGCGGCGGAGGGGAGCTCACCGTGATGCCGTCATCTCGTGGCGGGGCCAGGTCGCGGGGTCACGGCGTGGTCAGCGGGATGACCCTGCGGAACTTGCCGCCGGGCGACCGCTCGGGCGGCTCCTCAGAGCGTTCGAGCGTGACGTGGCCGGCCTTGTGCGCGGTCAGCAGCTGAGTGATCTCGTCGTGCACCGTCCGCCACACACGCTCCGGGTCGGCGCCGTCCGCGGATCTCAGGCGCACACGCAGCGCGGTGGGCGCGGTCTGGACGAGCTGGAACTGCTGGATGCCGGGAACCCGGTCCAGCAGGGTGCCGAAGGCCATGGGAGAGATGCCGACGGGCTCGCCCCGTTCGGTGGGGAAGGCGAGCATCTCAGCCGCGCGGCCCCGCACCTGGACGGCGGGTAGCGGGCTGCCGCACGGGCAGGCGTCGGGACGCACCAGGACGTTGTCGCCCAGGTTGTAGCGCAGGATGGGCTGGACCTGATTGGCGAGGTTGCTCAGCAGGACGGTCTGCGACGGCTGACCTGGCGGGACGGGCCGAAGGTCGGCGTCGACCGGCTCCAGCAGGGCCCAGTCGCTGTTGACGTGCAGCCAGTTGTGCGCGCAGCCGTACGCGAGGAAGCCGCACTCGGTGGCGGCGTAGGCGGAGCGGACCTGGGCGTGGAAGGCGCCGGCGATGCGGGCGCGGTTCTCCGCCGTCAGCGCCTCACCGCCGGCGATGACCATCCCTGGGTGGATGCGCAGGCGGCCGGCTTCCTGTTCTCCGGCCAGCAGTCCGAGCATGCTCGAGAAGCCGGTGAGGGAGCTCGGGTTGTACCGGTTGAGCTGCGCGGCCAGTTCAGGCAGCGGCTGGTGGATCGAGAACTCCCGCACCAGCCAGCTGAGCCGTGGGTGGTCCCGGCGGAACCGTGCCGCTCCGGCGACGGTGGCGAAGTGCCCGCCGGGCGCGGAGACGATCGCGGTACGGCCGGCGCCGCGCAGGAGGCGGATGACGTCGCCGATTCCCAGCCCGGTGCGGGCGCGCTGTCCGACGGCGTTGCCCACGGCCAGGCTCCGCTCGTCCTGGAGGAAGATGCCGCGCAGGCCGCTGGTGCCGGACGTGGTGGCCACGAGATAGCGCCCCTCGAACCGCTCGCCCACGAGCGTGGGGTCGGCCACGAACGCCTGGGCCTTCTCTAGGGTCACCGTGCGGTCGGTGACCCAGTCGTCGAAGCGGTCCATCAGCGTCTTCTTGTCGGTGACCGGGAGCAACGCCGGGTCGTCCACCTCCTCCGGCAGGTCCCGGTACACCTCGCGGAAGTAGGGTGAGTGAGCGCGAGCGTAGGTCACGATCTCGGCCAACCGGGCGCGTTGCCGCCGGGCGATGGCCGCTGGGCCTTCCCGCAGGGCACGGCGTGCGTCGCGGGTGAAGTGCCGCTGGTTTTCCGTCATGCCGGGCTGTTCCTTCCTCCGATGGGCGGACGCCGGCCAGCCTCAGGGCTGGGTCGCGCCCCCGTCGATGACTCGATCGATGGGTCGCCGAACGCGCTCGTGAGAACACGCTCGTAACAGCGGGCTCGCCGAACGCGCCCGCGAGCACGCTCGTGACAACGCGCTCGCCGGACGCGCCCGCGAGCACGCTCGTGACAACGCGCTTGCCACAGACGCACCTGACAGCGGGCGTCGCCGGACGCGCTCGTCATGAGCGCGTGTGGCCGCGCGCGTCACGCGCCGCCGGGGTCCGGCCGTACCGACAGCAGGCCGCGCATGGCGATGTCGAGGCCGTGCCGCGCGGCCTCCCACAGCTCGCCCTGCGACCGGCCGAGCTCGACGCTCGCCAGACTCGCCTGCTGGATGGCGCCGATCAGGGATCCGGTCATCGCCGCAGCGGTGATCGGATCCAACCGGCCGGGAAACGCCTTCAACAGCTCGCCGGCGATGCGCCGCTGCAGATCCACCATCAGGTACAGCCCCTTGGCCTGCAGCGCCGGCGTCGTCATCAGCAGGCGGGAGGCCGCCGACAGCTCCTCCGGTTCCTTGTGCGGCACGACGGGCCGGCGGAGGGCGGCGTACTCCTGGACCATCCTGGCCAGCAGTTCGCCGGGCCCCTCCTGCGGGCGCCGTTCCGCGAGCACCCCGAGCAGCAGGTCGGCGATGTGCTCCGTGTCGGCGAAGACCACCTCGTCCTTGCTGCGGAAGTAGTTGAAGAACGTCTTGGGGTCGACATCCGCCGCCAGGGCGATCTGCGCCACCGTGGTCTGCTCGTACCCCTGCTCGGCGAACAGTCTCATGGCCGCGGTGACGATCCGCTGCCTGGTCAGCCGCTTCTTGCGGTCGCGACGCGACTCCTCCATGGATCGAACATACACCCTCTAGAATTTTCCACAAACTGGAAATTTATGCTCGGTGCGATGGGAGCGCTCCCAAAGATCTCTATGGACCTTTCATAGCCGATCATCCGGTTTCACCAGGCCACATCCCCATGCCGGTAACGGTTCTGTTTCGCCGTATTGACGTTCCAGCCCCGCTCGGCCACCCTTCGTGGGAGCGCTCCCACAGATGCCCGTCGCGGTTCCACCGGTCGGGGACGAGGCCGCGACCACCCGAGAAGGGGTCCAGAATGATGACCATCCAGCGCCGCGCCAGCCTGGCCGCCGCCCTGACCGCGACCGCCCTGGCGCTCGCCGCCTGCGGCTCGGGCGCGACCGACACCCCGGCCTCCGGCGCCCCCGCCGCCTCAGGAGCGGCCGCTCCCGTCACCGTCAGGGTCCAGGTGTTCGGCGGCGGCGAGAACTTCGGCTACAAGAACGCCGTCGCCGCGTGGAACGCCGAGCACAAGGACGTCCAGATCAAGCTGGAGGTCCTCACCGACCAGTTCGAGCAGGTCTACTGGCCGCAGATGATCCAGTGGCTGCAGGCAGGCAAGGGCGCGGGCGACGTCGTCGGCATCGACGAGGGCGGCATGGGCCTGGCCAAGGCGCACCCCGAGTGGTGGGCCGACCTGGGCGAGCAGGGCCTGTCGGGCCGCCAGGCCGACTACCCGGCGTGGAAGTGGCAGAACGGTGTCACCGCCGACGGCAAGGTGTTCGCTCTCGGCACCGACATCGGCGGCATGAGCATCTGCTACAACAGGACGCTGTTCGAGAAGGCGGGCCTGCCCACCGAGCGCGACAAGGTGAGCGCCCTGTGGCCGACGTGGGACGACTTCCTCAAGGTCGGCCAGCGGTTCCAGGCCAAGGTGAAGGACGCCAGGTTCACCGACGGCACCAACACCCTCTACAACGTGGTGCTGGTCCAGGAGGCGGCCAAGAACGGCAACGTCTCCTACTTCGACACCTCCAACGCGCTCGTCGTCGACAAGAACCCCGCGGTGAAGACCGCCTTCGAGTTCGCCCAGAAGATGACCGCCCTCGGCCTGACCGCCAAGCTGCGCAACTTCACCGAGGAGTGGGCGACCGGCACCAAGAAGAACGCCTTCGCCACCGTCGGCTGCCCGTCGTGGATGCTGGGCGTCGTCAGCGGCAACGCCGGCGAGCAGGCCAAGGGCCAGTGGGACGTCGCGGCCGTGCCGGGCGGTGGCGGCAACTGGGGCGGCTCGTGGCTGGCCGTACCGAAGCAGTCGGCGCATCCGAAGGAGGCGGCGCGGGTCGCCGACTACCTGACCAGCGCCAAGGTGCAGGCGAGCGTCTTCGCCGACTTCGGCAACATGCCGAGCAACACCAAGGCCCAGCAGGACCCGGCGGTGACCGGCGCCAGGAACGCCTTCTTCAGCGACGCCCCGATCGGCGACATCTTCGCCAAGTCGGCGGCCTCGCTGCAGCCGGTGTTCCTCGGGGTGAAGCACACGCAGGTGAAGAACGCCATCGAGTCGGTGGTGCAGGGCATGGACGACGGCTCGGTCGCCCGGGACAAGGCCTGGCAGCAGCTCGTGGACGACGCGGTGAAGGCCGCGGGCTGAGCCCCCAGCACCCCCCACAGCGCCGGCCCGCCGCCGCGCGATGTCGCCGGCGGGCCGGCCGCCCGTCCCCGACGCGAGAGGTCTCCATGAGCCTTCACCTGGAAAAGGCGCCCCTGGTGGTCGCCGCGCCACCGCCGCCGCGGGGCGGCCGGCGGTGGCGCTCGGTCCTGGACATCAGGGCCATGCCGTACGTCCTGATCTCCCCCTACTTCGTGCTCTTCGCGGTCTTCGGACTGTTCCCGCTGGCGTTCACGCTGTGGTACTCGCTCTACGACTACGACCTGGCGGGCACCACCGCGTGGGCGGGCCTGGGCAACTACGCCCAGCTGCTGGCCGACGAGGACTTCTGGAACGCGGTCGGCAACACCGTCGGGATCTTCCTGCTGGCCACGATCCCGCAGCTGCTGCTCGCGCTGCTGCTGGCCAACGCGCTCAACAAGCGGCTGCGGCTGCGGCTGGCGATCAGGATGAGCGTGCTGCTGCCGCTGGTCACCTCGGTGGTGGCGGTCGCCGTGGTGTTCACCCAGCTGTACGCCAGGGACTGGGGCCTGGTGAACTGGGCGCTGAGCTGGTTCGGCGTCGAGCCGGTCAACTGGCGCGCCGAGCGGCTGCCGTCCTGGCTGGCGATCGCCACCATGGTCGACTGGCGCTGGACCGGCTACAACGCGATCATCTTCCTGGCCGGCATGCAGACCATCCCGCGCGATCTGTACGAGGCGGCGGCGATCGACGGGGCCTCGCGACGCAGGCAGTTCTGGCAGATCACGCTGCCGATGCTGCGCCCGACGCTGATCTTCGTCGTGCTGAACTCGACGATCGGCGGTCTCACCCTGTTCGCCGAGCCCACCACCTTCTACAACGGAAACGTGGACGGCGGCTCGCAGGGGCAGTTCCAGACGGTGGCGATGTTCATCGTCAAGCAGGGCTTCAGGGAGTTCGACTACGGCTACGCCGCCGCGGCGGCCTGGCTGCTGTTCCTGCTCATCCTGCTCGGCGCCCTGGTCAACTTCCTGTTCGTCCGCCGGATCGGAGGGACCGGATGACCGGCTCGGCGACGATGTGGAAGGCCACCGTCATGACCAGGGTCATGCTGGCCGTGGCGATCACGCTGTCGGCCTTCCCGCTCTACTGGATGCTCGTCATCGCCTCGCGGACCAACGACGACGCCGTGGACGTCCCGCCGCCGTTCCTGCCAGGCGGCAACCTGGGCGAGAACATCGCGGCGGTGCTGGCCAACGAGGACGCCCACTTCCTGACGGGGTTGGCCAACTCCTTCGTCGTGGCCTCGGTCGTGACGGTGTCGGTGGTGCTGATCTCGACGCTGGCCGGCTTCTCGTTCTCGCGGCTGCGTTTCCGCGGCAGGCGGCTGCTGCTGCTGACGATCCTGCTGACGATGATGGTGCCGCTGCAGCAGATGGGCGTCGTGCCGCTCTACCGGCTCATGGTGGAGCTGGAGTGGACGGGCACGCTGACGGCGGTGATCCTGCCGTACCTGCTCAACGGCTTCGGCGTGTTCCTGATGACGCAGTACACCGAGCAGGCGGTGCCCCACGAGCTGGTCGAGGCGGCCAGGGTGGACGGCGCCTCGACGATGCGGATCTGGTGGAACGTCGTGCTGCCCGCCGTACGGCCGGGCATGGCCGTGCTCGGCATCAACACCTTCATGCTGCTGTGGAACGACTACATGTGGCCGATGATCGTGCTGACGCCGGACAACCCGACCGTGCAGATCGCCATCCAGGCGCTCAACGAGCGGTTCTCGACGAACTATGTGCTGATCTTCGCGGGTACCGCGCTGTCCGTCATTCCGCTCATCATCGTGTTCATCGCGTTCGGCCGGCAGATCGTCGGCGGCATCATGGAAGGTGCGGTCAAGGCGTGACAACCCGACAGGACCGGCTCGACGACCGGCTGCTGTTCCCCACCGGCTTCGCGTGGGGCGCGGCGACCTCGGCGTACCAGATCGAGGGGGCGGTCGGCGAGGACGGGCGCGGCCAGTCCATCTGGGACGTGTTCACCAGGAAGCCCGGCCGGGTGCTCGGCGGCGACGACGCCGACGTGGCCGTCGACCACTACCACCGCTACCGCGGCGACGTGGCGCTGATGGCGGAGCTGGGGCTGCGCGCCTACCGCTTCTCGGTCTCGTGGCCGCGGGTGCGGCCCGACGGGACGGGCCCGATCAACCAGCGGGGGCTCGACTTCTACCGGCGCCTGGTGGACGAGTTGCTCGGCCACGGCATCGACCCGTGGGTGACGCTCTACCACTGGGACCTGCCGCAGCCGCTGGAGGACAGGGGCGGCTGGCCGCAGCGGGACACCGCCTACCGTTTCGCCGAGTACGCCGCGGCCGTCCACGAGGCGCTGGGCGACCGTGTGCGCCACTGGGCGACGGTCAACGAGCCGTGGTGCGCGGCCTTCCTCGGGTACGCCTCGGGCGAGCACGCGCCCGGACGGCGTGAGCCGGTCAGCGCGGTCCGGGCCGCGCACCACCTGAACCTGGCGCACGGCCTGGCGGCGCGGCTGCTCAGGACCGCGGGCAACAGGGTGGGCGGGTGCGTGAACCTGTACGCGGTCTCGCCCGCCACCGACAGCGCGGCCGACCTCGACGCGGCGCGCCGCGTCGACGGGCTGCAGAACAGGTTCTTCCTCGACGCGCTGCTGAAGGGCGGCTACCCGGCCGACGTGCTGGCGGACCTGGAGCCCGTCACCGACATGGCCTTCGTGCAGGACGGCGACGCGCGGACCGTCGCCGCCCCGATCGACATGCTGCTGGTCAACTACTACAGCCGCTTCACCGTCTCCGGCGCCCCCGGTGGTCCCGCCTCGGCCGCGGCGGCGCCGACCGGGACGGCCTCCCCCTGGGTGGGGAGCGAGCACGTCTCGTTCGTCAGCGGGGGCCGCCCCGTCACGGCGATGGGCTGGGAGATCGACGACGGCGGCCTGAGGGAGGTCCTGGCGCGGGTGGCGGCCGACTACCCCCGCCTGCCGCTGGTCGTCTCGGAGAACGGCGCGGCCTTCGACGACGTGCTGTCGGGCGGCCGGGTCCGCGACGGCGACCGGGTCGCCTTCCTCGAGGCCCACCTGCGCGCCTGCAGGGCGGCGATCGACGAGGGGGTGCCGCTGGAGGGCTACTTCGCCTGGTCGCTGATGGACAACTTCGAGTGGGCCTGGGGGTACGGCAAGCGCTTCGGGCTGCTGCACGTCGACTTCGCCACCCAGCGCAGAACCCCCAAGGACAGCGCGCTGTGGTACGCCGAGACCATCCGGCACAATAGCTGAATGGCCATGAACCGACCGACGCTCGAAGCGGTCGCCGCGCGCGCCGGGGTCGGCAGGGGCACCGTGTCCCGCGTCGTCAACGGTTCACCGAAGGTGAGCACGAAGGCCAGGGACGCGGTGCTGAAGGCCATCGAGGAGCTCGGTTACGTGCCCAACAGGGCGGCCAGGGCGCTGGTCACGCGGCGCACCGACACGGTGGCGCTGGTGGTGTCGGAGTCCGAGCAGCGGATCTTCGACGAGCCGTACTTCGCGGGCATCATCCGCGGCATCGGCTCGGCGCTGGCCGAGACGGGGCTGCAGCTCATCCTGGCGATGGCGCAGTCGCCGGAGGAGCACGAGCGTCTGGAGCACTACCTGACGGGGCAGCACGTCGACGGCGTGCTGCTGCTGTCGCTGCACGGCGAGGACCCGCTGCCGGGCAGGCTGGAGGCGATGGGAGTGCCGACCGTCCTCGGCGGGCGGCCGGTCGGGCTGGACGCCTTCAGCTACGTCGACGTCGACAACAGGGCGGGGGCGCGGCAGGCGGTCAAGCACCTGCTGGCCGCCGGCCGGTCCAGGGTCGCCACGATCGCGGGCCCGCAGGACATGGGCGTGGGCGTCGACCGGCTCGCCGGCTACCGCGACGCCCTGCTGGCCTCGGGCATGGGCGAGCTGGTCGCCTTCGGCGACTTCTCCGAGGAGAGCGGCGAGCAGGCGATGCGCGAGCTGCTGGCCGCCCATCCCGGGCTCGACGCGGTGTTCGCCGCCTCCGACCTGATGGCGACGGGCGCGATGCGGGCGCTGAAGGCCGCGGGCCGCTCGATCCCCGGCGACGTGGCCGTGGTCGGGTTCGAGGACTCCAAGGTGGCGCTGCACACCGACCCGCCGTTGACCACCGTCCACCAGCCGACGGAGCTGATGGGCCGGCAGATGGCGCACCTGCTGGTGGCCAGGATCAACGGCGAGGAACTGCGCCGGCCCGTGCTCATCCTCGACACCCATCTGGTGCTGCGCGGCAGCGCCTGAGCGCCGGACCGCTCCTCTGTATCCTTTGCCGGTCGAAAGGATCCCCCGTGCCCATATTGTCCGGTGCCGGCTACACCGCCGAGATCAGCACCCTCGGCGCCGCCGTTCGCGGCCTGCGTCTCGGCGCGCGCGAGTTGCTCACCAGCTGGCCCGAAGGCGGGCCCGTCCCCTACTACGCGGGCACGCTGCTGGCGCCGTGGCCCAACAGGGTGGGCGGCGCCACCTACACGTTCGCGGGCACCCGCTACGAGCTTCCGGTGAACGAACCCGAGCGCGGCCACGCGCTGCACGGCCTGGTCCACGCGGCCGAGTGGCGGGTGACGGAGCAGGGGTCGTCGTCGGTGCGGCTGGCGTACACGCTCGAGCCCTCGCCCGGCTATCCCTTCACCCTGTCCTTCGAGGTCGTCCACGCGCTCGGCGACGACGGCCTGACGACGACGGTGACCTGCGAGAACACCGGTGAGCGCGCCGCGCCCTACGGCTGCGGCCCGCACCCGTGGCTGCTCGGCGAGCGGCTGCGGGTGCCCGCCGCGAAGGTGCTGCTGGCCGACGAGCGGCTGCTCCCCCGCTCGCTGGAGGACGTGGCCGGCACGCCGTACGACTTCAGGCAGGCTCGCGACCTCGGCGGCACCCGCGTCGACCACACCTTCACCGGGCTGTCGGCAGGTGAGGTCCTGGTCGATGACATCAGGGTGAGCTGGGACCCGGCGGTGCTGCCGTGGGTGCAGGTCTGCACCGGCAGGCACCTCGACTACGTCGGCGTGGCGGTCGAGCCGATGACCTGCCCGCCCGACGCGTTCGGCTCCGGCAGCGACCTCGTCGTGCTGGAGCCGGGCGGCCGGCACGAGGCCGCGTGGACGATCGGGGTCCTCTGATGGAGAGCAGGACCAAGCGCAGGTTGACCGCGCGGGAGCTGTCCCTGCTCGCCCACCGGGCGGTCGGCGCGCACGTGAGCGAGGCGGTGGAGCTGGCCGACGGCTTCGCCAACGCGGTGTGGCGGCTGCGGCTCGACGACGGCCGCCACGTCGTGCTGAAGCTGTCGCCGTCGCCCGAGCTGGAGCAGCTCACCTACGAGCGCGACCTGCTGCGCATGGAGGCGGCCGCCTACCCGCTGGCGGCGTCGGCGGGCGTGCCGGTGGCGGCGCTGCTGCAGGCGGGTTTCGACGATCCGGTGCTCGGCGGCGACTACCTGGTGCTGTCCGCGCTCGACGGCACGCCGTGGAACCAGGTCGCCCTCGACGGGCAGGCCACCGCCGCGCTCCGTCACGAGCTGGGCGGTCACCTGGCGCGGCTCAACTCCGTCACGGGCGAGGTGTTCGGCTACCCGCACAGCGGGCTGACCGGCTCGACATGGCGCGAGGCGTACCTGCGGATGGCCGGGGCGCTGCTGGACGACGCGCTGCGCTATCCGGCCACCCCGCTCCCCCGTCCGGTCGCCGAGCTGCGGGCGCTGCTGGAGGGCGCGTCGGACGTGCTCGACGAGGTGGCCACGCCGCACCTGGTGCACTTCGACGTGTGGACCGGCAACGTCTTCCTCGACCTGTCCGGGCGGCCGCGCATCCAGGCGATCATCGACCACGAGCGCGCCTTCTGGGGCGACCCGCTGGCCGAGCTCATCACGCCGACGCTCTTCGGCGAGATCGACGAGGACGATCCACTGCTGGCCGGCTACCGCGCGGTGCGCCCGCTGGAGCTGTCGGCGGGGGCGCACCGGCGGCTCGACCTCTATCGCGCCTACCTCTACCTGATCCTGCTGGTGGAGAACGGCCCCCGGCAGTACCCGGAGGCCGACTACGCTCACTTGCGCGATTTGGCGACGGCCTCGCTGATCAGGGTCCTCGACCGGCTCTAGTGCCGGTGGCCCTCCTCGCCGCGCTCGGGCTCGGCGGAGTTGGCCACCGCCTCGTAGCCCTGGCCGGTCCCGGCGGTCAGCGCCTTCGCCCTGGCCGCCTGCTCGGCGAACCGGCAGGTGGAGGCGCCGGTGACGGTGTTGGGCGCGCCGAGGTCGTCGGGCCCGGCCGCCGCGCAGGTCAGCACACCTCTGACCGTGGTGCCCGCCATGATCGCGCCGGTGGTGCCGTTCAGGACGGCGGCGCCGCGGACGGTGGCGCCCACGACGGTGAGCGCGCCGCCCGTGACGGTGAGCGCGCCGTCGACCTCGCCGTCCAGGACGTGGACCTCGGCGGCGTTCGAGGCGGTGAGGGCGCCGTCGACCGTGCCGCCCCTCATCACCAGCGAGGCGCCCTGCCGTACGGTCACCGGGCCGGTGACGTCGGCGCCGGTGAGGCAGGTCACGCCCTCGCGCACGGTCAGCGGTCCCCTGTGGGTGCCGGTGACGGTGGTCGTGCAGGCGGGCGGCGGGGCGATCGTGGTCACGGTGAACGCGCGCTCCCGGCCGTGGTTGCCGGCGGCGTCGATCGAGCGGTACTCGATCGTGTGGCGGCCGCGGGGCAGCTTGCCGTACACGAGATGGTCGATGGTGGTGCCGGTCTCGGTGAAGGTCCACGGCAGCTCGGAGGAGGTCGGCCAGCCGAAGTAGTTGAACCAGCCGTCGCGGTCCACGCGCGACTCCGAGACGATGTGGCCGCCGTTGTCGTCGGCGCCGGTCAGCTTCATGGAGAAGGGTCCATTGAAGATGTAGGTGTCCTTGTCCGGCTTCAGCAGCGGCTGCGACAGCTCGTAGCCGGTGGTGGGGGCGACGGCGTCGACCTTCCAGGTGAGGGTCTGGCCGCCGAGGGTGGCGGTGAGCGTGTGGGTGCCCGTGGTCAGGCCCTTGAGCGCCACCTCCGTGCCGGTGGCGACCTGCCTGCCGTCCAGTGCCCAGGTCACGGCCGGGACGGCGGTCGCGGGATGGGTGGTCTCGACGCGGACGACGTCGCCGCCGCCGACGGGCCGGTCGGTGGGGGTGGAGGAGACGATGGCGGGCGTGACGCCGTCGGGCGGGGTGGTGATCGCGGTGTCGACCGTCCAGGTGCGGGTGCCGGTCATGGCGGCGCGGATCGCCGGGTCCCTGACGAAGTCAGTCGGGTCGGTGACGGTGGCCTTCACGGTGTGCGTGCCGGCGGTGAGGCCGAGCGTGCGCAGGTCGAGGCTGTCGACGTCGCCCGGCAGGTCCTTGCCGTCGACGTTCCACGTGGTGACCAGGCCGTGGCTGACGGGGTGCATCGGCTCGACCCACAGCACCCGGTCGGCGCCGACGGGGGCGGCCGTGGGGGTGGAGTCCTGGACGAGGTCGGTCTTGGCGGTGATGCGCCGGACCATGACCTCGCGGCTGACCTGGTCGAAGTAGTAGCCGAGGGTCTTCATCATGGAGTGCCTGCTGGGCCGCCACACGCCCGTGGTCGCGTACAGGCCGCCCTCGTAGCGGCCGATCGGGCCGCCGGACTCGCTGTCGTCGCCCAGCCAGCGCCACCACTTGCGCCGCTGGTCCTTCATCTGCTGCTCGGTGAGCAGGGTGTGGTGGGCGCTGCCCGGCTCGCCGCCGGTGTAGGCGCCGCCGGGGACGCCGCGCTGGTAGTAGTCGTACTCGTCCTGCAGGCCGCCCAGCGAGTGGCCCAGCTCGTGCGGGCTGATCAGCGCGGACATCGCGTTGCTGCCGGAGGCGGTGGCGTAGGCGCCGCCCGCGCCGCCGTAGGTGCCGCTGTTGGCCAGCGCCATGATCTGCCGGTTGGCGGAGGTGGTGCCGGTGACCAGGTCGGCGTAGCGGGTGGCGGCGGCGTTGTTCATCGTGATGAGGCGTTGCACGCTCGCGGGGTTGCAGCCGCCCCAGAAGCCCATGCTCAGCGGCGTGTTCTTCCTCGGGGAGGACAGGTCGGGGTCGCAGCTGACGCCCGAGTCGCCCGAGACGATGTCCACGCGGTAGACGTTGATGTAGGTCCGGTAGGACTTGAACGGTTCGATGGACCACATCACGTTGAGGTGCCGGTCGACGTCGGTCCTGAAGGCCGCCTGCTCGCTCGCGGTGTAGCCGTCACCCATGATGATCAGGTTGAACCGCTTGGCGGGCGGGCCCGTCACCTGGACCGGCGTGACCGTGGCGCTGCCTGGCTCGGCAAGGGCAGGAAGCGGGACCAGCCACACGAGAGCCAGCACCGCTGCAACGAATATCCGCATGCCCCGAAATATCAGCCCACACCGGGGTCACCGGGACATCCCATATCTGGATAACTCCAGTGTTATGGTCCGGAAATGCAGTTGGAGCTGAGGCATCTGAGGGTGCTGCGGGCCATCGCCGACCAGGGCAGCGTCACCAGGGCCGCGGCGTCGCTCGGGGTCTCGCAGCCGGCGCTGACCGCCCAGCTGCGCCGCATCGAGCAGGCGCTCGGCGGCCCGGTCTTCGAACGCGACCACACCGGCGTCTCGCTGACCGCCTTCGGGGAGTTCGTGCTGGCCAGGGCGCGCTCCGTCATCGCCGGCATGGACGACCTGCTGCAGGCGCGCCCGCCCGCGCATCCGGTGGTGCGCGTCGGCAGCTTCGAGAACCCGATCGTCGTCACCCTGCTGGAGAGCCTGTCGAGGACGCTGCCGGACTCGCGCATCACGCTGCAGACCGAGCACTTCGTCAGGGTGCTGGTGGACATGGTGGCCAACGACCGGCTGGACGTGGCGCTCGTGGCCGACTACCCGGGGCACACGCTGCGGGCGCACGCCTCGCTGGGGCTCGGCGTGGTCGCGGTCGAACCGGTCTTCGTCGCGCTGTCGTCGGGCCATCCGCTGGCCGGCCGTACCGAGGTGGACCTGGCGGAGCTGGCGGGCGAGCAGTGGGTGCTGCCGCCCTCGGACGGGATGGGCTGGCCCGAGCACCTGCTGGAGGCGTGCACGACGGCGGGGTTCTCGCCGCGGGCGCGCTACCAGATGGTCGAGGCGGGGGTGCGGCGGGAGCTGGTCGGCGCGGGACACGCGGTCTCGGCCTGCCAGGCGCTCTACGACGCCGGGCCCGCGGTGACCGTGCTGCCGCTGAGGGGCAACCCGCTGTGGATGCGGCACGTGCTGCTGTGGCGCAGCGCGGGTCCCGTCGCCGCGCAGTCGGCGAGCGTGCTGGCCGCGGCCGTGGCGGCGCATCGCGCCGTGGCCGCGCGCAGCGTGCCGTACCGGGCGTGGACCACCCGGTACGGCACGCCGCCCGACTTCCCCTGACCGGCCGCTCTTGCGCCCGGACAGATTTCAACGCATGCTGAATTCATGCGCTGTGTGATAGCAGGCGGCGGCCCCGCGGGCGCGATGCTCGCCCTGCTGCTCGCCCGAGCCGGCGTCGAGGTGACGCTGCTGGAGAAACACGCCGACTTCCTGCGCGACTTCCGGGGGGACACCATCCACCCGTCGACGCTGCGGGTGCTGGACGAGATCGGCCTGGCCGAGGCCTTCCACCGGATACCGCACCGCAAGGCGTACGGGCTGACGCTGGTGACCGACACGGGAGCCAGCCGGCTGGCCGACCTGCGCGGGCTGCGCGGGGGCTACGACTACATCGCCTTCGTCCCGCAGTGGGACTTCCTCAACCTCCTCACCGCCGAGGCCGCGAAGTACCCCTCGTTCCGGCTGCTCATGAACGCCGAGGCGAACGGCCTGATCCGCGACGGCGGCACGGTCCGCGGCCTGCGCTACCACGACAAGGACGGCGAGCACGAGCTGCGCGCCGACCTGACGGTGGCCGCCGACGGGCGCGGCTCGACCCTGCGTGTGGCGGCCGGGCTGGCGCCGGTGGAGATGGGCGCGCCCATGGACGTCGTCTGGTTCAGGATGCCGCGCGAGGACGGCGACCCGGGCGAGACGTTCCTGCGCGTCTCGACGGGCCGGCTCCTGGTCGCGATCAACAGGGAGACCTACTGGCAGCTCGGCTACGTCATCCCCAAGGGAGGGGCCGAGCGGCTGCGCGCCGCGGGCATCGAGGAGCTGCGCCACCACGTCGGCCGGCTGCTGCCGTTCCTGGCCGAGCGGGTCACGCTGCTGGGAAGCTTCGACGACGTCAGCGTGCTCACCGTCGCGCTGAACCGGCTGCGCCGGTGGTACCGGCCGGGCTTCCTGTGCATCGGCGACGCGGCGCACGCGATGTCGCCGGTGTTCGGCGTGGGGATCAACCTGGCGGTGCAGGACGCGGTCGCCACGGCCAACCTCGTCCTGAAACACGGCCCGTCCGCGGTGGCCGCGGTGCAGCGACGCCGCATGTTCCCGACCGTGGTGACGCAGTTCGCCCAGCGGGTGGCGCAGAAGCGGCTCATCGCGCCCGCGCTGGAGGGATCGCTGCGGCTGACCCGGGTGCCCGAGCTGGCGCGGATCCCGGTGATCAACAGGTTGACCAGGACCTTCATCGGTAACGGCGTCCGTCCCGAACATGTGGCCTCCAGGTGACATGACACGCCGCACGCGCGCAGGTCCCTGCCGGCGGGCGTTCGCGGCGTCGGCCACGGGGAACCGGCGTCGCCGCGTTCTCACAACGTGGACGCCGAGCTCGGCGTGCGGGGGGCAGGTGGAATACCCTCATATGCCGTGAGCAACCTTGACGCCTGGCGCACTCTGACCGCGGCCCAGCAGCCCGACTGGCCCGACCGCAGCGAGCTCGAGAAGGTGGTCGCCGAGCTCGGCGGAC
The DNA here is from genome assembly GCF_040610675.1 of Nonomuraea sp. NPDC003804. Lineage (NCBI taxonomy): Bacteria > Bacillati > Actinomycetota > Actinomycetes > Streptosporangiales > Streptosporangiaceae > Nonomuraea > Nonomuraea sp. NPDC003804. The sequence goes on from NZ_JBEXMT010000016.1 coordinate 193,758, forward strand.
TGCCTCCGCTCGTCTTCGCCGGCGAGTGCGACCAGCTGAAGGCCCAGCTGGCGGCCGTCGCCAGGGGCGAGGCGTTCGTCCTGCAGGGCGGCGACTGCGCCGAGACCTTCGCCGGGGCGACCGCCGACAACGTGCGCAACAAGCTCAAGACGCTGCTCCAGATGGCGATCGTGCTCACCTACGCCGCCAAGGTCCCCGTGGTCAAGATCGGCCGCCTGGCCGGGCAGTTCGCCAAGCCCCGTTCCAAGGGCACCGAGACCCGCGACGGCGTGGAGCTGCCCGCCTACCGCGGCGACATGGTCAACGGGTTCGAGTTCACCGCCGAGTCGCGCGAGCCCGACCCGTGGCGGCTGCTGCGCGCCTACCACTCCTCCGCCGTCACGCTCAACCTGGCCCGCGCCTTCACCAAGGGCGGTTACGCCGACCTGCGCCAGGTCCACGCCTGGAACCAGGACTTCGTGGCCGAGTCGCCCGCGGGACGCCGCTACGAGCAGCTGGCCCGCGAGATCGACCAGGCGCTGGCGTTCATGCGGGCCTGCGGGGCCGACCCCGAGGAGTTCCACACGGTGGAGTTCTACTCCTCGCACGAGGCGCTCATCCTCGACTACGACAGGGCGCTCACCCGGGTCGACTCGCGCACCGGCCTGCCGTACGACGTGTCGGCGCACATGGTCTGGATCGGCGAGCGCACCCGCCAGCTCGACGGGGCGCACGTGGAGTTCTTCTCCCGCATCCGCAACCCCATCGGGGTGAAGCTGGGGCCGACGACGACGCCCGAGGAGGCGCTCGCCCTCATCGACAAGCTCAACCCGAAGAACGAGGCGGGCCGGCTGACGTTCATCACCCGGATGGGCGCCTCCAAGATCCGTGAGCACCTGCCGCTGCTGGTGGAGAAGGTGAACGCGTCGGGCGCGCAGGTGGCGTGGCTCTGCGACCCGATGCACGGCAACACCTTCGAGGCCCCGAGCGGTCACAAGACGCGGCGGCTCGACGACGTGCTGGACGAGGTGGCCGGCTTCTTCGAGGTGCACCGGGCGCTGGGCACCCACCCGGGCGGCATCCACATCGAGTTCACCGGCGACGACGTCACCGAGTGCGTGGGCGGCGGGCAGGAGATCGTCGAGGACGATCTGGCCCTGCGGTACGAGACGGCGTGCGACCCCCGCCTCAACCGGAGCCAGTCGCTGGACCTGGCCTTCCGCGTGGCGGAGCTGTACCGGTCGGTCTGACCCGCCTCGACGCGCGACGCCCGCCTCCTTCCGGGGGCGGGCGTTCGGCGTCTCGCGGGTCCGTCCGGTGGACCTCTGGGACCTTCGTGTCGCTCGGCTCTCCCGACCCCCTTCGCCGGGAGCGCCGGGGCGGCCCGGCAAGTGGCGGGTACGGCGGACGTGAAACCGAATCGTCTTCTATGATCGCCTGGAAATCATCGGATATCTCGGGAGACATCGTGGATGGTCAGCCGGCGCCTGAGGGAGTGGACCCCAACGTCCCCAACGTCGCGCGGATGTACGACTACTACCTCGGCGGCAAGAACAACTTCGCCGCCGACCGGGCGGCCGCCGACCAGATCCTTCAGCTGTTCCCCGACACCAGGCAGTCGGCCAGGGAGAACCGCGCCTTCCTCGGCCGGGCCGTCCGCCATCTGGTCGCCCAGGGCGTCGACCAGATCGTCGACCTCGGCTCGGGCCTGCCCACCCAGGGCAACACCCACGAGAGCGCGCCCGGCGCGACGGTCGTCTACGTCGACTACGACCCCGTCGTGTGCGCGCACGGCAGGGCGCTGCTGGCCGACGGCGCGAACGTGACCATGCTCCACGGGGACGTGCGGGAGCCGGACAAGCTGCTCGTCGAGCTCGGCGACCTGATCGACTTCACCCGCCCGGTGGCCTTCCTCATGCTCGCCGTCCTGCACTTCCTGCCGGACGCCGAGGCCCACCCTCTCGTCGGCGCCCTGCGCGAGGCCAGTGTGCCGGGCAGTCACCTGGTCATCAGCCACGCCATCGACGCCAAGCCGGACACCACGCCCGAGGCGCTGGAGGTCTACAAGCGGGCCACCGCCGCGCTCAACCTGCGTACCAGGGAGCAGATCGGACGGTTCTTCGACGGCTACGAGTTGGTCGAGCCCGGCCTGGTCTTCCCCACCGACTGGCGCCCCGAGCACCCGCCGCTGGTCGGTGACAGCGCCGGGTCGGTCGGGTACGCGGGCGTCGGCGTGCTGCGCTGACACGAGTGAGCCCCCTGCTCGGGCAGGGGGCTCAGGGGCGTCCGGCGTCAGTTCTGCTCGGGAGCGGCGCCCATCTCCTGCGCCAGCTCGGCCCTGATGGCGTCCATGTCAAGCGCCTTGACCTGCCCGATGAGGTCTTCGAGGGCCGGCGCGGGAAGGGCGCCCGGCTGGGCGAAGACGACGATGCCATCACGGATCGCCATGATCGTCGGGATGGAGGTGATCTCGAACCCCTCCGACAGCCCCTGCTGCGCCTCGGTGTCGATCTTGCCGAACGTCACGTCGGCGTGCCGCTCCGAAGCCTGCTCGAAGATCGGCCCGAAGGTACGGCACGGCCCGCACCATGCCGCCCAGAAGTCGAGCAGCACGATCCCCTTGTCGGCGATGTCGTTGAAGTTCTGGTCGGTTACTTCGATGGTCGCCACAAGTGGCTCCTCATATCGTCGTCATGCTTGCATCCGTTAGAACCTCAAGCATTACACGCTCATTCCCCCACCCGCAGCGCCACACCGACGCGGCGCCGGCCCGACACCGCGACGTGCGCGACGGCCCCGAGCAGCGCGACGGCGGTGATCCCTGCGCCCAGCAGCAGCGGGGTCGTCCAGGTGACGGCGTGCCCCACGGGCAGGCCGCCGGCGTATCCGCTCAGGTCCACGCCCGCGCCGAACAGGGCAGGGAAGGCGGTGCCGAGCAGGATCCCCGCCGGCGCGGCCGTGACCACGAGGGGTGCGACCTCGCCGAGCGTCACCGCTCGCGCCTGCCCGGCGGACATGCCCATCGTGGACAGGTAGGACAGGCCGCGCCGCCGTTCGGCGCCGCCCGCCACGACGGTGACCCAGACGGCCAGCAGCGAGTAGAGGGCCAGCACGAGGGCCGACAGCCGGAAGGCCAGGGTGATCGTCCTGGTGAGCGGGGTCGACACGATCGCGGCCAGGTCGGCCTCGCGGGTGCCGGCCACCGCCCAGGCGCCGAGCGCCTTCTCCAGCGCGGCGGCCCGGATCCCCTCGCCGAAGACGAACAGCTGGTTGGGGCGCAGCGCCGCCTTCGCCTCCGGCAGCACCGAGGTGGGCAGCACGAGCAGCTCACCGGCGGGATCCACGCCGGGGAAGCGCTCGAGGAAGCCGACGTGGTCGACGACGACGGGCGCGGTGTCGTTGCCCGACAGCACGACAGGTCTGGCGCGTGCCGTGCCCAGGCCCCTGGTGACCAGGACGGGCGCGCCGGTGCCCGCCTTGGAGCCGGCGGCGCGGTCGGCGGCGACGACGGGCGCCGACACGGCGGGCGGGGCCGCGCCGAGGCGCCGGGCGTAGGCGGCGGTGTCCATGCGCAGGTAGGTGAAGGCGAGCGTGCCGCCGGACAGGCGCCCCGCGCGCAGCTCGACGGGGATGACCTCACGCACGCCCGGCAGCCTGCGCACCTGCTCGACCTGCCGGGGCGTGATGGTGCCGTCGCCGACCGACACCTTGGCGTCGGCGCCGGTCCGCTGCCAGGCCGCGGCGCTCTGCCCCGCGGCCAGCGCGTCCAGGGTGAGCGCGCCGTAGACCGACATGGTGAGCGCGGGCACCAGGATCAGCGCGGGCAGCGTGGCGGCGGTCCTGGACCTGGCGGCCGCGGCGACCGCCAGGAACAGCACCGCGCGCCTGCTCCTGGCGGCGGCCATGGACAGCAGACGCAGCAGGAACGGGTAACCCCACAGCAGGACGAGCGCGCAGGCGACCGCGACCGCGGTGGGCGCGGCCACCAGGAGCGGGTCGCCGCCCGCTCCTGGCCGGGCGGCCGTCACGCCCCGGCTGATCGCCAGGTAGCCGGCCGCCGCGGCCAGGACGACGACGAGGGCGTCGACGACGAGCCTGCGCGGCGTGAACGGCCTGGCGGCGAGGTCGGCGCGGTGCTCGGCGAGCGGGCCGCGGTGGGCCGGCAGCAGGCGGCCGGTGCCGTACAGGACGGCGGCCAGCGCCAGCAGCGGCGCCGGCAGCAGGGACATCGCGCTGTCCAGGCCCGGCACCAGCCGCGACAGCCCGAAGCCGAGGAGCGCGCCGGGGACGACGGCCAGCAGGATCACCGTCGCGCCGATGGCCGTGAACTGGGCCGCCGAGGCGGCCCTGGCCCTGGCGGCCACCAGACTGGCGGCGACGCGGTCGAGCAGCAGGCCGAGCACCAGCGCCACCACCCCGAAGGCGACCGCGAACAGCCCCACGAGCTGCAGCCCCATGAGCGTCTGGGTGGTGCCGAGCTTGCCGAGGAACTCGTCGGTCACCTGGGGCAGCCGGCTGTTCACCCGGTACGGCATGACCGGCGTCGACATACGGCGGGCGGCCGCCGTGAAGGCGTCGAGGCCGGGCCTGATCAGCGGAGCGCCCTCGATGGTGAAGGCCGACGGCCGCGCCGGGAACGCCCAGCGATAGTTCATCCGCTCCCTGACCTGGCTGAGCACCGCGACCACCTGCCGGTCGGCCAGGCCCGTGACGACGAAGGAGGCCGCGTTCGCGCCGGGGTTGGGGATGTAGACGCGGCCCATCGAGGGGAACGCCGACCAGAACGGGTCGGCCGGGTCGATCGGCTCGTACAGCCCGGTGACCTCGATGAGGACCTCTCCCGCCGAGACGATCAGGGAGCCGACGTCGAGGCCCATCAGTTCGGTGACGTCCTTGGGCAGGCCGACCTCGACGGTGGTGACCCGGGGCCGGTCCAGCATGACGGCCACGGCCGGGTCCTGGCGCGGGTTGGGCGTCGAGCCGGCGGTCAGCGGGTTGGGCCCGGTGGCCACCTTCGACGGCGGGACGCCCTTGACGTAGCGGACCCGCTGGGCGGCGCCGCTGTTCCACGCCAGGTCGACGAAGTTGTCGGCGCGTGGCTCGTGCCCGGCGTGGCCGGCGAGCCTGAGCCGGTTGGTGCTCACGCCGTAGGTGACCTCGCCGACGAGCGAGGCGAGCGCGGGCGGCATGGCCTTGCGGAGGGCGTCCGTACGCGCGGCCAGCGCCGCCGCGTCGGCGGGCCGTCCGCCGAGCGCGACCGACTGCGCGTCGACGCCGATCTCCAGCAGCTCGGGTCTGGTCTGGCCGACGGCCTGGTGCAGCGAGCGCTCGTAGGAGGCCTCGAACACCCTGGGCAGCGCGCCGCCCAGCAGCGTCATGCTGAGCACCAGCGCGCCGAGCAGCGCGGCGATCCCCCGGTGCAGCAGCGCCAGGCGCGCCGCCAGCCCGATGACGGTCATGCGTCCTCCCCGACGTGCCGGGCCCGCACCAGGCCACGGCGGCGCAGCGAGCCGGCGAGCGCGGCCACGATCGCGAACAGCGCCGCCGCGATGATCGCGAGCAGGAGCGCGGTGGCCGCCCACGGGATGTCCAGCCGTACCGGCGGGGTCACCGCCGTGACCTGCCCGGACAGCACCAGGTGCGGCACCACGACGGCCGCCGTGCCGCCGGCCAGCAGGGTGCCGCCCGCCAGGCCGAGCCCGATCAGGAACGTCTGCTCGACGGCCAGCAGCCCGAGCACCTGGCGGAAGCTGACCCCGAGCGCGTGCAGCAGTCCGAGCTCGGCCGCGCGTTCGCGGGCGGCGACGGCCGCGCTGACCGCGAAGCCGAGCCCCGCGAAGATCACCGCGGCGCCGAAACCGATCAGCAGGGCCCCCTGCAGGCCGCCCGCCAGCGGATCGTCGCGCAGCTCGGCGAAGACCGCCTGCCTGTCGACGACGTGGGAGCTCCAGCCGGGGTGGGCGGCCAGCGCCGCGACGGCGGCGCTGGGATCGCCGTCGCGGGTCGCCGCCCACCACTCGGTGACCCTGGGCGGGGCGGTGACGGTGAGCAGGTTCCTGTCGGCGAGGGTGGGCAGGTCCACGAGGACGCCCGCCTGGCCGACGGCCATGCCGGGCAGGCTGTCGACGACGGCCACCACGACGAGCCCCGAGGTGGTGGCGTCGAACGGCAGGAACAGCCGCATGCCGGGCGCTAGCTTCTCCTCGGCCGCCAGTTCGTCGGTGACGACGACGGGCAGCGGCTGGGGCAGCGTGGCCCTGCCGCCGACGGTGGCGCCGAAGACCCGCTCCGGCGGCAGGTCACGCGGTACGGCCAGCACCACCGCCCTGCCGCGTTCCGGCACGGCGTCGAGCCCGAACAGCGTCCCCTGCTCGGCGCGGACCGGCTTGGCGCTCCCCTCGCCGACGCCGCCGCCCTGGACCCGGCCGACCTGCTCGAACCCGGACCAGGCCAGGTCGCCGGGCAGCCGGACGTCGGCCTGGCCCGCGCGGAGGGCGCCGACCACGACGGGGGCGGGCGTCCGGCCGAAGGCGAATCCGCGCAGGGCCAGCGGGTAGGCGATCCTGCCCGAGCGGCCCGCGAGGGCGGCCAGGTCGGCCACCAGCGTCCGCTCGCCGCCCGTTCCCCTGTCGGCCAGCTCCAGCCGCCAGCGGACGCCGTCGGCGTCACTGACCAGGATCTCGGCCTCCAGCGGGGCGGGCGCCTCGGTGCGGACGAGCACGGACAGCTCGGCCGGCGTGCCGGGGATCGGCACCGAACCGAGCGCGGGCCGCCCGGCCTTGAGCGCCTTGGCGATGTCGGTCAGCGAGGTGGCCGACAGGTCCGCGCGCAGGTTCATGACGCGGTCGAGCCGGTCGGCATCGAGCGCGAGCAGCTCGGCCGAGCCTGAACCGATCGCCACCGAGTCGCGGACGGCCGGGCTGACGGCGCGCACGCCGGGCAGCGCGGCGTACAGCCGGCCCGTGCCGGGCCCGCCCACCTCGCCCTGCCCTGCGGCCGGGGAGATCCGCAGGTCGGCGCCCACCCGGTGGGCGGCCTGGTCGCGTTGCGACGACTCCCACGTGGTCGTGGTGATGATCGACAGCACCCCGATGGCCACGGCCATGGTCAGCAGCAGGGCGGGGCCGGCGTAGCGCAGGGGGCGGCGGCTGACCTGCCAGGCTCCGAGGGCGGGGGCCAGCGTGGCGCGCCGCGCGGTGAACGCCGCGACGAGCCTGGAGGTCCACGGCACCAGGCGCATGCCGAGCATGCCGCCGCTGAGCAGCGCCAGCGCGGGCCCGGTGACGAGCATCGGGTCGATGCCGAGCGCGCCCTGAGCGGTGGCGGTGACGGGCGAGCCGTATCTGGTCAGCTGCCAGACGGCCAGGCCCGCCACCACGAGCAGGGCGACGTCGCCGCCCGCCCTGGCCAGCACGCCCCTGCGCTCGCCGCGCCCGCGCGCCGCCTGCTCCTCGACGTAGGTACGGCGGGCGCTGCGCACCGCCGCGGCCGCCAGCAGCGCCGCTCCGGCCAGCGCCGCGGCCGCCGCGATCGCGAACGTGCCGGGTCCGGGAGCCGCCGGCACCCGGACGGCACCCGCCTGGGCCCACAGCAGTCCGCTGACGCCGTTGAGCACGTGGGGCGCGGCGAAGGGGGCGATCACCACGCTCGGCAGCGCGATGAGCAGCGCCTCGGTCAGGCTCAGCGCCATCAGCCCGCCCATGCCCGCGCCGCGGGCGCGCAGCAGCGCCACCTCCATCCGGCGACGCTCGGCCAGCATCCTGGCGGTGAGCATCAGCGAGTACCCCGCCAGGATCAGCAACTGCAGCACCGGCACCAGCATCGTCGACTGGCCGACCAGGGCGCTGCGGTCGAGCTGGGCGAGGTAGCCCGACAGTTCCTCGCGCACCGTGCAGTCGGCGCACGCGGGCCTGGCCTTGAGCCGGTCGGGCAGCCGCGCGGCCGCCGCCGCGAGCGGGCCCAGGTCGGCGGTGGAGACCCCGGTCAGGTCGGGCGTGACGTGCCAGTAGCCGAGCACCTGGTCGGCGAACCGGTCCAGGAACGTCGTCCGGGGGACCATGAGGGCCTCGCCAAGGCGGGGATACGGCTCGCCCCGTACGGTGAACACGCCGGTGACCAACACCTTCAGCGGCGGGTCCGTCTCGCGGCGCCGTAGCGTCAGCTCCTGGCCCGCCTCGACGCCCAGCCGCTGTGCCGTCTCCTGGGAGAGCGTCGCCCGCAGCGGCTCACCCGGTGCGGCCCACGCGCCGTCCACCAGCGTGGCGACGCTCTCGAGGTCGGAGCGGGTGCCGAACGCCAGCCGCTCGCCGTCCTCCCGCTCGTACGGGCCGGAGGTGATGGACGAGACCACGTGCGGGGCGAACCGGGGGAAGGACTCCGCCGCCTGGGCGCGCACGGCGGCGTCGGACTGGGGGAAGCTCGCGCGCCTGATCCACTGGGTGACCTCCGCCGAGGTGCCGGCCCGCTCGGCCCTTGTCACGCTCCATCGGACGCCGACGTCGACCACGGCGGAGATGGAGATCGACAGCGCCACCAGCGTCGTCGTGGCCAGCAGGATGGCCGCGAACGCCGTCAGCGGGAGCAGGGGCTCGCTGACCGCACGCTTGAGCACCCATGCCGTCCGGCCGCGCATCCGGCTTCCCCCTCGCATCCGTTCGGGAGAACATTCGCGGGACGAAACTCACGTGCGCAAGAAATGCCCGGATTTCAACACAGAGTTGAGATCATCCCGAGATCAGCGCCTCCGACTGCCACAGGTCCCGGTAGTAGCCCGGTTCGCGGACGAGGTCGTCGTGGTGACCCCGCTGAACGATCCTGCCCTGCTCCAGCACCACGATCTCGTCCACCTGTTCCAGCCCCTTGAGCCGGTGGGTGACCAGCAGCGTCGTACGGCCGTGCGTCACGTCGAGCAGATCGCGCATCAGCTCGTCGGCGGTCACCTCGTCGAGCGCCTCGGCCGGCTCGTCCAGGAGCAGCACGGGCGGATCGTACAGCAGGGCCCTGGCCAGGGCCAGGCGCTGCAGCTGGCCGCCCGAGACGGTCCTGCCGTCCTCGCCGAGCTCGGCGTCCCAGCCGACGCGCGCCACCCAGCGCTCCAGCCGGGCCCTGCGGACGGCCCGCTCCCGCTCCTCCTCGCTGCTGCCGGGCCCCGCCAGCCGGAGGTTGTCGCGCAGCGTGGTCTGGAAGATGTAGGGGTCCTGGGTGAGCCCGGTCATCAGCGTCCTGACGTCGTCGGAGTCGAGGGCGGTGATGTCGACGCCGTTGACCCTGATCGTCCCCGACTCGGGCTCGACCAAGCGCATCAGCGCGGCGAGCAGGGTGCTCTTGCCGGCGCCGCTGGGGCCGACGAGGGCGACCCGCCTGCCCGGCGTCAGCGTCAGGCTCACCCCGTCGACCGCCGCCGCCCCGTTCGCCGAGCCGGCGCCGCGCCCGGCCGCGTGAGCCTCGGCATCGGCCGGGTGCGCCGGCGCCCCTGCAACCTGCGGCGCGAGGCGGGTGTGCCGGACGACCAGGTCGTCGATCTCGACCGTCAGCGGCCCGTCCGGCACGGGAGCGGGCGCCGCGGGCTCGGTGACGGCGGCCGGAACCGCCTCGACCTCCTTCAACCGGCGCAGCGCGGCCGCGATCCCGGCGTACCTCTCCCCCGCGGCGGCCAGCGGCAGCACCGGTTCGAAGGAGACCAGCGCCGTCAGCGCCAGGACGGCCGTCGCGACGGTGTCGGCCCCCGTGTTCTGGGCCAGCAGCACGATGGCGGCCACCGTCAGCCCCTGCACCAGCACGCCGGCGGCCAGCGCCGCCGCGTGGACGCGGGCCTGGCGGCGTTCGAGCGTGGACAGGTCGGCGTCGGCGGCCCCGGCGTCGGCCAGGGCCCGGTCCTCGGCGCCGTAGGCGGCCAGGTCGGCCGAGCCGTGCACCAGGTCGGCCACCCGGGCGGCGAGCGCGGCCCTCGCCGGGGCGATGCGCGCCGACCAGCGGCGGGCGGCCGCGACCGTCGCCGCGGGAAGCAGCACGCCGGCGACCGCCAGCCCCGCCAGCAGCACCAGCGCGGCGGCCGGGTGGACGGCGAGCGCGATGGCGAAGGCGGCCAGCGCGGTGATGAGCGCGGCCGTCGCGGGCAGCAGGCAGCGCACCAGCAGGTCCTGCACGGCGTCGGTGTCGTCGACCATCCGGCTGAGCAGGTCGGCGCCGCCGTGCGCCGGCCGCTTGGGCGGGATGAGCGACTGGTAGAGGCGTTCGCGCGTGGCGGCCTGGGCGCGCAGCGCGACGTCGTGCCCGGTGAGGCGCTCGGCGTAGCGGAAGACGCCCTTGCTGGTGGCGAAGGCCCTTACCGCCACGATCGCCACGCTCAGCGCGGCCAGCGGCGGCTGCTCGGCGGCCCTGGTGATCATCCAGGCGGCCGAGGCGGTCAGCCCGATGCCGGCCAGCTCGGCGGCCGCGCCGGCGAGCACGGCCCAGAGCAGGCGGGGGCCCATCCGCCCGCCCTCGCCGGGTGCGGCGACCCGCGGGTCCCGCTGCCGCGTGGTGCTCATCGCTCGTCTCCCGCCTGTGCCGTCCTGTCGTCCCTCGTGCCGCCCTCGGGTGGACGGCGCCCGCCGGGATCCCGCGCCCCGTGGGCGGAGGCGGCCGTGGCTGAGGGAGCCGGGGCACAGGAGAGGGCGGGCGCACCGACGGCGGCGGGAGGCCGAGGGGCCGCGGTGTCGGAGACGACGCGGCCCTCCTGGATGCGGATCACCCGGTCGGCCAGCTCGATCATCGCAGGGCGGTGGGCGACGATCACGGCGGTGCGCTGCTCGCTCAGCTCGGCGGTGGCGGCCACCACGGCGGCCTCGCTGCGCCCGTCCAGCCGGGCGGTGGGCTCGTCGAGCAGCAGCACCGCGGTCTGCGGACGGCAGAACGCGCGGGCGAGGGCGAGCCGCTGCCGCTGGCCCGCGGACAGGTTCGCGCCGCGCTCACCGACCTGCGTGTCGTAGCCGGCGGGCAGGGCGCTGACGAACTCGTCGGCGTGCGCGGCCCTGGCGGCCTGCCGTACCTGGTCGGGGGTGGCCGAGGGGGCGCCCAGGCGGATGTTGTCGGCGACGGAGGTGGCGAACAGGTGCGGCCGCTGGGGCACGAACGCCAGCCGGTCGCGCCACGCGGCCAGGTCGAGATCGCGCAGGTCGGTCCCGTCGACGAGCACGCGGCCCGCGGTGGGGCGAACGAAGCCGAGCAGGAGGTGGAGCAGCGTGCTCTTGCCGCCGCCGCTCTCGCCGACCAGCGCCACGCGCTCGCCGGGGGTGATGACGAGGGAGACGTCCTCCAGCGCGGGGTCGTCGCGGCCGGGATAGCGGACGGTGACGTTCTCCAGGCGGATCTCCGGAGGCTCGCCACCGGTCCGCGCGGCGGCGGAGGCCGCCGGCGACGCGGGTGCCGCCTGGTCGGCGCTGTCGTCCAGGACGGCGAAGGCGGCGTCGGCCGCCGCGACGCCCTCCATCGAGGCGTGGAAGCGCGTCCCCATCATCCGCAGCGGCAGGTACGCCTCCGGCGCCAGCAGCAGCACCAGCAGCGCCGTCGTCAGGTCGAGGGAGCCGCCGAGCAGGCGCAGCCCGATCGGCACCGCGACCAGCGCCAGCGAGAGCGAGGCGCACAGCTCGAGCACCAGCGACGACAGGAAGGCCACCCGCAGCGTCCGCATGGTCGCCGACCGGTGCGCGTCGGCCACCTGCCGGATGACGCCTGCCTGGTGGCGGGCCCTGCCGAAGGCGCGCAGGGTGGGCAGGCCGCGCACCACGTCGAGGAAGTGGCCGCCGAGCCTGGACAGCGCCCGCCACTGCCGCTCGGTGACGGCCTTGGTGTGCATGCCGACCAGCGCTCCGAAGATCGGGATGAGCGGCAGCGTGATCAGCACGATGATCGCGCTGGCGAGGTCGGCGGCGAAGAGCCTGATGAGGACGGCGACGGGCACCACGCCCGCGACCGCCATGGCGGGCAGGTAGCCGGTCAGGTAGGGGTCGAGCGCGTCGAGTCCGCGCCCGGTGAGCGTGACCAGCTCGCCCGAGCGGTGGCCGGTCAGGCGGGCGGGGCCGAGCTCCTGGAGCCTGGCCAGCAGCCGGTGGCGCAGCGCGGACTTCACTCCCGTGGCCGTCCGCGCCGCGAAGATGCCCTGCGTCCAGCCCAGCAGGCCGCGCAGCCCCACCACCGCCGCCAGCCCCAGCAACGCCACGGCGGCGAACCTGCCGGACAGCACCCCGGCCAGCAGTTCGGCCTGGACCAGGACGAGCAGACCCGCGAGCACGGCGGCGGCCATGGTGACGGTCAGGTGCGTGCGCACCGCGCGCTCGGCTCGCATGAGCCGCAGTAGGTCCTTGTGCAACGGGTCCTCTAGAAGAACGACGGAATGCGGTCGACGCCCTTGACTGGCCGGAAGGTGCGCCACACCCATACTTGCGCGCCGACCATGACCGGCGCGAACGGGACCAGCATGAGACTGAGCACATTCAGTGTCGCGGCGGGCGCCGCGTTGTCCAGCAGGTGGGGGGCGGCGGCCGTCAGGAGCACGACGACGGGCGCGGCGGCGGCCAGCGCCGACAGCGCCAGGCCGCGACCCGTCCCCCTGGACTCCCGCCACGCCAGGAAGGTCCTGCCGTGGAAGGCGAACAGCGCGGTGGTGAGCGCCCCGAGGCCGAGCCCCGCGATCCACGGCAGGCCCGCGAGCCGGCCGATGGCCATCCCCCAGCCGGCGGCCAGCACCAGCGAGCCCAGCGAGATCATCAGGTCCCACCAGGCGCGCCATGCCCGGCCCTCGATCCTGCGGCGGAACCACAGACCCGCGTCGCGCAGGACCCAGCCCAGCAGCATGGCCACGACGAAGGGGTAGAGGGCGAAGATCACCTCCCCTTCCAGCAGCGGGAAGGCGCCGAACAGGACACCCGCGACCGCCACCAGCCACACCTCGTTGGCCAGCACGAACGGCGCCATGGCGGCGACCGTGCGGTCCCTGCGCTCCTGGGAGCGGCCCACCAGCAGCAGTCCCGCTCCGAGGTCGAAGCCCTCCAGGGCGAAGTAGCCCACGAGCAGCGCGGCGAAGACGACGAGCCAGACGACGTCCATGTCAGACCTCCAGGCGGACGGGCGCGGCAGCGGTGGTGGCGGGCCAGGCGCCGAGCGCCAGGTCGCTGGGCCCGCGCCGGACGACGCGGGCGATCAGGACGTAGTCGACGACCGCGAGCAGGCCGAGGACGGCGGTGAAGCCGATCAGCGACGCGGTGACCATGCCCGGGGTCAGGCCAGGAGACAGGGCGTCGGCGACGCTGAGGCGCTCCCAGATCATCCAGGGCTGGCGGCCGATCTCCCTGGCCATCCAGCCGAAGACGGCCGCCAGGAACGGCAGCGGCGTCATGATCATCAGGATCGGGTGGGTCCACCGCCAGCGCGGCAGCCAGTAGATGACGGGCAACAGCAGGAACGGCACGACCAGCTGCAGCAGCTCGCCGATCAGGGTCATGAAGCCCAGCCCCACCGCCGCGCCGGTGTTGCCCTGGAACTTGCCGTCCTGGACGACGCCGAACTGCGCGTAGCCGGTGCCGACGGCCACCAGGACCCCGATGGCCGCCACCACGACGCCCGTGCGCAGGGACCTGGTGAAGAACTCCGCGTGGCCGGTACGGCGGAACAGCTGGTAGGCGCTGGCGCCCATCACCACGAACCCGCCCGCCGTCAGGCCCGCCCCGATGACGTGCGGGAAGGACAGGACCAGCATCTTGTTCGTCAGCAGCGCGCCGAAGTCAGCCAGCCGCAGGCGGTCGCCGTCGGCCACGGCGCCGGCCGGGTTCTGCAGGAAGGAGTTGGCGACCATGATGAAGAAGGCGCTGCCGTAGGCGGTCAGGGTGACGATCCAGATGCAGGCCAGGTGCAGGCCCTTGCGCAGCCGGTGCCAGCCGAAGATCCACAGGCCCAGGAAGGTCGACTCCAGGAAGAAGGCGATCAGCGTCTCCATGGCCAGCGGCGCGCCGAAGACGTCGCCCGCGTCGTGCGAAAGGCCGCTCCAGCTCAGCCCGAACTGGAACTCCATCACCAGGCCGGTGACGATGCCGAGCGCGTAGTTGATCACGTAGATCTGGCCCCAGAAGCGGGTCATGTGCTCGTGCAGGGGGTTGCCCGAGCGCACCCAGCGCGTGTGCATGATCGCCACGAGGGGGGCCAGGCCCAGCGTGAGCACCACGAAGAGGAAGTGCAGGCTGCCGGTCAGCGCGAACTGCAGCCGGGCCAGGTCGAGGACGTCCATAGCATCATCTCCGAGCATTGTGTCTGCCTACATATAGAGAGCCTACATGTAGACTGGCTACATGAAGCACGCGGACCTAGGATGGGCGATGTGAATCCCGACGCGCTTCGCGGGCACATGGACGCCCTGCTGCTCTCCGTGCTGGAGGACGAACCGCTGCACGGCTACGCCATCATCGAGGCGTTGACCGCGCGCAGCGGCGGGGCGCTGACCGTGCCGACGGGCACCGTCTATCCCGCGCTGCGCCGGCTGGAGCGCGTCGGCTACCTGGCCAGCGAGTGGGCGACGGTCGGCGGGCGCAAGCGGCGCACCTACCGGCTGACCTCCTCGGGCACCAGGCAACTGGCGGGCGAGCGGTCGGCATGGCGGGAGTTCACCGGCGTGATCGGCAGCGTGCTCGAACCGGACGCCAGGCGGCCCGAGGCCGCCGGGTAGGCAGGCGTCAGGCCGGGCGGGTCCGGCGGGTCAGGCGCAGGCAGTGGGCCGCGCCGTAGAGCTGCAGGCCGTTCAGGACCGGCGTGGTCAGCGACAGGATCACGCCGGGCAGGAAGGCGGAGAACCCGGCCGGGCCGCGCGAGCCGTACTGCAGGGCGGCGCTCAGCAGCAGCGTGACGGGCAGCATCGCCCACACCCACAGCGCGAGGATCCTGGTCACCCGCTCGGGCCCGCGGACCCAGCGCGCGCCCCGGGTCAGCGCGAGCAGCGCCAGCCCGCCGAGCACGCCGGTGGCCAGGTGGAAGACGTCGAGCGTCCGGGCCACGGTCAGGAACCACGCGGGCCGGTTGGCCCAGTCGGCGGCGTGCACCGGGAAGAACGCCCAGACCAGGCTCCACATCAGCGTGGTCAGCGGCACGCTGACGAACAGCAGCGCGCCGAGCCTGCGCCCGGCCGTCGCGGTCAGCTCCCGCTGGTAGCCGGGCGCCACCTCCCGCAGCTCGCCGAACTCGGCCACCGCCAGCCGCTCGGCCTCCGGCCGGGCCAGCCCACCGGCCTCGTAGGCCTCGGCGGTGTCGACAAGGCTGTCGCGCGCCTCGAGGACCAGGTCGCGCTTGGCTCCGGAGGGGCCGGCGAGGGCCCGGTGCAGCGCGGCCACGTAGTCGTCGATGAGCACGGTCTCCAGTCTACGAAGAGGCGCGCAGGGCCGTCATCGGGGAAAGCCCTGATTCCCGCCGCTCCTGGTCAGTGGTGCACGGATGGCGCGGGGACGGCGGGGCGCGGCGTGGAGGCGCGCCTGGCGGCGTGGGAGGTGCTGGACCACAGCACCGCGCCCGCCGTCACCGCCAGCAGCAGGGCGCTCCAGGCCACCGCCCGGCCGGTGCGCAGGCCGTAGCCGCACAGCAGCCAGTACATCGACAGCCACCAGCGGCGGTTGGCGTGCCGGCGCATCTCCATCGCGCCGAAGGCGAAGTCGGCGGCGATGCCGTGATCGTCGGGCGAGTGGCGCAGCTCGTCGTACAGGGTGGCCAGGCCGTCGGGTGTCGGCGGGTCGCCGGGGTCCTGGGACCAGCCACGCCAGCCGTGCTCGTCGGCCAGCGCCCTGCGCCTGGAGAACCAGCGCAGCGGCGGCCAGCGCAGGCTGAAGCGCACCCCGCGGGGGGTGAAGGCGAAGGTGCAGCCCGTCAGCCGCAGCCCCGAAGGGTGCGCGAGGCCCGCGAAGCGGCAGCTCGACAGGTCGAGCTCGAACAGTGACAGATCGGGCGCGACCGCCCCCCGCAGCGAGCTGATCGTGCAGAAGCCCCGCCCGCTCACCGTCGCCGGCCCCCGCAGGACCGCCGCCTCCAGATCGGCGTGGGCGCGCGACAGCCGGACCGCGGTCGTCCCCCTGACCTCGACCTTGCGCAGGTCGACCGAGCAGTCGTGGACGGCCAGGTCGAGCGCGCCGTCCACGCGCGCCCCCGTCGCGGCCAGCCGCCCGGTCGCCGACAGGTAGGCGCCGGAGGCGAAGTGGACCGACTCGAACCCCGCCCGCCCGCGCACCTTCCTGAACGACAGCGTGCGGCCGAACCTGGCGCCCCTGAAGGTGGCCCGCTCGCCGAACTCGGCCCCGTCGAAGGTGGCGAACCCGTCGAACCTGGCGCGCTCGGCCGACAGCCCGCGCGCGAACACCGCCTGGCCGAACAGGGCGTCGCCGGCCACCACCGACCGGTCGAACCCGGCGTGACCGCGCACCCGGGCACCGTGGAAGGTCAGGCGGCGGGCGAACCGTGCCCCGGTGAACGACACGTTGCCGGCGAAGGCGGCGTTGAAGAAGGAGGCGAGCCGGTCGAACCTGGCGCCGTCCAGGGACACGTCGCCCTGGAAGCTCACCTCGGCGAAGCGCGCCTCGCCGGTGAAGCGGGCCAGGTCCATCCGAGCCCTGCCCGGCCTTCCCCCGGCGGCGGCGAGCACCTTGGCCAGCAGCTCGCCGTCGATCGTGGTGCCTCGCAGGTCGAGCAGCCCTCCTGGGCGGATGGCTGCGAGGGCGTCGGCCAGCTGCTCCGGCGACAGGTGGGCCAAGCAGCTGCCGTACGGCTGGCGCGCGACTCCCGTGCACGACGGGGAGCGGGAACACGTGACCCAGTCCATGGCGTGGTCATACCCGGGTTGCTAGGTCATGAGACGACATGGCGCCAGGCACCGTCTGTCAAGGGTCGATGATTTCATCGTTTGGTGGCGGTACGTTACGTTTTCTCCATCTAAAGTGCGGGTCATGCGAGCCTTATCCGCCCTTGTCGCCCTCGGTGTCGCCGCCGCGGGCGTGGCGACCCTCTCGATCGCCCCCGCGTCCGCGGCGCCAGGCCCCGTCGTCATCAGCCAGGTCTACGGTGGCGGGGGCAACTCAGGAGCGACGCTGGCCAACGACTTCGTGGAGCTGTTCAACAGAAGCTCCGCGCCCGTGGCCCTCGACGGCTGGTCGGTGCAGTACACCAGCGCCACCGGCTCCGGCCACTTCGCCGCCAACGTGGCCCCGCTGTCGGGCACGCTGGGCCCTGGCCGGTACTACCTCGTGCAGCTCGCCGCCGGCAGCAACCCGGGGGCGGCACTGCCCACCCCCGACGCCACCGCCACCATCAACGTCGGCTCCGGCGCCGGCAAGGTCGCGCTGGTCCGCTCGGCCACGGGCCTGGCCTGCAACGGCACCCCCACCGCGTGCACGCCCGAGCAGACCGCGCAGATCGCCGACCTGGTCGGCTTCGGCAACGCCAACTTCTTCGAGGGCACGGCCGCCGCGCCCGGCCTGACGAACACCACCGCCGCCCTCCGCAAGACGCACGGCTGCGCCGACACCGACGACAACGCCGCGGACCTGGAGGCCGGCGTACCCGCCCCGCGCAACACCGCGACGGCCGCCGCGCCCTGCGACGGCGGCCAGGAGCCCACGCCGTCGCCGACCCCGACGCCCACACCCACCCCGACGCCCTCTCCCACGGTCGCGCCCTGCGACACGGCCGCGACCCACCAGATCGCCGCCGTCCAGGGCGCGGGCGACGCCAGCCCCCTGGCGGGACAGACCGTGCGGGTCGAAGGCGTCGTGACCGGCGACTTCCAGAAGTCCACCGAGCTGAGCGGCTTCTTCCTGCAGGACCCCACGCCTGACGACGATCCGAAGACCTCCGAGGGCCTGTTCGCCTTCGCCCGCGACACGGTCAAGGACGTCAAGGTCGGCGACAGGGTGCTCGTCACCGGCAAGGTGACCGAGTTCAACGGGTGGACCGAGCTGTCGCCCGTCACCGCGGTCGACGTGTGCGGCACCGGGACGGTTCCCGCGCAGCAGTACCGGCTGCCGAGGGCCGAGGGCGCCACCTTCGAGCCGGTCGAGGACATGCTCGTCACCTTCCCCGAGCCGCTGACCGTCTCCGAGCACTACAACCTCGGCCGCTTCGGCGAGGTCACCGTCTCCTCCGAGGGACGCCTGTACCAGCCGACCGACCGGCCCGGCGTGGACGCGGCGCTCGACGCCCGCCGTACGCTGCTCATCGACGACGGCTCCTCCCGGGAGAACCCGGCCACGATCCCCTACACCAGCCCGCGCGTGGTGCGCACCGGTGACACCGCGATCGGCGTGACCGGCGTGCTCGGCTACGGGTTCGGCTCCTACCGTCTCCAGCCCACCAAGCCGATCAGCTTCCTGCGGACCAACCCGCGCCTGCCCAAGCCGCTGCCGGTCGGCGGCAACGTCAAGGTGGCCAGCCTCAACACGCTGAACTGGTTCACCACGCTGGGCTCGCGCGGCGCGACCACCGCCGAGGAGCAGAAGCGCCAGCTCGACAAGCTGGTGGCCACGCTCCAGGGCCTCGACGCCGACGTGGTCGGCCTCATGGAGGTCGAGAACAACGGCCAGACGGCCCTGCAGGCGCTGGTCGACGCGCTGAACGCCAAGGTGGGCGCCGGCACCTACGCCGCGCTCGCGCACCCGTTCCCCGGGACGGACCTGATCCACGTGGCGATGATCTACAAGCCGGCGCGCGTGGCGCCCGTCGGGGCGGCGCTGTCGTCGCAGGATCCCGTCTTCAGCAGGCCGCCGCTGATCCAGACCTTCCGCCGCGCCGGGGGCGGCCAGCCGTTCACCATGGTCGTCAACCACCTCAAGTCGAAGGGCTCCTGCCCGCCGAGCGGTCCGGACAGCGACCAGGGCGACGGCCAGGGCTGCTGGAACCCGCTGCGGATCAAGCAGGCCGAGGCGGTGCTGGGGCTGCTCTCCTCGCTCGACCTGCCCAACCCGCTGGTGCTGGGCGACCTCAACGCCTACGGCGAGGAGGACCCGATCGACAC
>NZ_JBEXMT010000017.1:0-156320 GCF_040610675.1 Nonomuraea sp. NPDC003804
CATCCAGCCCGGCCGCCCACGACTGGAGATCCTCAGACGTCACCACATCCGACACGAACGCGACTATAGATCACAAAACATGACTGTAGTACTAGTACTCCAGTGACACTTCGCGATCTTCGGTGTTGAGGTCGCATGGGTACGGCCACTGCAAGATCATGCGGAGTTTGTGAGAACAACCGAAGATCACGCAGTGGCCGTGGGCGACAGCGTAGACCCTGACCGATGGACCGTCACCCTCAACGACCTCCTCGCCCGGATCGCGGCCAGGTTCGGCCGCGTCGAACCACGTCGGACCGCCACCGCCTATGTGCACGGCCTGCTGGACGACATCGACCGCAAGAACTGCTGGAACCTGGCCGAACACACCGGAGCAACCGGACCGCAGGGCATGCAACGCCTGCTGCGCCAGGCG
The DNA here is from genome assembly GCF_040610675.1 of Nonomuraea sp. NPDC003804. Classification (NCBI taxonomy): domain Bacteria; kingdom Bacillati; phylum Actinomycetota; class Actinomycetes; order Streptosporangiales; family Streptosporangiaceae; genus Nonomuraea; species Nonomuraea sp. NPDC003804. The sequence goes on from NZ_JBEXMT010000017.1 coordinate 416, forward strand.
CGCTGGGACGCCGATAAGGTCCGCGACGATGTCCGCAGCTACGTCGTCGAGCACCTGGGACCGGGCGGTGTGCTGATCGTGGATGAGACCGGCTTCGAGAAGAAGGGCACCGGCTCGGCCGGGGTGCAGCGCCAGTACTCCGGCACGACGGGCAGGATCGACAACTGCCAGATCGGCGTCTTCCTGGCCTATGCCACCGGTGCCGGACGAGCCCTGATCGACCGTCGGCTGTATCTGCCCGAGCACTCGTGGCTGGCCGATCCCGAGCGCTGCCGGCGAGCCGGAGTCCCAGACCAAACCACCTTCGCGACCAAGCCCGCGCTGGCCACGGCGATGATCACCGCCGCGCTGGACGCCGGGATCGCGACCTCCTGGGTCAGCGGCGATGAGGTCTACGGCCAAGACCCTCGCCTGCGCGCGGCACTGGAGGAGCGCCGGGTCGGCTATGTGCTGGCCGTCGCCGCCAATCGCCGGGCCAGCTTGGACGGGGCGGAGATGACCGCCGCCCAGATCGCTGCCATGGCCGCTGACCGGCACTGGCATCGCTACAGCGCCGGAGCGGGAGCCAAGGGCCACCGCCTGTATGCCTGGGCATGGGCCCGCATCGACGAACACCAGCCCGGCTGGCGGTGGCTACTGATCCGCCGCAACCTGACCACCGGCGAACTGGCCTTCTACCGCTGCTACGCACCCACCCCGAAGCCGTTGATGACGCTGGTGCGCATCGCCGGCATCCGCTGGGCCATCGAGGAGTCGTTCCAGGCGGCCAAGGGCCAGGTCGGCCTGGACCACTACCAGGTCCGGGGTTGGACCCCGTGGCACCGCCACATCACCCTGGCCATGCTCGCCATGGCCTTCCTCGTCGTCGTGGCAGCCCAACAGCCCCGCACTACCGACAACCAGCACATCGCGTTAACCGTGCCCGAGATCCGCCGCCTGCTGGCCGTACTCGTGCTCGTCCGCACACGCTCGATCGAGCAGGTCCTGCGCTGGTCGAGTTGGCGCCGACGGCATCAGGCGACCGCCCGCCGTTGCCACTACCAGCGCAGATCCCGCCCATGATCTCAAAATGTCACTGGAGTACTAGGTGAGGTCCAGGATCGCGGTGTCGGCCTTGCCGTCGGCGATGAAGGTCTGGGCGGCGTGGATGAGTGCGGCGCGGGTGCGCCCCTGGCGCCGGTCCAGGCGGGTCGGCGCGGCATCGGCCATTCGCCCCTCACTCCCTTCGCGGCCTCACTGTAGTTGATCTCATCAACAGTGACGGAATCCTCACCCTTGTTTCGATGAATCATTACACAAGTGACGATACTGTTCATATATGACGATAACGTCAAATTCAGAATGAATCATCAGCTGCGTAGCGAGTTGGACGATGCGTGGCGAGGCACTTCCAGATGTGCACCGCCGCCGTGCCGTACGGCACCTGGCAGTGCTGTGTGGACAAAGAGGGGCGACGCAACGAAATCATGATCGCTAGGCTTGTCTCGACGCCCATGGCTGTGGGATCACCTACAAGCCGACAGCCACGCCTTCAGAGGTGCGGCCCGCGCAAAGCGGCCACGGTGCGCCAGTCGCCCGAATCCATGAACGGCGCTCCACGCGCTGATTCCCGCCGACTACAGGCGCTGGCCCTCCGCATCACCGCATACGCCCGCAAGACGTTGCCCGAAGCAGCGTGGCGCGCCAACCTGGCATCAGGCCCGGCTTGCCGATCGTGCTGCACGCGGCCGAAATTGGTTGGCGCCTGCCTCGCACCCTGGCTGGGCGGCCCGGAGCCCGAACGCTCGCTCAGATGGCAGGGCAGAGCGCTGCGCCGTTGCCCTTCCCCACGGTGAACACTCCAGAGCTCCCGGTGCTCGGGTCGGCGCCGCCTGGACCCAGCCGGGCACGCATCACCGTAGTCGATCAATCAAGACAACCCGGCGGGGAGCGCGACCGCGCATCCCCACCAATCCCGACAGATCAGGGAGGAACATCCCATCATGCCCGCAATCACCGACACCACCGCAGTAAGCCCCGAGCACGCGGTCAAGGCGCTGCTGAGCGAATACGACGCCCTGAAGGCGGAGGAGCGACAGCGGATCGGCGCGCGCGGCCAATTGCTGTATGCCACCCTCACTGCCGTCGCCGGCATCAGCACTGTCACCACAACCGTGGGACAGCTGGGGCTGCTGTTGCTGCTTCCGCTGGCCGCCACAGTGCTGGGCTGGGTCTACGTCACCAACGATCACAAGATCACCGCCATCGGGCGATATCTCCGCGACCGACTAGGACCGCGCCTGGTCGGCCTCATCGACGACGGCTCCAGTGACATCGACGTGTTCAAGTGGGAGAACTACCACCGCGAGGATCCACACCGCCCCTCTCGCAAGCGGCTACAACGGGCGGTGGACCTGGCTGCGTTCTGCGCGCCCTCGCTGACCGCCCTCGCCTTGCTCTGGCTGCTGGGGCCACACACTCCACTGGTCCTGATCGGCTCGGCCGCCGCGCTGGCCGCAGTGGTGGTCCTGGCGACCCAGATCATCCGCTACGCGGACGTAGCAGGTCCCGTCGCCGGCTCGCGCGGGTATCAACAGCAGGATGGACTCTCCGACGGCTGTTGACCAGCCCTAGCCCTTTCCGGCGTACTTGGTCCGTGCCCCAGTTGAAGCCGTGATCCGGTCCGACGAGGTCGGCCAGCTCGATCAGTTTCATGATCTCCACCACCGCGGCGAGCGGCTTGGCCACGCACCACGCGCTCCGCATCCGTTCCGGAGCGACGGTGTCGGCCCAGGCGGCGAAGCAGACCTCGAGGTACTCGCAGCGTCCGGCTCGGGGACGTCGAGCAGCCATCAGGCCAGGTCGAACAGCGGGTTCGTGACGGTGGCGAAGCTCCAGTCGTGCAGCAGGATCTCGTCGGTCCAGGTTCTTCGGAACTTTGGGTGCGCGCCAGATGTCGTCGCGGGCCAGGGTTGACCGCACGCCGTCGGCTAGCGAGGTCGGGGTGAGCGGGACGCACCCCGCGGCGATCAGCTCGTCCCCGCGGCCGATGGTCTCCTTCTGCACCATGACCAGCTGTGTCAGGCATGCGCGACGCTGCTCTGCAGAGACCGCCCAGCCGTCCACGTCATCCAGGAGGGTGATCGAGCCGCCGTTGTTGCCCAGCTGCAGATGCCAGGATCGCTTTACGCGCGGACGGGAGACGTCAGTGATCAGGCAGTGAGCGAGTCGGGGTAGAACCGCTCGACGTGGTCGCGTTCTGTGTACATGCGCCAGTACTGATCGGCCAGGTCGTCCGGATCGACGATGCCGACCTTCGGGCCGTCGGCCGCGGTGAAGGCGGCCTGCGCCGCGGCGGCCACCTCGCTCCGGGCGATCAGGGAGGCGACGCTCAGGGTGCCGGCGTAGACGCCCGTGCCGGCCAGCTCGGCGTTGAGGGAGTACAGGTAGTTGCGGGTGGCGGACATCACCGGGCCCAGGCCGCTGAGGTACGGCATCGGCCGCGCCGCCGAGTAGCCCTGGGTCAGCAGAAAGACACCGTCACCGCGCTCGGTCCACTCCGGCAGCACTGCCCGGACCACCTCGACCGGGGTGAACAGGAGCAGCGGCGACAGCTCCATCAGGGTTGCCGCGTCCAGCTCGGTGGCGGCGGTGAAGCCCGTGTCACCGCTGATCGGCCCGTACTCGACCACGTCGATCCGGCCCAGGCGGTCCCGGATCATCTGCACCAGGGCAGGCACCTCGGAGGGCTTGGCAAGATCGGCGGAGAAGGCGACCGCCTCGATGCCTTCGCCGCCGAGCTCCCCGGCGAGGGCGTCCAGCCGGTCCTTGCGGCGGGCCACCAGTGCGACCCGGAAACCTTCGCGTCCGAAGCGGCGGGCCACGGACACCCCAAGGCCGGTACCGGCACCGAAGACGGCGATCACTCTGGACATGTGAGTGCTCCTTGACATGAACGGCTTTCTTGACCCGGGGGTCAACTTGTTGGACGACGGTAGCATCCAACTTGACCCCCGGGTCAAATTGGATGCGTCTCAGGATGCGACCATGGAGTCCCACGCCACAGCCAGGAGGAACGACCGGATGCGGGCCGACGCGCAACGCAACGCGGAAAAACTACGGGCGGCCGCCGCCGAGCTCTTCCAGGAGCGCGGCCTCAAGGTGCCTCTGAAAGAGATCGCCCGCCGGGCCGGGGTGAGCCACGGCACCCTGTACAACCTCTACGGCACCCGCGAGGCGCTCATCGACGAGGTGGTGACCGACCTGGCCGCAGGCCGCCTCGACGAGGTCGCCGAGCACGCCCTGTCCTTTGGCGACGCCTGGGACGGATTCGCCTACTACATCGAGAAGGTCTGCGAGCTGCAGGCCACCGACCCCGCCGTCGCCGACGTGGTCAGCGGCCGGTATCCGCGTGCCGAGCTGCTGATGGCCGTCTGCGGCCGGGCGCAGGCCGCCTCCACCCGGATCATCGAGCGCGCCCAGCGGGCCGGCTCCCTGCGCCCGGACTTCACCAGCGAGGACCTTCTGCTCGTCTTCGGCAGCAGCGCTCTGCTCGCTCGCGCAGCCGCCGGCGCCGCGCCCGGCGCGTGGCGCCGGGGCGTCGCCTTCCTGCTCGACGGGCTGCGTACGGAGGCCGTCCGAGGACCGCTTCCCGTCGCGCCTTTGACCACGCAGCAGATGTACGACGTGCTGGGCGGGCTCACGGTGAATCCGTGAACCCCTTGGCCCCCTCGGCGTGAGGTACGCCGGGTGCGTGGGCGGCTTTCGCATCGCCTTCCTCTACGCGCTGGCCGGCACGCCGGTGGCAGCCACGGGCCGGTTGGCCGCCGCGCCCGGCAAGGCCGCGAGCGAGCAGACGACGCAGACTACGGCAGCCGCAGGGTCCGCGGCCGACACCCCGGTATTCCGCGGCCACCGATGTCGGTTCTCGGTGGCCGGGGCACACACCGGCGCAAGCCCGCTGCGGCCACCGCGCCCCGACCTGGCGCTCGCGTCCTGTGGGCCGCAGGCTGTGGCGTCAGAAATGCTCAGTCAGAGGCTGTCGAGGAAGTCCTGGAGGAGGCGGTTGACGTCGTCCGGGCGTTCCTGCTGAATCCAATGGCCGCAGTCCAGGAGATGGCTCCCCCTCAGATTCGGGAGAGTACGGGGGTAGGCGTCGATGGCGCCGGACAGCCACATGGTGGAGGCGTCCCGCTTGCCACCGACGAACAGGGACGGCTGCTCGATCGGGGCCCCGGCGTAGGAACCCAGGTCCTCCCAGTCACGGTCCATGTTGCGGTACCGGTTGAGCGCTCCGGTCAGGCCCGTCCGCTCGAACTCCGCGGCGTAGAACTCGAGATCCTCCTGCGTCAGCCAGGACGGCAGCGCCCCGGTGGGGAACCGCTCGCGCAGGGTGCCGCCCTCGCGGGTGACGAAATGCGGGTCGGGAGCGTCGGGGCCGGCCATGGTGTCGCCGGACAGAGCGCGGTAGAACCCGGCAAGCCAGCCCCGCACGTCGGGCTCGATCTCGGACTCGGCCCGGTCGGGCTCCTGGAAGTAGGAGACGTAGAACTCCTCCAGCCCGCCCATCTGAGCGAACGCCTCACTCGGCCGGGGACCGCCCGGCGGCGCGTAGGGCACGCTCAAGAGGCCGACCGCACGGAACACCTCCGGTGCCAGCAGCGCGGAGTGCGCCGCGATCGTTGCCCCCCAATCGTGGCCGATGATCACCGCCGACGACTCGCCGAGCGCCCGCACGACCGCGACATTGTCGGCGACCAAATCGAGCATCCGGTAGGCGGCCGAATCCCGGGGCTTGGACGAGCGCCCGTATCCCCGCACGTCGAGAGCGACGGCCCGGTAACCCGCCTGCGCCAGCACAGGCATCTGCCGCCGCCAGGAATACCACGACTCGGGGAACCCGTGCACCAGCAGCACCAGCGGCCCGCTGCCCTGCATCGCCAGGTGAATGCGCCCCGCGCCCGCTTCCAAGATCCGATGCTCGACTGTCATCACGCCCCCCTACCTGCACTTCCTTGATCTGGCCAACCATAGATCCGCCGTTTCCCAGGGGGCAAGATCCGTTGCCATATCAGCAAACGCGGGTTTCCCGGCCGCTTACGGGTGGTACCCGGCGCGCGTCGGCCCGCGGCCGAGGCCAGGAGCCGTGATCAGGGTAAGTCTTCCCCGCCTGCGTCGGCGGACGAGCAGCGCGATCTGCGCCCGGTTGGCCAGGCTCAGCTTGTGACCGGCCCGGGCCGAGCTTCGGGGCGACGTTCGGGCCGCTTGGCAGCGGCGGGGAGCACCGGTCGCTGAGAGATCTCTGGGGGGTGCCCCGCCCCCGGTCGATGACCCTCACCGACTCCGGCCAGCCCAGGCCGGGTTTGCCGGTGACGGCCTCCCGGAGGGCATCGGTGGTCAGCGCGGATTCGTCGACCTCCTCGGTCAGGCCCGGGCCGATCAGGGCAACCCAGCCGGTGCCGGAGCGCACCACGGTGAATCCGGCCGGTTCGGCGTGCTCGGTGACCCAGTTCAGGCCGCACCTGCAGTGGGTGTCGTGGTAGCGGCGCCACCTCGAGCCGAGCGCCTCGTACACGAGCGACGTCCCACTGCCGGACCTCGGCCGCCTGCCCGCCCTGCGCGTCCTCGGCTTCGGCGGCCACACCAGCCACACGGACGTGCCCGTGCCACCGCACACGGTGCTGCGTCAACTGCTCGGCATGGCGCTGACCACGGTGGAGGAACTGCGCGTCAACGGGTGGGGCAAGCAGGATGACCGCGGCGCACTCGAGCCCGAGTACCTCGCCGGGATCGGGGCGTTCCGCCGGCTGCGGACCCTCAACCTGGCCTCCAACCGGCTCCGGCACCTGCCGGCCGAGTTCTACACGCTCCACGAACTGGCCATGGTCAACCTCAGGAACAACAAGCTTCACCAGGCCGTCCGCGGCCGGATCACCGCCGCGTACCCGACCGCCCAGATCGACTTCGGATCGTGAGCGGCCTTGTGCCGGTGGAGTAGCGGCCCATGCTGTTCGATGTGCTCGGCCCCCTTCGGCCCCCTCGGCAACCATGAAGTCCGCCAGCTTCGACGGACTCCATGTGGAAAACGGCAGGCCGTGCTCGATGGCTTCGACTTGGCAATCTTCTTGATCTCTCGACGCTCCGGCAGGTTGAAGACCCGCGGGCGCCCGCCGGCGTACTTCGGATACAGGCAGTCGAAGCCATCAGCCGACGACCCTCGCCATCATCGATCACCCGCACCTGAACCCGTTCGGCCATGCTGACCAGTCTGACCCGGACGCGCCGACCGGGGGTGCCGGGACTCTGCTGGCGAGTATTAGCGCTAAGCCGTGACGGCCCGGAACTCCCAAAGCTGCGGCGAGCCGCCACTCGGTCGATCAGTGGATACGGCGTCGGGGCGCGAGGACCTCGGTGACCTTGGCGATGGCCTCTGGTCCGGGTTTGACTTCGCCACCAGCCGGGCCAGCGTCGTCACGCCCGGCAGCAACACCTTCCGCTCCCGCAGCCACCCGATCCCGTCGGTGAAGATCGCCTTCGGTCCATCGCCCGACGTCCAGGAACGGGCCGCCACCCACGCCGCGAACTCGCCGTCAACGTCGGTGAAGTCCTTCCACCCATACACCCGCCGGATGTCCCGCTGGTGATCGAACGGCGTCTCGCGCCGCTCGACGTACCGCTTCACCTGCGAGAGGTCTTCGACCTCCAGCTGCTCGGCCACGAACTCCAGCACCGCACCCGGCACATCCAGCGGGTCCTCAAGGAACGTCCCCAGCCACCGCACCGTCACCAGTTGGAGAGCGAACCCGAGCCTCATGTGCCGGCCGCGCCGCTGCGCGACCCGCGCCCGGTCCTCGTCATCGAGGAAGAACACCCGCTCCAGATCCGCCCGCGACGGCGGGCCCCGTACGCAACAGCCTTATCATCCGTCAAGAACTCCACCGGCATGCCCACAAAGTAGGGCCAACCGACAGTTTGATCACCAACAGCGATCAAACCGTTACAGGAAGCCTGCTATTCGACGCTCCACCCGGACCGGAACGGCGAGTGGCGGTAAGCCGCACCCCGACGCCTCGCTAACGCCACTGACCGTTCCATTGCTGCTCGCCCCCCGCCACCGAGCTGCTGTTCACCCGCGACGACGGCACGCCCGTCGACGATGACCAGCACGGCTTCCACGGATTCGGACGACATGATCAACCCTCCAAGGATCGACGGAGCTCGGGGCCTTACTGGGGTCCGGCCCACATAAGCCCAAAACCCACATTCGATCTTGCTGGGCTGCTGATGTACCGGACCTCGTCCTGCTTTGCAACGGCTGGCCGCCGCGCAGGACGAACCCGATGACCTCGCCGCTGTGGGGCATCCGTACCGTCAGCGTGCCGGTGGGGTGGAGTCCGAGAGTCAGCCGGCCTGATCACCGGATCGGACCAATCGGCGTTCCCAGGCCAGGGCCGCGACCACACCGATGGCATAGGCGACCAGGTCCCATGGGTCGGGGAACGCGCCGACCAGGACACCGCCGATACCCGGCGGGGTCATGCCGACCACTTGGTAGAACTCGACGGCGGCGGCGATCGCGGCCGTGGCCAGGGTGCGGCGTGCGGCGGTGGTGCGCCACAGCAGCCCCAAGAACGCGTAGACCAGCATGGTGGCGCCGACGTCGCTCACGTAACCGCGGATGAACGGTTGTCCCGGGCCCCGGTAGAAGAGGGCGAACGCGCCGACGGCGAGGGCGACGCCACCCAGAAGGACCATGGCACGGCGCATGAGATTGACATCTTCTCCGAAATCTCAACGATCAGGACGAACCTGATCATAGAGCTCGTCCCTTGAAAGTAAGGCCGTCAACCAGGCTGAACACCGCTCGCCACCGAACCGAAACGAAGATCTTTTGAGAACGCCTGCCCGGGGCTCACCCGCGGCGCGCACATGATCACGGCAACGCCAGCCAGACAGATCAAGGCGCCGATGACGTCCCAGCGGTCGGGCCAGAACCCGTCCACGAGCATGCCCCAGGCCAGGGAGCTGGCGACGAACACGCCGCCGTAGGCGGCCAGGATGCGCCCGAAGTGCGCGTCCGGCTGCAGGGGGACCAGCCCGTACAGGCCCAGCGCGACCGGGACGGGCGCATGGCCACGACGATGCTCGTGGGGCTGCTCGTGGGGCTGCTCGGGGGAGGTGCTCACGTGGTCAGTTCTCCTCGGGCGTGGACTCGAGCGGGGACGCATCGTGGCCGTCGGCCAGGTCGGCGAAGGGCAGGGGGCAGTCGGGGCAGGTGCAGTTGGTCAGGCTGGCGCAGCCGGCGCTGACCACCGCGGTGAGCGCGGAACGGATGGTCGTCAGGTCGGCGATCCGCTCGTCCACCTCGGAGATCTTGGCCTGGGCGCGAGCGCGCAGGTCCGGCGTGGGGTGACCGCGCCGTCCGGTGTCGATCAGCTCGGCGACCTCGTCCAGAGTGAACCCGAGCCGCTGCGCGGCCTTGATCACCCGCAACAGCGTGACGATCTCCGGTGGGTAGGCGCGATGCCCGCCGGGGCTGCGCGCCGGCTCGGCGATCAGCCCGCGCCGCTCGTAGTAGCGCAGCGTCTGCGGGTTGACCCCGGCCTGCTCGGCTACCTGCCCGCTGCGCAGGTACGGCCCGCCGACCTCCGGCAATGCGAGGGCCTGCCTCATGACAGCTGACCCGTCGGCGCATCGGCCCTACCCGCGCGGCTGTCTCCGGCCGTAAGCCCGGCGGCCGCGGCGGCGCGGGCCTGCAGCGCGTCGAGCACGTCGGCGTGCTCGGCGGGCACCGCCACCTCCAGGGACAGGCCGCCGCCCGCGATGGTGAGGGTGAAGGCGAAGAAGGAGCAGCAGCCGTTCTCCCGCGCGGTCAGCTCGGCTGCCCGCGCGGCGTGCTCGGGGCTGAAGGCGAGCTCCAAGCGCAGGTGTTCGCGGCCGGGGCGCTGCACCGCCTGGACCGCCTCGGCGAACAAGGCGTCGAACTCCGCCACACGCAACGGTTGCTCGGCGGTTGGCAGGGTGCACCCGGACGGGACCCACCCCTGGTCGAGGGCGATGTTCTGTGTCATGAACCGACGGTAAGCCTGTACCTGGGTACCGGATGCAAGCCCTCACGCGGCAGAATCCGCACCGATCCCCAAGGCTGGCGAGAGTCGCTAGCGCAAATTTCTGCACTCATGCGCTGGGCGCCTGGGGGTTCGGTTCACCTGATGCGGTTGGCGCTGCCGTAGGGAAGCCACAGCAGGGAGAAGAACGGTTCGAGTGGCTCTGGCCCGGCCGGGGGCCGTGCGTAGCGGTGCATCCGGAGACCACGACTCTCGGCTCGCTCCTGGCCCACGGCTCGTCGCGGGCCAGCAGCAACGGGGTGGATCAGACGGAGGCGGCGGAGGCGACCTTGGTGGTCAGGTCGGCGACCTGCCTGGCGGTGTGGGTGATGTCGTACCGGCGGGAGTTGTCCAGCCCGGCGCGGATCAGGGCTTTGCGCCAGTGCACGTCGCGGGCCAGCTGATCGAGCGCGGACGCCAGGCTCGCCGGGTCTCCTGCCGTGAACGGGATACCGGCTTGGCCCAGGGTCTCCGCCATCCCGGCAACGTTGGAGTAGGCGACGGGGAGGCCGTGGGCCTGCGCCTCGATGGCCACCAGGCCGGGCGGAAGCTCCAGGTATGAGCGAGATTTCCGAACCAGGAACACTAGGGTGCTGCCATGACTGACACCCTCCTCCACGGCGGCCGCCCCTGGGGTCTCGACGAGCCGGCCGACGTCCTGGTCCGCGACGGCGTCATCGCCGGGATCGGTGCGGCGGCCGACGCACCGGGGGCGCGCGTGGTCGACGTCTCGGGCCAGCTGGTGCTGCCCGGTCTCGTCGAGGCGCACTGCCACCTCGACAAGACCCTGTACGGCGGGCCGTGGGTGCCGCACTCGGCCGACGACACGCTGGCCGGGCGCATGTCCAACGATCTGGGCCGCAGGGCGGAGCTGGGGGTGCCGAGCGTCGAGCGTGTCATCGCCCTGCTGGAGCGGATGAGCGCGTTCGGCACCACGCACGTGCGCACCCACACCGACGTCGACCCCGCCGTCGGGCTGCGCGGCGTCGAGGCGGTACGGCAGGCCGCCGAGGCGCTGAGCGACCGCGTCAGCGTGACGCAGGTCGCCTTCCCCCAGCACGGCCTGCTGACCAACCCCGGCACCGCCGCCCTGCTGGAGGAGGCACTCAAGAGCGGCGTCGAGGCCATCGGCGGCCTCGACCCCGCCGGTATCGACCGCGACCCCGTCCGTCACCTCGATGTCGTCTTCGGGCTCGCCGAGGCGTACGGCGCGCACATCGACATCCACCTGCACGACGGCGGCTCGCTGGGCATGTGGGAGCTGGAGCTGATCGCCGAGCGCACCGCGGTCACCGGGCTGGGCGGCAGGGTCACGGTCAGCCACGCCTACGCCATGGGCCAGGCCGACGAGACCCAGCAGGGCCGCCTGGCAGAGAAGCTCGCGGCGGCGGGCGTGACGATCGCGACGGCGGCCGTCTACAGCTTCCCCGTCCCCGCGGTGAAGGTCCTGCGCGCGGCCGGGGTCACGGTCGCGTGCGGCCATGACGGCATCCGCGACCTGTGGGGGCCGTACGGCTCGGGCGACATGCTGGAGCGGGCGATGCACCTGGCCTACCGGAGCACGTTCAGGCGCGACGAGGACATCGAGCTCGCGCTGGAGGCGGCGACGTACGGCGGAGCCCGCGCGCTCGGCCTGTCCGGATACGGCCTGGCCCCAGGCGACCGGGCGGACCTGGTCGTGGTCCCCGCGGGCGGGGCGGCCGAGGCGGTCGTCGTCCACCCGCCACGCACGCTGGTGATGAAGGAAGGCGTGATCCTCTGACGCCACGACGTACCAGGGACAGCCGTACCAGGGGCAGCGGCAGCAGGGGCAGCGGCAGGCAGCCGGCTGACGGGTAGGGGCAACCCATGAACGTCGTGGTGCTGTCCGACACGCACGCGCCGCGCCGCTGGAGGTCGTGCCCGCCTCCGGTGGCCGACCGGCTGCGCGGCGCAGGACGCGATCCTGCACGCGGGCGACGTGTGCGTGCCGTCCGTGCTGGACGCGTACGCGCCCGTGCACGTGGTCAAGGGGCGGATGTCGGTCAGCGGCTCTGTGGCGCTCGGTGGGGCTGGAGCCGTGTTAGCGAATTCCAGAACCCCCGGTGCGATGGAACGGAAACGTACGCCCGCGCTCTCTACCTGAAGACGATCACGCACCCTCGGTGAGCTGGGCGAACCGGCTTAGCGTACGTTTCCGTTCCTTCACACTCCGAGGGCCTCGTCGGCCGGTCGGCCGCGGTGGCCTGGTGGTCACGGGCGCTGGCGCCGATGGCGCCGATCAGCCTGGTCAGGCGGCCTGCCAGCTCGATGATGTCGCTCTCCCACCCGGTCGGCTGTTTTCGGGAACCGACGGTAGGCGATGAGGACAAGCTCGCCGACTGGCTGGCCACCAAGACCGGGCACGGCGTGCGCGTCGGACTCGCGCAAGTTCGGCTCCTGGTCGGCCAACTTCATGACCGAGTGGCACCAGCGCTACGGCGGGTCCGGGATCATGGTGTACTGGCACGTCGAGCGGAAGAACGTGTGCATCTACAGCCAGGTACGCTCCACCACCGACTCCGAGGTCGCCTCGATGATCGAGGGCCTGCTGCGGCACCTGACCAGCGCGGAGATCGACCGCCAGTACACCGACACCCACGGCGCCTCCGTCGTCGGGTTCGCCTTCTCCCACCTGCTGGACTTCAAGCTGCTGCCCCGGCTGAAGAACATCGGCTCGGCCCGCCTGTACCGGCCGGGCCTGACCGAAGCCGAAACCTGGCCGCGACTGGAGAATGTGCTGTCGGGCAAGACGATCGACTGGGAGCTGATCGCCCACCAGTACGACCAGATGATCAAGTACGCGACCGCGCTGCGGCTCAAGACCGCCGAGGCCCACCAGATGTTGCGCCGCTTCGCCCGCGGCGGCCCCAAGCACCCCACCTACCGGGCGATCGAGGAACTCGGCCGGGTGATCCGCACCATCTTCATCTGCGACTACCTCGCCGCCGAAGAACTGCGCCGTGAGATCCACGAAGGCCTGAACGTGGTGGAGAACTGGAACTCCGCCAACAAGGACCTCTTCTACGGAAAGGCCGGCGACCTGACCGGCGACGACCGCGAAAGCGTCGAAGTGTCCGCCCTCGCACTCCACCTGGTCCAGGCCGCGATCGTCTACTTGAACACCCGCATGGTGCAGATCGTCCTGGCCGAACCGGCGTGGGCCAAGAAGCTCACCGACGCCGACCGCGCGGCCTTTCGGCCCTGTTCTGCACCCATCTGAACCTGTACGGCAAGTTCGAGCTCGACATGAGCAAACGGCTCGACCTCGGCCCCGACCTGGACACCCCAGACCCCGCCAGCCCGGCGCGAGGGCCGGGCCCGGAGTTGGAGGCGGGCCAGGACGCCTGACCCGCGGGCGGGACCGCCACTGCGAGGAGGGCTGCAGCCGGGGCGTAGGCGTCGCTGGACGCGTTCATCGCTCGGGCAGGTCGGCCAGCTCTTGGATCACCTCGGCCACGATCGCGGTCTCGCTGGTCGTCTCAAGGATCCGCCGCGCCTCCTCCAGCGCTTGGCGTGCTTCCTCGAAGCGGCCTGTCTTGGTCAACGCGACTCCCAGATTGCGGTGCGCCCGCCCCAGGACCATGGCGATGGGGTGCGCGCTCAGTTCGGGCAGCGCTTGCCGGATGGTGTCGATCGCCTCATCCCATCGTTCCGTCCTGACGTAGGCGGTTCCCATGTAGTTCAGGGCCACGCCGATGCTGTAGGTCATGATGGCGGGATCGCCGCCGTAGCCGGGATCTCGCATCGTGGACAGGCAAGCCCGCCCCTGCCTCAGCAGCTCTTCCATCCGCCCCAGCCGGCCCAGCGACACCATCACGGTGGTCATGGCCTGGGCGTAGCCCTCCGGGTCTCCAGCCCGGCGCAGGAGGTCTGCGCTCTGGCGGGCGTACTCCAGCGCGCTTTCCAGCCTCGACGGCTCCTGCTGATCGGCCCACGCGGCATAGAGCAGTGCCCAACCCTGCTGGCGTTCATCGCGCACGGCCCGCGCCAGCTCCACTGCCCGCAATGCGGCCGTCAGCCCCTCCGCCATGCGAGCTTCGCAGTAAACCAGCGCCCACGACAGGTAGCCGAGATGCACCGATTCCTGAAGCTGGTCGCCCATGGCCCGCGCTGCGTCGGAGGACAACTCGAAGATCTCGCGCCAGGAGCCCCAGAACATCCACTGGTCGGAGAACCAGTGCATGGATTCGGCCACTTCGACGACCGTCGCGTGCTCGCCCTGCTGGGCCGCCGAGCGCAACGCCTCCAGCCAAGCCGTCCCCTCCTCCCGCAGCCAGCTGCCGGCCTCCTCCCGGCTGCCGAGCTCGACCAGGGAACGCCAGCCGGGCGGCGGCTCGCCGTACCCGGGCTCGAACCAGCGCCCCGCCACGACCGCCACCTCCAGCAGCCAGCCCTCCATCCGCCGTCGCGCACCGTGCTGCGCCTCGATCGACTCCTCCTTGGCCAGCTGCGCGCGGGCGTACAGGCGGACCAGGTCGTGGAAGCGGTAGCGGGCGAGGTACGGCGACTGCAGCAGGCCCAGCTCGACCAGCTCCTCCAGCGCGTCCTCGGCCTCGTCCGGCTCCATCTCGCTCAGGACCGCGGTCAGCGGTATCCCGAAGTCCGGCGCCGCGGCGAGCGCCAAGCGCCGGAAGACCAGGCGGGCCGCACCGGACAGTTGCTCGTAGGAGAGCGCGAACGCCGCGGCGACGGCCAGGTCGCCGGCAGCCAGAGACTCCAGGCGTCGTTCCTCGTCGTCCAGTCGTCCGGCAAGCTGGCTGGGCGTCCACCCGGGCCGGCTCTGCAGCCGGTTGCCGACGATGCGCACGGCCAGCGGCAGCCGGCCGGAGAGCTGCGCCAGCCTGGTCAGGCCGGCCGCGTCCGATCCGGAACGTTCCTCGCCCACGATCGCGCGCAGCAGGCCGACCGTCTCCTCGCCGGACAGCGGAGCCAGCGGGATCTGCCGGACGCCCTCCAGCCCGGCGAGGGTCCTGCGGCTGGTGACGATGGCCATCGCGGCGCCGTCCGGCGGCAGCAGCGGGCGGACCTGGCTCTCGTGGGCGACGTTGTCCAAGACGATCAGGCATCTGCGCTCGCGCAGCAGCGCGCGGTAGTGTCCCTCCCGCTCCTCCTCGTCGCCGGGGATCCCGTTCTCTGGGACGCCGAGCGCCTTGAGCAGGCGCGACAGCGCCATCGCTGGAGGCAGGGGCGTGGCGTCCATGCCGCGCAGGTCGATGTAGTAGCGGCCGTCGGGGAACAGGCCCGCCAGTTGCCCGGCGGCATGCACGGCCAAGGCGGTCTTCCCGATGCCGCCGGCGCCGGAGACGGTGGCGACGTTCGCGGCCGGGGCTCCGGTGTGCTCGGCCAGCCGGCGCAGCAGTCGCAGTTCCGCGCAGCGTCCGGTGAAGTCGCCCACGCCGCGTGGCAGCTCGCACGAACCCGGCGCGGGACCGGTCGGCCTCGGACGGCCCGCTTTCGCGGCGTCGGACAGCGCCGTCCGCCGGTCGCCGTCGAGCTTGAGCGCGTCGGCCAGGGCGTCGACCGTGCGCCGTTGCGGCCCGCGGCTGTGGCCGCGTTCCATGTCGCTGATCGCCCGCGCGCTCACGCCCGACACGGCGGAAAGCTCTTCAAGCGTCAGTTTGGCGTCTTGCCGCAGACGCCGTAAGAGCAGACCGAACTGGCTGACCATGCATCGAATCTACTGGCTCGAACCGGTTGTGGATCAACGTGTCCGGATCGTGGATCGGCACTACTTCTGCATGCGGTTCTGCATGGTCGCGCCACGGGCCCGCGACTTGGATGAAGACCACAAAGCCCACGTCAACCAAGGGATCCGACATGCCTTACGTGACCACCACCGACGGAGCCTCGATCTTCTACAAGGACTGGGGCACCGGTGGTTCGCCGGTTCTGCTCAGCCACGGCTGGCCGCTCAACTCCGACGCCTGGGAAGCATCCGCCCTGTTCCTCGCCGCGCACGGGCACCGCGCCATCGCCCACGACCGGCGCGGTCACGGCCGCTCGTCGCAGACCTGGCACGGCAACGAGATGGACACCTACGCCGACGACCTGGCCTGCCTGATCGAGACGCTCGACCTGCGCGACCTCACCCTGGTCGGGCACTCGACCGGAGGCGGGGAGGTCGCTCACTACCTCGGCCGGCACGGCAGCGACCGCGTCTCGAAGCTGGTGCTGGTGTCGGCCGTACCGCCGCTGATGCTGCGCAGCGAGGACAACCCCGAGGGCCTGCCGATCGAGGTCTTCGACGCGATCCGCGCGGGCGAGGTCGCCAACCGGTCCCAGCTCTACCGCGATCTGGCCGACGGCCCGTTCTTCGGACACAACCGCAAGCAAGACGTCCCTCAGGGCTTCCGAGACGCGTTCTGGCTGCAGAGCATGGCCTGCGGGCACCGCGGCGCCTACGAGTGCATCGCGGCCTTCTCCGCCACCGACTTCCGGCCGGACCTGGCCAAGATCGACGTTCCCACCCTGGTCATCCACGGCGACGACGACCAGATCGTGCCGTTCGAGGTCGGGGGCAAGCGATCGGCCGAACTGATCAACGGTGCCGTTCTGAAGGTGTACGAGGGCAGCGGGCACGCCCTGCCCGACACCGACCGCGACCGCCTGCACGCCGACCTTCTCGCCTTCGTGAACTCCTGAGGAGCATCGCATGACCCCTCTCCGCCGAGTCGGCCGCCTGCTGGGCGCCCTCGTCACGAGCTGTGCCCTGATCCTCGGACTGGGCGGAGCGACCGTCTCCGCCTCCGCGGCCCCCGTCAAGCCGACCGTGGTCCTGGTGCACGGGGCCTTCGCCGACGCCTCCGGCTTCAACCAGGTCATCAGCCTGCTGCAGCTGGCAGGATTCCCCGTCATCGCCCCCGCCAACCCGCTCAGGGACACCACCCAGGACGCCGCCTACATCTCCAGCGTCCTCGACACCATCACCGGGCCGGTCATCCTCGCCGCCCACTCCTACGGCGGCATCGTCATCACCAACGCCGCCCGCGGCCACGACAACGTCAAAGCCCTGGTCTACCTCGGCGCCTTCGCCCCCGACGAGGGCGAGAGCGCGCTGCAACTGGCCCAGCGCTTCCCCGGCAGCGAACTCGGCGCCGCCCTGATCGCACGGCCGTACCCGCTGCCGGGCGGCGCCGGGCAGGGGACCGACGGCTACATCGACCCCGCCAAGTTCCGCGCGGTGTTCGCCGCCGACCTGCCCGAGTCCACCACCCGGCTGATGGCCGCCACCCAGCGGCCCGGCAGCGTCGAAGGACTCTCAGGGCCCAGCGGCGCGCCTGCCTGGAAGACCGTCCCGTCCTGGTATCTCATCCCGGCGCAGGACAAGGTCATCCCGGCCGCCGCCCAGCGCTTCATGGCCAAGCGCGCAGGCAGCAAGGTCACCGAGATCGACTCCTCGCACGTCGTCATGATCTCCCACCCCGCCGCAGCCACGGCCGTCATCCTCGCCGCCTACGCCGCCACCCGCTAGGAGAGACCGGATGAAACCCGACACGATCGTCCTGATCCACGGCTTCTGGGTCACCCCGCGCAGCTGGGAGAACTGGATCGCCCACTACGAAGCCAAGGGGTTCCGGGTGCTCGCCCCCGCCTACCCCGGCTTCGAGATCGAGGTCGAGGCGCTCAACGCCGATCCCACGCCCATCGAGCGGGTCACTGTCCCGCAGATCATCGACTCCCTGGAGAAGCTCGTCGGCGGCCTGGAACGGCCCCCGATCCTCATGGGCCACTCCGCCGGCGGGGTGTTCACCCAGATCCTGCTCGACCACGGATACGGCGCGGCCGGCGTGGCCATCAACTCCGCCCCGACCGAAGGAGTGAAGGTCATCCCGCTCTCGCAGGTCAAAGCCACCTTCCCGATGCTCAAGAACCCGGCCAACCGCCACAAGGCGGTCGGTCTGGACTACGAGCACTGGCGTTACGCCTTCACCAACACCTTCCCCGAGGGCGAGGCGCGGGCCGCCTACGAGCGCTACCACATCCCGGCGTCGGGCTCGATCTTTTGGGGCAGCGCCCTGGCCAACATCCACCCCGGCAAGGACGACACCTACGTCGACTACCACAACAACGACCGCAAGCCGCTGCTGTTCATCTCCGGTGAGCACGACAACCTCATGCCGCCGAAGATCCAGCGCTCCAACGCCAAGCACTACAAGGCGCCGGACACGATCACCGACGTGGTCGAGTTCCCGGGCCGCTCCCACCTGATCCCCGCCCAGCAGGGCTGGGACGAGGTCGCCGACCACGCCCTCGACTGGGCGCTCAGGCACGCCGGCTGAGGCGAGCAGGTCCGGCGTGACGGCACAACCACGCCGGACCTCACTACCCGGCAAAACCCCACGACAAGACACGGACATGACACAGCTGAACCTGCACTGGGCCGAGTCGGCGGCGTGCGGCGCCCAGGATCCGGACGTGTTCTTCCCGCTGGACTGGAAGACCGTCCCGGCGGCACAGACCGCAGAAGTCCGCCGGATCTGAACCTCCTGCCCCGTCAGGCTCCCGTGCCTGGAATGGGCGGTGACCACAGGCGAACCGGACGGCATGTGGGCCCCGGCCGACCGCCGCCGCATGCGGGCCGCCCAAAGGCCGGCATCTCCCTCAGCGCACCCACACTCATGGTCCCGTTCACAAAGCTGACCGCACGGGAACCGCCCTGCGGAGGAGGCGATGAACCTCGTTCCAGGCGGCACCCTCCTCTCGCCGCCAACGGCTTGCGGGCCCTGACCGGCACGACACCACACCAAGGAAGCGGTCACGTGACGAACGTCCACTTCACCCATATCGGCGGGCCCACCGTGCTCATCGAGTTCGGCGGCTGGCACCTGCTCACCGATCCCACCTTCGACGCTCCCGGGCAGACCTACTCCTTCGGGTGGGGCACCTCCTCACGCAAACTCACCGGACCAGCCGTGAGCGCCGCCGAGCTGCCACCCATCGACGCCATCCTGCTCACCCACGTCCACCACGGCGACAACCTCGACCACGGCGGCCGGGCCCTGCTGCCGGGCGCGGGAACCGTGGTGACCACCCAGTCGGGAGCGCGGTCGCTCCCGGTGGCGGCTCGCGGCCTGCGCGCCGGTGAGTCGACCCGCCTGGAGGCGCCGGGCCGCCTGCCCATCGACATCCTGGCCACGCCCTGCCGGCACGGGCCGCCGCTGAGCCGCCCGATCACCGGCGAGGTGATCGGATTCGCCCTGACCTGGCCGGGCCAGGCCCACGGCCCGCTCTGGATCACCGGCGACACCGTCGACCATCGGGCGCTGCGCCGGGCCGCCGCCGCGATCCGGCCCGGCACCGTCCTGATCCATCTGGGCGGCGTCGGCTTCCCGCTGACCGGGCCGCTGCGGTACAGCATGACCGGGCGCCAGGCCATACGGCTGTGCCAGACCTTCACCCCGCGCACGGTGCTGCCGATCCACTACGAGGGCTGGGAGCACTTCCGGCAGGGCCGCGACGGCGTCGAGCGCGACCTGGCGCGAGCGCCGGAACAGATCAGGGGCCTGTTCCGGTGGCTCCCGCGAGGCGCGGCGGCACACTTCCAGATCTGACCTCATCGGGTTGAACGGGCGTCGGGCTCCTGCTCAACCCGAAGCCTTTGGCGTGAGCCGACGAACTGGGGGTGTCAGGTCGGCGTGCCCTCGTTGTCGGCGAGGATGCGGTAGACGCTGGCTACAGAGGGGTTGCTGCCCTTGTTCTTGCCAGTGGGGATGATCAGCTTGGACGCGATGTCTGGCACCGCCACGCCGGTGGGGGCGAAAGGCTCGGAAGCGGGCCAGCGCGTCGGCCACTGAGGCCGGCGTACGCGGCGACACCGACAACTCCTGGGGAACGGGCCATCATCGGCAGGCAGCTTCCCGGCCGGTGCGTGACCAGCTACTAATGGGATGTGAGGCATCTGTACTGGCCACGGCGGCTTCTACGACGTCAGCCCCATCGTCCTGCGGGTGCCCTACGACGACTATTGGTACCTGATCGTCGACAGCTACGACCGGGTAAGGTCTCCGTCGCCCAACTCTTCGACGACTGACCGGAGCCACGGCTGTTCCCAGCGGGGTTCCCGGTAGCAATGGCGGAAAATCCAACGGATATACCCCTGACCGGCGGCGATTCTCTCTTTGTGCAGGTCAGGCATGGTTGTGACCGTCGTAGGTTCGCATCCGATGCGGGATTCTCGCGTCTGACGCCGAACCCAGGGGCGCGTGCGGTGAGAGTTTTCAGCGAGAGTGAACCCGAGGGTGGCGCACCGACCGGACAGAACTCAGGTTATCTGGGGGACCTCCAACGGCTTCAACACTGTAAGTAACAGGTTGAGCACTCTGGATAATCGCTTGTTGTTTCCGGCTTATCGTCGGTTCCTCAGCAACGTGAGGAACGAGCGGCTATGGCCTACTGCATCGCGGTGCGGCCACCGGACGCGGCCCGGACGTGGACGGTGGTCGACGCCGGTTTCTCCACGGTCGGGCCGGTGGAGGAGTGGCTGGAGGCGCACCGGCTGAGCTGGTCGCCGAACACGGTGCGCAGTTTCGCCACGGCGCTGGCGCAGTGGTGGACGTTCCTGGAAGGGCGCGAGGAAAGCGCGAGCTGGGACCGGCTCGGCGTCCCGGCCATGACGGCCTTCGTGCGCTGGCTGCGGGACGGCCGCCACCACCAGGCCGTCCCCGTCCTGCCCACCGCCGCGAGCGCGCGGGGCGGGCCGTCGGCGGCGACGCTGGAGGCGCGGCTGACCGCGGTGACCTCCTTCTACCGATGGCAAGAAGCGGTGCACGAGGTCGCCGTCGCGCGCCGGCTGCTGAAGGGCGCCCCGCGCCGTGCCCCCTCGCGCGGGCTGCTGGCCCACCTGGAGGGCAGGCTCCCCGCTCCCGGAACTCGGCTGGTGCGGGTGCGCCGGACCCGGCGGCGCGACCGTCCGCCGATCCTGCTGCCCGGTCAGGTGCAGGAGATCCTGGACGGTTGCGCGGTCTTCGACGAGGTCAGCGGGTGGTGGCGGGGGAACCTGCGTGACCGGCTGCTGTTCGCGCTGCTGGCCGAGACCGGGATGCGGCTGGGTGAGGCGCTGGGCCTGCGCATCGAGGACTTCGTCATGGGCCGGGGCGGCACCCCCTACGTGCAGGTCGTCCCGCGCGAGCACAACCCCAACGAGGCCAGGGCGAAGTCGGCGCGGGCCCGCCGGATCTACGTCGGCGCCGACCTGGAACGCCTGTACGCCGACTACCTGACCCACCTGGCCTGCCGCGCCGCCGAGCTCGGCATCGCCGTCGACGCCGGGCACATGCTGCTGGTCAACCTGCAGCGGCCGCCGCTGCTGGCCGCGCTGCGCGAGGGCACGGTGCGCGACAAGGTCGCCTCGCTGCGCCGCCGCGGCCTGGGCCCGCCGGGCTGGACCCCGCACTGGTTCCGGCACACCCACGCCACCGCGCTGCTGCTGGGCGGCACGCCCGACTGGGTCGTCTCCCGGCGGCTCGGGCACGCCCACGTCCAGACGACGCTGGACCTGTACGGCTGGGTGAGCGAAGACGCCGCCTTGCTCGCGGCGGCCAACTGGAAGCAGTACATCAAGGAGTGGCACACCGCCGATGACTGACGAACCCCCTGTCTCGCTGGTGTCCGGAGGGCCGCGAGAACCTGCCGGCGACCCGCTGGCCAGGCTGGAGAGCGACCTCCCGCACGCCTGGCGCGGGGAGATCATCGGCCCCGATCTCACCGGCCACGGGAACCGGCCCGCCGGGAGCTTCACTCTGGACCTGCGTGACCTGCCCGACCGCTTCCGGCTGGAACTGGCCTGGATGGCGCACTGGCAACTCCTGGACGGCGCCAGCGTGATGGTCCGCCAGTTCGGCCGTATCGCTCACCTGCTCAGGTCGGCGGCACGCTGCGGATACGCCGACCGGCTGCCCGCCTCCCTTGCCTCCTGGTCCGAAGCGGACTCCAGCCGCCTGCACGCCCTGACGGGGCATGCCGAGACAGGCCGGATGCCCTCGCCGAGCACGATGCGGGTCCTGCACTCGAACCTGCGCTACGCCCACCTGGCCCTGCACGCCCGCCTGCACGACGGCCCGTGGTGGGAACTGGATCGCTGGCTGCCGCGCTGCGACCCGCGCATCCCGTTGCGTGCGCGCGAACCCCTGCGCGCCGCAGGATGCCAGCCCGGCAACGCGCGCATCCCCTGGGTGCGTGAGGCGATCAAGTGGGTGCTCGGCATGCAACTGGAGTCCGGCGAGGTGACCTGGTCGACGCTCGTGACCAACCGGATGCCGGCGCTGCTGCGCCTGGACCGCTGGATGGGGAGCCTGCCCGACCCCGCCGCCGTGGCCCGCGACATCGCCGACGCGCCCGGCCTGGCCGCCTCCTTCCGCGCCTGGAACGAGATCCCGGCCAACCGGACGACGACAGGACGCGAGCCGACCGCACAGGTCGCGGTGAGCAAGGTCAACACCGACCTGCTGGTGATCGCCGGGTTCCTGGCCTTCATGCTCGACAACCCCGACGAGACCCGGCGGATGCTCCCCCGCAGCCCCTGGCAGGCGCTCACGCCTCTCCACCCGGGAGCCTGGACCCGGCAGATCCGCGGCCGCCGCCGCAAGCCTCCCGCGGTGACCGAAGACCACTATCTCGACGATCACACGCTCACGCAGCTCACCGCCTGCCTGCCCGCTCTGGGCGCACCAGCGGGCCAGCCGGTCCCCGTCACCTGCGGCGGCCGCGTACGCGAGCTGACCGGCCACGGGCAGCCGCAGGTGATGCGCATGCTGCTGCTGCAGATCCTCACCGGACGACGCGCCAGCGAGATCCTGCTCTGCGCCTTCGACTGCCTGTCTCCGGCCACTGGCCGGGCGCTGCAGGCCGCCGAGGGCGAGCACATCGCCCGCTTCCACTACGCCCAGTCCAAGATCGGCCAGGCCCCGGACACCATCCTGGTCGACGCCGAGGTCGTCGCCATCATCGAGGAACAGCGCCGATGGGTGCTCGAACGGTTCGGCACGGCGACCCCGTTCCTGTTCCCGCAGCGCAAAGCCAACCGCAACGGCGGCAAGCCGTTCCCGCGCGGCACCTACGCCGAGGTCCTGGCCGCCTTCAGCGAGCAGGCCCAGATCACTGACAGCGCCGGCCGCCCGGTCCGGCTCAGCCACACCCACCGCTTCCGGCACAGCCGCCTGACCCGCCTGGCGGAGCTGGGCCTGCCCATCCACGTCCTGCAGCGCTACGCCGGGCACGCCAACCCGACGATGTCCATGCACTACATCGCCCGCCGCGACGAGCACGCCGAACAGGCGTTCCTGGCCACCCGCAAATTCCGCGCCGACGCCTCGCCCGTCGCCTTCACCCGCGAGGACCACGACACCCTGCACCTGTTCCAGCGAGCCGACCGGATCCTGCCGCACGGCTACTGCCTGCTGCCGCCCCTGCAAAGCTGCGACAAGGGCAACGCCTGCCTGAGCTGCGGCGTGTTCGTCACCGACGACAGCCACCAGGAGGTCCTGCAGCAGCAGCTCGACCAGACCGACGCCCTGGTCGAGCGCACCCGCGCCGCCTTCGCCGCCCGGCACGGCCGCCCCATGCCGGAGGACAACGTCTGGCTCGCCGAACGCCTGCGCGAGCGCCAGGCCCTCCTCCGGCTGCTGGCCGTTATGCGCACCGCGCCCGGCCGGGCGCTGCAAGGCGTGGGCGCACCCACCACCGCTCGCCCCGAGCCGGTCCCGGTCCAGCTATCGCCCCGCCCGCCAAGGAGCGGCCTGTGAACCAGCCCTTCGCCGTCGACGCGCCCCCCGAGCCCGCCGAGGACGCCGCCGCAGAACGGCGAGCCCGCCGTCTCGCCGCACTGTCGGAAGCCGCCCGCCGCAAGTCCGACGCCGCGGCCGCGGCCGCGCACGCCGCCATCCGCCACCTGACCAAGAACGGCCTGCCGGTCACCTTCCAGGAGGTCGCCCGCCGCGCCGGCGTCTCGCACACCTTCCTGTACGGCAACGCCGAACTTCGCCAGCGCATCGAGCACCTGCGCCCTCGCCAGACACGACACGACCCCGGCACCAGCCCACCGGCACCGGCGGGCGGGCCGGACAACATCGTCCTGGCGCTCACCGCCGAGATCGCCCGGCTCAAGGCCCAGCACCGCGCCGAGCTCGCGGCCCTGCGCCAAGCCCTGGAGCGGGCGCACGGGGAGAACCTCGCCCTGCGCCGCGACCTCGCAGCGCGCGGAGGAGCATGAGCACTACCGCAGATAATGAATGATTATCTGCGATAGCGTAGGTGCCGTCCTGGGAGAACACCCCGCCCCAGCTGCGGTGACTCCATGCGCTTATCTGCGATAGACCTCGAATGGGGCCGTCATGGCGAACGTGCACCGCCTCCACCCGGTCACCATCGCGCCCGTGCTCGGTGCCGCCGCAGCGGCGTTCCTGGAGACCATCGCAGTGGCCAACACCGCCAAGGCGTACGCGATCGCGCTGCGCGCCCTGGCCGCCGAGCTCGGCGAGCAGACCCCGCTGACCGACCTCGAGGGGGAGGCTGGCGCCGACCGGGTCGCGGCCTGGTTCACCGGCCGCTGGGGCGGCGCGGCCGCCGCGACCTTCAACGCCCGCCTGGACGCGCTCGGCTCGGCGTGCGCCTGGTGGCGCGACCAGCACTGGCTGACCGGCGACCCGCTGCGCCGCATCCGCCGCCGCGCCCGCACCCCCGACCGCACCCGCGCCCTGTCCCGCGCCGAGGTCGAGCAGCTGCTCACCAGCCCGCGCCTGGCCTTGCGTGAGCGGACGCTGTTCCGGCTGCTGTACGAGAGCGCCGCCCGCGCCCAGGAGGCCCTGGCTCTCGATGTCGTCGATCTCGACCTGCGAAATCGCCGCGCCCGGGTCCGGCGCAAGGGCGGCGCCGTCGACGTCATCGTCTGGCGCACCGCCACCGCCCGCCTGCTGCCCCGCCTGCTGGACGGCTGCCGCACCGGGCCGCTCTTCCTGACCGGCCGCCGCGCCCGGGTCGAACTGCCGCCCGGCGACCTCGACCCCGCCACCGGCCAGGCCCGGCTGTCCTACCGGCGAGCCGCCGAACTCTTCGAGACCGCCACCACCGGCCTGCCGGGCGGGCCGTGGACGCTGCACCAGCTCCGCCACAGCGCGCTCACGCACGCGGCCGAAGACGGCGCCAACACCTCCACCCTGCTCGCCTACTCCGGCCACACCTCCGTCGCCTCGCTGGCCCGCTACGCCCGCGTCTCTCCCGAGGCGCTGGCCCGCTGGCAGGAAGGCCGCGACCCGTCGTCCCGCAGGCACTGATCTAGCCATCTGGTCAGGGCCCATCTGACTCGACACGCGATCAAGTACAAGATGGTGCCCATGATGATCGCTGGGTTGCTCTTCGACGTCGATGGCGTACTTCTGGACTCCGCCGCTACGCACCGGCGGATCTGGAACACCTGGAGTGCCATGCGCGGCCTGGACCAGGAGTGGGTCTGGAGCCTCACGCATGGCCGCCGCCCCGAGGACACCGTCCGCGATGTTGCCCCCGAACTCGACCCGGCCGCAGAGCGTCTGATCCTCAACGAGCTCATGGAAAGGGAGGGGAACGCTTTCCCGGCCGCTCCGGGCGCCGCGGACCTGCTTGTCGGCCTGAGCCAGAACCAGTGGGCCATTGTGACATCCGGCAGTCGCGCTCCCGTCCACCAGCGATTCAAGCTGGCCGGGCTCGCCCTTCCTCAGATCCAGATCTACGGCGAGGACGTCGATCGCTGCAAACCCCACCCCGAGGGCTACCTGAAAGCAGCAGAACTGCTCGGGGTCGAGCCTGCTCGATGCGTCGTGGTCGAAGACGCCCCTCACGGGGTGAGGGCAGGCAAGGCGGCCGGATGCACAGTGATCGCCATCGCGACCACACACACTCTGGAGGAGCTCAGCGAAGCTGACCTCTCATTTCAAGATCTCCGGGCGGCCACGCCGAGCATCCTCGCAATGATCTCCGCTGTCTGACAGCAAAGCAGGCAACCTCTGATCGCCCGTTCTGCTCAGCTGGACCGCATCGAGTCCCACCCTGGCTCCTCACCAAGGTGGAAGGCGCGCGCAGCTTGGCCGCGTTCGCGCGGGTGGCGCGGAACCGAAGGTCGGTCTTGGTCTTCAAGCCCGTTCGTTGAGGACCGTCCACGGGCCCGCTTCCCACCACCCAGTTCCCATCCGGAGAAGTCCGGCGCAGTCCGGCGACGCCGGTGCCCAACTGCTGCGCAACTGGGTCCGGTCCCTCTGAGACGCTGCGCGGCGGTGCACCCCGGCGTACCTAGGATTCAGCCATGAGTAGCTACCTCGAACTCCTTCCCGCCGTGGACATCAAGAACGGCCAGGCGGTCCAGCTGGTGCAGGGCGTGGACGGGTCGGAGAAGGGGTTCGGCGACCCGATCGCGGCTGCACTCCGCTGGCAGGAGGCTGGCGCGGAGTGGCTGCATCTGGTCGACCTGGATGCCGCCTTCGGGCACGGGCACAACCGTGAGCTGCAGGCCGAGATCGTGGGCCGGCTCGACATCAAGGTCGAGATGAGTGGCGGCATCCGTGACGACGAGTCGCTCGAGGCGGCGATGGCCACCGGCTGTCGCCGGGTCAACATCGGCACGGCTGCCCTGGAGCGGCCCGAGTGGTGCGCGAAGGCGATCGCCACGTACGGCGACCGCGTGGCCATCGGACTCGACGTCCGCGGGACGACGCTCGCCGCGCGGGGCTGGATCCGCGACGGTGGCGACCTCTACGAGACGCTGGCCCGGCTCGACGCGGAGGGCTGCGCCCGCTACGTGGTGACCGACGTTAACAAGGACGGCATGCTGCAGGGCCCAAACCTCGACCTGCTGCGTGACGTGTGTGCCCGCACGGACCGCCCGGTTGTGGCCAGCGGCGGAGTGACCATGCTCGACGACATCCGCGCGCTGATGGAGCTCGTCCCGGTCGGGGTCGAGGGGGCCATCGCGGGAACGGCGCTCTACGAGGGCCGGTTCACCTTCGAGGATGCGCTGGCGCTGACCAAGGGCGCGCGATGACGCTCGCGGTCTGAGTGATCCCCTGCCTGGACGTCGACGCCGGGCGGGTGAGCCGCGACGTCGCCCGGGCGTTCGCACGACAGAAGGGATCTCGCGTCTCGGGCAAGGTCGCGCGGGAACTGTGGGAGCCGCATGGGCCGCCCCCACTGACTTTGTAGACGCGAGAGTTGGCTCCGCTTGTCGGTTCCCTGCACAGGACCGCCACGCCGAAGAACCCGCCCGCATGTCCGCCTCCCGCCGAGGCAACGACGGCTCGCCTACTCGATCGCATCGACGAGCTGACCTGCCGCCCTGAGACCATCTCAAGATCATCCAGTGGATAACATCGATTCTGTCCGATCGGACCGTCCCGAAGATCGAAAAGTACGCCAAATAGCGATCCCAGAATCACGCCATCCAGCGATGCAAGTCACACCGTATGTGCTGGACGACGCCACGGTGACGCGCGTTGAGCTGGTGTCAGGGCATCAGGCGGGGAGTGTCGTGCTGGTCGAGGAGGGTCAGGCCGGTCTGGGTGGGGTGGTGCAGGACGCTGCCGTGATGCCGGCGTGTGGTGATCAGGCCTGCCTCGCGTAGCACGGCAGTGTGCTGGCTGATGGCCGCCGAGGAGACGTCCAGGCGCCGGGCCAGGGCGCCGGTGGTGGTCACGCCGTCGGCGATGGCGGTGAGCACCACCGCGCGGGTCCGCCCGAGGAGGTTGGCCAGCGCCCGTGTCGACGGGCCGCCCGTCCAGATGCCCGCGGCGTGGTCGACGCCGAGCGCGGCAGGGTAGATCAGGATGCAGTCGGCGGGATCGCCCGGCTCGTACATCACCGCTGGGAAGCGCAGGAAGAACGACGACACCAGCAGCAGCCCCCGTCCATCGAGGGTGAAGTCGGCGTCGAACTGGTCGCCTGCATTGACGTGGAGGGTCGGCGGTATCCACCGGATGTTGGGGTGCAGGCTGGACAGGAGTCCGTCGACACCGTGGTCGAGCAGGATCGTGCCGCGCTGGGCGCGCTCGGCGTCGAGGTGCGCGCGAATGCGCCGCCAATGCGGGCCGACAGCGGCATGGTGGTACGCCTGCACCGTGGACAGCACCTCCCGCCGTACGTCGAGGCTCTCGACGAGCCCGGCAAGCGCGGTCGGCACGCGCCCGTGATGGCTGGCGTAGAAGTCCAGCTCCGCCCGGACGGCCTGCCGGGGACTGGCCAGGAAGGTCTCGGCGCTCTCGGCCAGGTCGCGGCCCTGCCCGGCGAGGAAGGCCATGTCAAAGCTTGGCAGCCGCGCGGGCGTGATAGCGGCCAGGACCGCGAACCGCGAGTCAAGGGCTCCCCGCACACGACGCCGCCACCCACCGAACGTCGTCTCCGCCACCCGCCCGCGCAGCGCGTACAGGCTGAACAGGGTCTCGGCCATGGGACCCAACGTCGGCGCCACCCGCAACGCCGCCCGCATCGCCGGGATTCGTCGCGCGCCGGAAGCTGCCCCCAGAGCACGAAACCGCATCTCCTGTCGCCGAGCGACTCATCTCACCGTGAGATCTCACCGCGAGATCGAGGTCCACACGGGTTCTCCCAGTCGTGCCTCCAGGCACTAGAACGCAGGTCAGCACCGCATTCGGGCTCTAGATGTTCTGTCCCGACAGGTTGCCCCGATGGGCGAGGCAGCGGGCGTCATGTTTCCTTCATGTCCGGGGGTTCGGCCTCAAGGCACCGGGCGATCGAGCGTGGTGACAGGTGTGCTGGATCACCAGCCGATGGGCCCGAGGCGATCGATGAAGATCCCGGTCGGCCCGTCGGCGTCGAGCATCGCGAGTTGGACGATCGAGTCGGTGCCTTCGGTGACCGTCAGCCGGCCGGTTTGATGGTTCATGTCGGTGGCGGCGAACGTGCGGGTGGCGAGGTCTGGTGTCATCCGAGCCGGGAGCTTGGCGCGCATGGCCCATCGCAGGAAGGCGTGCTCGCGCTGGCGGGCGATGAAGCCGGCCACGCGACGTCGTCGACCGCGAGCCACGGCGCGACGGCCAGGGCCGTGGGCGTGAGCCCGGCGAACGTCGCGACCTCGCGGTGGAGGTGGGACTGGTCGACGTAGCCGCTCTCGGCGGCAACGCGGGCGGCGGCGTGACCCGCCGCGAGAAGGTGGGCGACGTGGTCGAAGCGCACCAGCCCGGCGGCGCGTTTGGGGGTGATGCCGAGCTGGGACCGGAAACGGGACCACAGGCGCTTGCGGCTCCAGCCGACCTCGTCCGCCAGGCCGTCGACCCGCACCCGCCCCCGGCTGGTCAGCGTCCGCCGCCAGGCGTAGGCGACCTGCGGATCGACCGGCGGGTGGGCGCCCAGCCGCCGCCCCAGGATGTCTGCCGCGATCGCGAACCGTTCATCCCAGGACGCGGCGGCGCGCAGCCTGTCCTCGACCCGCCCGGCGTCGCGGCCCCAGACATCCTCAAGGGTTGCCACCGTCCCGCTGAGCTCGGCCGATGCGCCCAGCAACGCAGCCGCCGCGACCGGATCCAGCCGGATCTGGAGCAGCTCGCCGACTCCCCACCCAGTCGCCCGGAGATCGCCGGGCAGGAGCCCGACGACGACACTGCCACGCTCGTGCCGGCCATGGGTTTCGTAGACGACGCCGGCTCCCTCGCCCAGATCGATGAGCAGGGTGACGGACGGGTACGCGACCATGGAGATGTCCACCGAGGCCGAGGCACGATGGCGGAACCCGGCCATGCTGACCCCCGGCAGCCGAACCGACGGGCGGGGGACCGCGACGTCCACCCACGCCCGGTCAGGTGGCGTCCCGGTCGGCAACACACGGCCAGTCTAGGTATCAGGGGATCACCGGTCGTCGGCGGCCCGTCGCCGTGAAGCTCAGCAGCAGTTCGCCGACCGTCTCGGGCGCTTCCAGCATGGGCAGGTGCCCGACACCGGGCAGCAGCTCGACCCGCGCGCCCGGCACCGCGTCATACCGGTGCGCCGACGACGGCTCCCAACGGGGGTCGGCAGCGCCGAAGATCACCTGCACGGGGACATCGAGGGCGGCCAGACGCTCGGGCATGCTCCGCTCGGCGATGTAGGCGGTGTTGTGGCGCAGCACCGTCCTCATCACCCGGTAGGTGATGCCCCGTACGTCGGCGACCACGTCGTCCGGGAGGTCCACCGGACGAACGGCCGTCGCGCTGATCCCCTTGCGGATCATCGCATCCGAACGCCTCGACCACAGGAGCGGCCCCAACGGCGGGGCCAGCAGCACCCGGAGGATGAACGGCTGCCGGAGGAGCGCATCCGGACTCGGACCGCTACTGATCAACGCGAGCGAACCCACGAGGTCGGGACGTTGTTCGGCAAGCGCGGTGGCGACGTAGCCGCCGCTGGAGTGCCCGGCCGCGGCGACGTGACGAAGCCCGAGGTCGTCCAGCAGCGCCGCCACCTGGCCCGCCTGCGCGGGCACGTCGTACGACGGCGCGGGCGGGGACTGGCCGCAGCCCGGGAGGTCGACCCGGATGACATGATGGTGGCCGGCCAGCGCCGGGACCACCGGGCCCCAGAAGCCGCCCGAGGCCCCCGACCCGTGGATGAGCAACAACGGCGGCGCCTGCCGCGGGCCGTCATGGACCACGTGCATCCCATGCGAGTGCTCAATGTCGTATTCACTCATGCGGAGACTATGCATGGGCGGCCGAGCGTCAGTCTTGGACAAATGTTCCCGCGGAGTCGAAGGCCGACGGCCCGCGGTCCGCGGCCGTATCCATGCCGCCGCCCGTACCGCGGCCGAAGGCTGCCAGACCGTCTACCACGCCACCGAGACCACCATCACCATCGGCATCCGCGGACCCGACGCCGCCGACCGCATCAACCAACTCCGTCAGGCTTTGGCCAAACTCATCACCAAACACGGCTGGGCCACCCGAGAAGAACCTCGCTGACCTGCGGCTCAACGCTTATCGAGAAATCTCGTTGAGATATGACCACGACCCCACCACGGGCACGGAGCCACACCAGCGGATCAAGGGCGACAAGGTGTACCAGACGCTCAAAGTGGCCAAGGAGGGGCGCGACCTGTTCCTGACCTACCAGGACCCGCCGATCGGCGCAGCACTGTCCTTCAACACTCTGCTGAGCGTCCCTTACGCCATCGACCAGGTGCTTCCGCTGCTCAAGAAGTAGCCGGGTCCTCGCACAGCGCCTTGCGCTGGAAGGCGGCGAGCGCGCCGTCGATGGGGTGCGGCTGCGGTACGCCCGAGGCGTTGGGCTTGTTCCACCGCTCCAGGTTCATCGCCGCCGACAGTTGGCGCTTGCCATCCGCGCTGGTCAGGGAAATCGTGGCCGCGCCCCAGACCGTGCCGCCGTTGCCCCAGAAGGTGCCGCAGCCCGGGATCTCGGTCTTGAGCAGGCCCAGGCCGTACTCGATCGGGCTGCCCGTCTGCGAGATGACCGGGATCGCCTGCCGCATCTGGGCCAGCGACGACGGCTTGACGATCGCGCCGGCGAAGAACCGGGCGAAGAACTCGTTGAGGTCGCTCATGGTCGACACCATCGAGGCGCCTACGCCCGCCCACGACATGTCGTACACGCTGTAGTCGCGCGGCGGGTCGGCCAGCCCGTAGAACGACTCGTACATGCGCGAGTGCGGCCCCTTGATCCGCGGCCCGGTCGGGAAGCCGGTGTGCTTCAGCCCGGCGCGCTCGATGACGTTCCGGGTGAGGTACGTCTCGGCCGGCATCCCGGTGACCTTCTCCAGGAGCTGGCCCAAGATCAGGTAGTTGGTGTTGGCGTACACCCCCGGCGTGGCTCCCGGCTCGCCGACGGCGGGCGCCTTGAGGCCCATCGCGATCAGTTCGGCCGGTGGGAAGTGCTTGAACCGGTTGTCGTCCAGGCTCTTGATCGACATATCCGGGAGCGACGGAAAATTCGCGAGAGAGGGGAAGGCGTACGGAATGTACTCGGCGATGCCGCTCGTGTGGTTGAGCAGCATCCTGGTCGTGATCTTCTTGGCGCGCTCCCCGAGATCAGGCAGATAGCGGCTGATCGGGACGTCGAGATCGACCCGCCCCTTCTCCACCTGCTGCATGATCGCGGCCGCGACGAAGGTCTTGGTGACACTGCCCACGCGCTGCCGCATGTCCGGAGTGACAGGCTGGCCGGTCTCCACGTCGGCGACCCCGGAGGCGCCACGCCACACTCGCCCACCATGGCGCACCTCGGCGTAGATGCCCGGCATCCCCGCGTCATGGACCTCATCCAGGGCGGGCTGCAGAACCGACAGGCCCACCGACACAGCAAGAAGAATGTTCATGCAGGTCATGGTGTCCGCCGGAGGGCAGACGGGGCATCGCCCGGGCGAACGCATTCACCGGTACTCCCCCGGCTACTCCCGGCGCAGTACGTGCCCCCGGCAAGACCCTCTCAGCAACCGGGCGTTCGCCGCGCTGGAAGCCGCGAACCTCGAGGCCGGCCGCGCCACCCGACGCTCTTGACCGATTCCTTGCCGCAGTCACAACACTGCTGGCCGAGCATGTGACATTCGGGCAATCAGACAGCGACGCGGAGGCAGACGCCACACGCCACCTGCCCATCGGGCAGCCCTCTCGCCTGCCCGCACCCCTCTTGGAAGGAGCGCCGATGTCCGACACGCGGTCGACGGTCGATCACGTTCTGACCACCACCCGCTCGGTCCGGCGGCGCCTGGACCTCACCGCCGCCGTGCCGCTGCAGACCGTGCACGAGTGCCTGAGCATCGCCATGCAGGCCCCAGCAGCGGCGCGGGGCGCACCGTCACTCGCAGCATGCGAGAGAGACCGACCGGCTCCGGGAGGAGCTGGCTGCGGCCAAGCAACAGCTGGGGGAGGTGCGTGGGCAGCTCACCGCCGCCCAGGCCGCGGCGCAGACCGCCATTCAGCAGGCCGCGGCCGCCGACGCCCGGGCCGCCGACCTGCTGCAGACCCTGCGAGACCAGCGCACCTGAGAGGGGAGCCGTTGCCGCGTCAATACGCTCTTGACAGCTGGCGTGCGCGCGAGGCCACTTCGCTCAGCGCGCTCGCAGGCACGGCGTGCCCTTCGCGGTCGCTACCTTCACACGAGGTTGTCCGGGCAGTCGGCGGCGTGGACCTGTTCGACGATCACGTCTTCCCCGCTCCACAGGATGAGCGTCTTGCCGTCGGTCAGGGGGAACGTGGCCTGGCAGGCCGGGCACGGACGCGTCTCGGTGTCGTACGGGGCGGCCATGGCCCTCACCTCGCAGATCGGGAAGCGCCTGGCTCGTCTGGGCGGGCAGCTGCAACAGCCCGCCGTCGAAGGCCAGATGGAACAGGGCGCCCAGGCGTACCGCCGCGAAGTCAGGGTCGGTCGCGGCGAGCGTGTCGGCGTCCGGGCGTAGCGCGGCCTCCAGCAGGCAGGCGAGGAGAGCGTGGCTGTGTCCCTGCAGGTAGGAGTTCAGGTTCTGCTTGCGGGTGAGCAGCTTGGCCACCCGAGGGCCTTCCTGTTCCAGCTCGTGGCGTATCGCTGCCGCCAGTTCGCTGATCGCCGCGCTGAAGGCCGGGTCGGCGGCCGCGCGGGCGTAGAGCTCGCGGCCGTACTTGTCGTACAGCGTCTGCACCGCGAACGTCTCCATTGGCCCTGGTGTCTTCTCCTGGTCGGGCCCGTCGCCGTCTCGCCACCACGTTTGTAACCAAGATCCCACTCGATCCCAGAATCACGCCATAGAGCAATCCAAGTCACACCTGAGACAGACATCGAGACCGCCGCCCGGGTCGAACTCCGGGCGGCGGTCTCGATGTCGTACGGCGTCGGATGGCTCAGCCGCGCCAGAGGTGGATCACCTTGGTGTTGTCGTTCAGCGCGCCGATATTGCGAACCGGCAGCGCGTGGTACTCGTAGTACCCGCCCTCGCTCGTGAGCTTCGACCAGGTGCAGCTGTTGTGGCCGATGACCGATGAGAGTGCGTAGGCGTACTCGCCGTCCAGGATGAAGGTATAGCCCTCGTGGTCACACGGACCGTACTGGCCGTAGAGGTCCACCATCAGGTCGCCGTAGTCCTGATGGCGGTACAGCGACGCCAGCTTGGTGTCCGCCGCGATCGATACACCACCCTCGACTCCAGCCTTGCGATGCGCATCGGCCGCGGAGACTGTCGAGCACTCCTTCGAGAGCACCTTGGAGACCCCGTTGGCATCGCGTTCCTTACTCAAAATCACCGCGCAGTATTCGCCCTTCTCGACGGCAGCCGCCGCGGCCGGAGTCAGGAACGCTCCGACGACGAAGACGACGGTCGCGAGGGCGGCCAATGCCGCCCGAACGTTGAGATACATGGTGCGGATTCGGTTGCGCATGCTCACGTGAACCTTTCATTCGGTGGGCCGGGCATCAGGTCGAGCCGTCCTCTTCTGCGGAGATCCAGCCCGCTCACTGTCGCAGGAAGAAATCACGCGCCGCGAAGCTTGTAAGTCCTGGCTTAACCATGCCGCTCAGGGTCTTGCGTGACCGCTTGGCGGTATGCGGTGACGGCGATGCCGACGCGTATGAGGGCGGATGCACAGGATTCACTTCACGGCCGACGACCGGCGTGTGGGCCTTCTCGATCGCTGCGCCGCACACCGGGCAGCGCACGTCCGGCGCAGGGGTTTCGTCGTCGCGGCCGCCAGAGGCCTTCACGCGACGGAACTCGGTCATCTCTCTCCTGCTGGGTGTGGTGGGCTGTCCGGCGTGGTCTGGGCGGTCAGTTGTCGACCGGCAGGGTGCCCGCCAGGGTGTAGTCGAGCTTCGCGTGCAGCCGCTCGTCGCCGTCCGGGTGGCTCCACGCCGGCAGCGGGGCGCGGGGCGGGCGCAGGTCCGACAGCACCGTCTGCCGGCACACCCCGCACACCACGACCTGGCGGCGGCAGAACCTGTTGTGGGTACCGCACGCCGGGCACGTGATGCCGCTGGTCGGCTGGTGGGGCCGGTGGTGGATGCACGGGTGGGTGACCGGCAGGTGGTGGCCGACCGTGGCCGCGCGTCCGCAGGCGGGCAGACGCCGCGGTCCTGCATCGGGTTGGGGCGGATCCTCATCAGCTCTCCTGGGGTCGGGCGGTCAGCATCTGCACCAGCCAGGCGCGTTCGCGCTCTGCCACTTGATCATCTGGTCGTAGTGGCGGGCGATCCGATCCCAGTCGATGGTCTTGTGCGACAGGGGCCGACCTGGAAGCCCGACTCACCCAACCGACAGCGGGCTAACGCAGATCCGAGCGCTGTCGCTGGTCACGCAGTCTTCGCAGCGCGGCCGCAATCTCATTGACCTGTTCGGGCTCTCGGGTGCACCAGTTCGGAGACATGTTGAACCATCGGTTCCAGACGGAGCCGACAGTCCCGGCTGTGATCTCGTCCTCACCGCACACCAAAGCGGTGAGATCACTCACCTCGGAGTCGTATTCATCGTCAGGAGCCCCCGCGGCCAGCAGCCCCTCGGGATCGAGCTGATTGATCAACACGCGGATGGCAGCAGCTACCTGATCATCAGTCATAACTTCAGCATGCCCGAGCACACCCGTCTTCCGCCGCGGCGCCGCCGTACAGCGCCGCACCACCTTCCACGCCACCGAGACCAGCGTGACGGTCGGGATCTACGGCACGGACGCCGCCGCCCGGATCACCGTGCTGCGCACCGCGTTGGCCGCGCTCGTCACCAAGCACGGGCTGGCCGCCCGCGACGAACCATGGTGAATATGTGGCGTTCCTGGCCCCCGTGCGGGACCGTGCAGCTTCGCCCTGACCGAAGGCTGGACCTGACGGGGACGCCGCCCGCGCCGGAGAGCTGATGGGACAGGCCCGTGCCCGGCAGTGGGAGCGGGTCGGGCGGTGGCGTGGCCGCCTGCGGATCCCGCGCTACAAACCGTAGACGGCCAGCGGGGCGGCGATGTGTTCGGCGTCGCGGTGCACGCCGCTTAGGGGTCTCCCCTGGGCCGCGGCTGACCTGGACGGGGTAGGGAGGCCGTTCATACGCTGAGGGGGCGTGCAGTCGTAGCGGCTATTGTGGGTCGGAGTGTCTGCCTTACTTCGCGGTTGATGGCCCAGGCGTCCGCGACTGGGCCTACGTGCCCGAGCTTGTCGGGGTTGATCACCGTGCGGATCGTCTGGATCTGCCCGTCGCGTACATCGAGCGTCACCGAAGAGGCATGCCCTGACCGCCGTCCGGGTCTGCCACCCAGTGTCAGGAGGACATGTGCAACGTGGCGAAGTCTGGTGGGTCGCGTTCGACGAGCGGCGGCCGGTCGTCCTGCTGGCGGGAGACGACGCGTCCGGGATCCGGGCGATGCAGGTCGTCGCTCCGGCGGGCGTCGACCTCAGCGGTCTGGGCGTCGAAGTGGCAGTAGGAGCCGGGGAAGGACTGCCCTTTGAAGGCGTGCTGCGGATAGCGTTCCCTCGTCCAGGCATGACTCCTTGCACGTGGCTGACCACGGTGTCCCGGGACGACCTGATCGAGCAAGCGGGCGTCCTGTCCTCCGCGAAACTCAGCGAGATCGAGGATGCCCTCCGCCTCGGGGAGCAGGCGAAGGAGTGGACCCCAGCAACGACCGCGAAACTCAGCGAGATCAGGGACGCCCTCCGTCTCGGTGGACTCAGGTAGGCGGAGAAGTGAACCACGTCCCGGACGACCCACTCGCGTGGCCGGCGAGGCACAGCGCATGCTCGCCCCCGGCGGGCGCATCGTGCTGATCGGGCAGGACTGGGACACCTTCGTCATCGACGCCGGGCCTAACCGGCCATACTCATGTACGTGATAATGGCCAATTATCACGTACATGGGCGATCATGGTGGCGCAGCGACCAGGAGAACTGTCCGCCTGGGCGGTGCGCGACTTCGGCACGTTATCCGGTACATCGCCGAAGACGTCGCCTGGCGGGCGGCATGAGCGCCGCGCCGAAGATCACCGCCCTTCGCGGTGGAGGTGTCAGCCTCGCCGCGGCCGCCGACGCCTTCCTCGCCACCCCGCGCACCGCCAACCCCAACACCCACCGCGCCTACGCCTCGGCCATCGACCGCACCATCGAGCGGCTCGGCCGCGACCGGCCGCTCGCCGACGTCACCGATACCGAGATCGGCGCCGCGCTCACCGAGCTATGGGGCGAGAGCGCGCCGGCGACCTGGAACCGCAACCGCGCCGCCGTCACCTCCTGGCTGACCTGGTGCCAGACCAAGAAGCACTGGGCAGCGCCCTCGGTTCCGGCTGAGGCCGAACGTCGCAAGGAAAGCGCCGACGAGACCCGCGCGGTCGCCAGGACCACCATCCACCGGATGCTGTCCCGCCGCGACATCCCGCTACGCGAGAAGACACTCTGGCGGATGCTCTATGAAACGGCAGCCAGAGCGGCTGAGATCCTCGCGCTGAACGTCGAGGACCTCGACCTGGAGCACCGCCGCGCCCCCGTCCGCTCCAAGGGCGGCGCCACCGAGTGGGCGTATTGGGACAGCGGCACCGCCCACCTGCTGCCCCGACTACTGCGCCTACCGGACGGCAGCATGCGCACGCACGGTCCGCTGTTCCTGTCCGAACGCCGCCCCGTGCCCGCCCGGCGTCCCGCCGCCGGCGACATCTGCCCGCACACTAGCCGCGCCCGCCTCGGCTATGACCGTGCCCGCGTCCTGCTGGACAAGTACGCCAGCCTCGACCTGCACCAGCTGCGCCACAGCGCCGCCACCCACCTCGGCGAGGCCGAAGTGCCGCTGCAACTCATCATGGGCAAGACCCGCCACAAGAACCCCCGCACCGCCATGCGCTACGTCAAACCCGGCCCCGAAGCCATCGCCAAGGCCACCGAGGTCCTGGCACCCCGCCGCCGTACCCACTGATCAACTGAGTGGCGGCTGGCCGGAGCTGTGGGAGTCCGGGCCGTCACGGATCACTAACAGGCAGAGAAGCCCCAGGTCGCTACCGCCAATTTCTGCACTCAGCCTCCTCGAAGGCCTAGTCGCCAGATGGCCCGCCCCAAAGATGGCCCAGTCAGCTCGTGTGAAATTGGCCCGTGTGATGGGTCAATCGGGCGCGCTACCCTCGGCGCAATGACGATGGGATCCACCCCGACTGACCAGCTCACCTCCTTGCCCTTGGCCGAGGCGCCGATGCGTCAGGCCCGCAACTCCGCCGCTTTTTGGAGCGCGACCGGACGATGTCGGGGGCATGAGGTGATCCGGCGCCGCGGTTTCGTCGCGGTCGACGGCGACGAGCGTGCAGGTCTGCGGATCTTGATCCAGGAGCCCGACCTCGACCTGGGCGAACTGGCCGAGTTGAGCGAGCTGGCCCGCCGGGCCGTGGGCCCGGTGAACGCCGAGGACCCGTTCAGCTCGACCGACCTGAGCCACCTGGGCATGCGCAGCTGGCAGATGCCGGTCATGCTGCGCCCGCCCGGGCCCGTCGGCGAACCGGTGCTCGAGGTGATCCGGGTACGGCGGCCCGAGGACCTCCAGGCGGCCGAGCGGGTCGTGATCGAGGGTTTCGAGCTGACCGGATTCGAGCCCTACCGCCCCGGCGAGCTGTTTCCGATGACGCTGATCGAGCAGCCGGGCGTGGAGGTGTTCATCGTATCTCACGACGGCGTGGCCGCGGGAGCGTGCGTCAGCGTCGTGGACGACGGCGTCGGTAGCCATTACTGGGTCGCTACATCACCGGCGTTGCGATCGCGTGGCGTGGGGCGGGCCGTCATGCTCGCCTCCCTGGCCCACCTCGCGGATCTACCGCTCACCCTCACCGCATCCAAACTGGGCCGGCCGCTGTATGAGTCGCTGGGCTACACCGCCGCGACACCCTCGACCTGGTGGGCCTCTCCTCCTGGGCAACAGCGACGGCCTGGTGCTCGCGGGCGCTGCCGCTGATGGCGGTGGCACTGCTCAGGCGGCATTCACGAATTGCAGGCGGGTGATCGTGGAATCTTCATCGCATTCGCCCTGTCCTACGACCAGCTGAGCACGGCCCAGCTGAGCACGGCCCAGCAGGGCATGTTCCGGCTGCTCAGCCTGGTGTCAGGCGACGACTTCGATCGCTACGCGGCAGCCGCGCTCGCCGGCACGTGCCGTAGAAGCGAGCACCACGCCGCGGACACGGGGTCGCCACCGTGCGACTCCCACGGCCGGTCACGAAGTTGTGAATTCCTCACTGTCCCCGCCGCTGCCCCCGACGAAGGATCAAGGCGTGACAGCGATACAGGCGAACCACCTCAGCAAGAGCTACGGCAGATTCCAGGCGGTCAACGACATTTCGTTCGAGGTCGAGGCTGGGACGGTCTTCGCCCTGCTCGGCCGCAACGGCGCGGGCAAGACCACGACGATCGAGCTGCTCACCGGATTCCAGAAGCCCGACACCGGTGCGGTCATGGTGCTGGGCCTCGACCCGATCAGGGACCGCGCCCAGGTGCGCGGCAACGTCGGCATCATGCTGCAGGAGGCCGGATTCTTCCCTGAGCTGACAGTCCGTCAGACGGTCGAGATCTGGCGTGACTTCACCCCCGCCGCGCGCCCCGCGAGCGAGGCGCTGGAGTTGGCCGGCCTGACGGCGAAGGCGAAGACGAAGGTGCGGCAGCTGTCCGGCGACGAGAAGCGCCGCCTGGACCTGGCGCTGGCGCTGCTGGGCCGAACCGATGCGCTGTTCCTGGACGAGCCGACCACCGGCATGGACCCCGAGGCCCGCCGCAACATCTGGCAGGTCGTCCGCGACCTCGCCGCACGAGGTACGGCCGTGCTGCTGACCACCCACTACCTGGAGGAGGCCCAGCAGCTGGCGACGAAACTGGCCATCATGGACAGGGGTGAGATCGTCGTCGGTGGTGACATGGTCGAGACGCTGGCCGCGCGGGTGGGGCGGGTCTCGTTCGAGCTGCCGTCGATGATCCATCCCGGGGAGCTGCCGCTGCCCGCGACCGTGCGGGGCAGGCTCGCCGTCGTCCAGGCCGCTGATCCCGACTTGGCGGCCCAGACGCTGCTGAGCTGGGCGAGCGACCGCGGCCTGCGGCTACGCGGCCTGGAGGTCCGGACGGCGTCATTGGAAGACCTGTTCCTGGAACTGGCCCAGAGCTACGACATTCCCCAGGACGACGTATCTTCCGGAAGCGACCG
This sequence comes from Nonomuraea sp. NPDC003804, assembly GCF_040610675.1. NCBI lineage: Bacteria > Bacillati > Actinomycetota > Actinomycetes > Streptosporangiales > Streptosporangiaceae > Nonomuraea > Nonomuraea sp. NPDC003804. Next base: position 40,583 of record NZ_JBEXMT010000017.1, read on the forward strand.
TGGAAGCCGAAGCGACCGCCCTGCCGTGAGTGGTGACGCCCGTGCGTGAGCTGTTGGCCGTGGCGCGGCTGGGCGGGCGGCTGTTCTGGGGTGACGGGCGGGCAGTCGGCGGCATCGCGGTGCTCAGCGTCTGCCTGGGCGCGGGCCTGCCGCTGCTGATCGCCGCCTCACTCCGCAGCCGCGACGTGGAGGTGGTGCTCGGCATGCATCTCGGCATGCTCGCCATGGTCCTGACCATCGTCGCGACCACCCAGACGGCCGTGGCGCTGTCGGCCCGGCGGGAGATGCTGGTTCTCAAGCGGCTACGCGCCTCGGGCCTGCGCGGGCGGGCCATCATCGGTGGCGAGCTGGTCAACATCGTGACGCAGGCCACTCTCCTGTCGGCCCTCGTCTCGGTGATCCTCTACATCTTCACCTACCTGCCGCCGCCCGAACTGCCGGTGCTGTTCGCGGCGTGCGTCGTCGCGGTGGCCGGGGTGCTGGCGCTGATCGGGGTCGTCTTCTCGATCGTGACCCGCCGCCCCGACCTGAACGCTCCCGCCACGATCCCGTTCATGCTGGCCAGCGTGGTCGGAGCCGGAGGATATGGTCCGTTCGTCACCGGGCTCCTCCCCGGCTGGGTCCAGTGGACACTCGACCTGCTGCCGACCGGAGCGATGGTCGAGATCGCCGGACTCGCCTACCGGGGCGGCGAGCTCACGACACTGACCGGGCCCGTCCTGAACCTGACAACCTGGGCCCTCCTCACTCTGGTCGCCATTCGCCTTCTCTTCCGCTGGGACCCACGCCGATGAGCCTCACGGCCACCTACAAGCTGAGCGCCCGGCTGTTCTGGCGCGACAAGGGCATGCTGCTCGCCTCCGTGGTCACCCCGCTGGGGCTGGCGATCGGGATGCCGGCGCTGATGCGTAACGTTCAGGCCGACGGCATCACGGCCGCGGCGCAGATGTTCGTGGGGACGCTCGCGCTCATCCTGTCGGGGACCGCGTTCCTGAACATCACCGTCGCCCTGACCATGCGACGCGACCAGCTCCTGCTCAAACGGCTGCGCACCACCCGGCTCACCGACCGGCAGATTCTCCTTGGCGAGGTCGCGAACACCGTCACGCAGGCGGTCGCCCTGATGATTGTGTCGGCCGTGGCCGTACACCTCCTGGCCGATGTGCCGCTGCCGAGGAGTCCGGTGCTGTTCGCGGTGTTCGCGATCGCGGGTTCGGCGGTGCTGGCGACGCTGGGGGTGGCGTGGACGGCCGCGATCCCACGCGGGGAACTCGCGGCTGCCATGACGATGCCGTTCTTCTTCCTGGCCGGGTTCGCCTCCGGGGCGATGGGGCCGATCATGAACCTGCTGCCTTCCTGGCTGCACCCACTGCTCGCCGCCCTGCCCACCACCGCGGTGGTGGACGCGGTCCGCGCCTCCTACGGGCCGGGAACACTCGGCTCTGACCTGGCAGCGGCTGCCGTACCGACTCTGGTTCTGGCGGTGTGGGCGGCGGTCGCACTGTTCTCGATCACGAGGTGGTTCCGCTGGGAGCCCAGAAAATCCTAATGTGCCGATCATGAACTCCATTTTCGCGCGGCGGATCGGAATCGCGCTGATCGTCCTGGTCTCGGTCGGCTACACGATCATCCCCCTCGTGGCTTCCCTCGCGACCGCCGCCACCTCGGTCAACGCCGGGCTGCTCGTGGCGCTGACCGCTTTCTACTGGCCGCATTTTCTTCATGTACGGCAGGCTCTTACGGGCACCCGGTCCCGGTGGCTCCCCGCGACGCTGGCGGTGCAGGTACTCGCCACCTACCTGCCGGAGGCCCTCGGGTTCACCGGCTGGTCGGCCGGAACCGCGCCGCTGCTGGCCGGGCCGGTGCTCCTGCTGCTCCCGCTGCGCTGGGGCGGCGTCCTGGTGATGATGATGGTGGCTGTGGAGTTCTGGTGGCTACAGGGCATCTTCCACAACGTGACCGGCTCGTTCTTCTACGCCCTCACCGTCCTCATCACTGGGGCCATGATCTACGTCGTCGTGCGGCTGGTCCGGGTCACCGCCGAATTGGAACAGGCGCGGGTTGACCTGGCGGAGGCGGCGGTGCTGAAGGAGCGGTTGCGGATCTCCCGCGACCTGCACGACGGACTCGGCTGCAGCCTCACCGCGATCGCGTTGAAGGGCGACCTGGCCACCCGGCTCATGGACCGCGATCTCCCCGCCGCGAAGACCGAGGTCGGCGCGTTGATCCAGGTGGCGAGGGAGGCCTCGCAGGAGGTGCGTCAGGTGGCTCGCGGCTATCGGAGGATGTCGCTCGCCGGTGAGGTGCACAGGGCCGCGGCGCTGCTGGAATCGTCCGGAATCGGGTGCCAGGTCAACCTTGCCGAGATCACCCTGTCCCGCGAGCCGGACGAGGCCCTCGCCTGGGCCGTACGCGAGGGCGTCACGAACATCCTGCGGCACAGCCGCGCCACCACCTGTTCGATCACCACCTCGAACCGCGCGGGACGCACCCAGCTGGAGATCGTCAACAACGGCCTCCCACCTGATGACGCGCAAACCGCTCCTGACCCGGTCGGCGATGGGCCTGTTGGTGCCCCGTCTCTTGGCGGCGGGCTGGTCGGAGGCGGCCTGGTCGGGCTGGTGGAGCGGGCCGCCCAGGTGGGGGGCACGGTGGAGTCCGGGCGCACGTCCCAGGGTGGCTTCCGGTTGGTGATGGAGGTGCCCACGTGATCCGGCGTCCTTCTGACCAAGGACATGCACATGATCCGGGCCGCGCTTACCGCGGTGCGCCGTGCAGGTGGAACGCAACGGCGGCACATAGCCACGAGTTCGCGGTGCGAGGCCGGCAGGGTGGCTGGGGATGTCGGGAGGATCTTCCTCCATTGGCTGCGGGATATCAGGTGCGAGAGCGCGCGAACCACAGGCGGTCGGCTGGACAAAGCCAATCACAGCCACTCCCAGGGCGGGACTTTATTGCATACTCTGTAAATATTCATCGTGGAGACCTTGCGGCGTAGCGGCGACGCCGGGATGATCCCGGTAGAGGCCCTTCACGGGGGACAACTTCCTCTGGAGTCTGTCAATAATGTCCTGCCACGTGCCGACCAACTGTGACGACACGCAGAGGTCACGTCACCTGAGCCTGCCCGGCGCCGTCTCCCACCCTGTGCGAGGTACAACCGGAATACCGTGTCCGCGCAGACGCCCAGCGTGCGCTCGTTGTCGGGCCGCTGAACATGCGCTGAGCGCGAGACCACGAACTCTTCTTCGAAGCTGACCCAGGAGCGGCGAGCCGCATGCTTCGGTCGCCGTCGGCCGGCGCCCCCGCACTGCCGCCCCGGCCCTGACTCGTGCCTTGCCGCCGCCGCGGCCTCTCACCTGGCAGCACTCCTCGTACACCTCGCGACCGACCCCCTTGATCCCCCAGAAATCTCGCAGAAGGAATGCCCATGCGATTCTTAGTCCCTCCGCTCGCAGTCGCCGTGGCCTTGACCGGACTGCTCGCCGCCACGAACACCACCGCGGCCTCCGCCGACCGCGCAAGCAAGCCGAGCTACCGGTTGGACTGCGACGGCAACGGCCCCGGCAGCACCTGCACAGTGGTCGCCACCGGCAAGGCCCGACCTCACCGCGTCGAGGAGTTCGTCACCACCGTCAGGAGCGGCGACCAGGTATGGGCGCGAGACACCTTGTACACGCGTGACGGGCAGGTGCGCAGCCGCCCCTTCGTGCTCCCCGACAAGGATGTGACGGTCGACGTCTCCCTCACCTCCCTGCCGGAGAAGCACGTGGGAACACCGCTCCGGCTGATGGCATGGAACCTCTTCGTCGGCGGCACCTACAACCGCCAGGAGAACACCGGCGAGAACCTCGCCCAGATGATCGACTACATGAACGAGGTCAACCCCGACATTCTTTTCGTGGTCGAGGGGTACGGCTCCGGCCAGAAGATCCTCGACGGGCTGAACGCCGGACGGGCGGAGGGCGACCGATTCGCCGGCGTGCAGCTCACCACGCCCGAGGACTACAGCGTCAACGGCGACAACCTGTGGCTCTACACCAAGCTCGACATCCAGAAGGTGTACCCGCGCTACGCCGACGCCGACATCAGCTCGTTCAACCTGGGCGGCGCCCGGCTCGGCCTGCCCAACGGCAAGCATGTCCACGCCTTCAGCCTGTGGACCTGGCACGACGGCTGGGCCTACGGCGACACCCACGACGCGGCGGTGCAGAACACCCACGGCCTGCCCCGCACCAAGACCAACGAACAGATCCTGGAGGGAGACAACCTTCGCCGGGTCGCCATGGGCAAGGCCATCCTCGAGAAGGCGATCCCGTCCTTCATCGGCGACGACGATGCCCCGGTGCTCATGGGCGGCGACCTCAACGCGCAGTCGCACCTGGACTGGAGCGAGCAGTTCGCCGACGCCCCCGGCCACGGCGGTGTGGTCCTGCCCTGGCCGTACACCAAGCTGTACACCGACCACGGCTTCATGGATACCTTCCGCTACGCCAATCCCGACGCCGGACGCTACCCCGGCCGCACGTGGAGCCCTTACCACGGCATGGGCGCCATTCCAGGCCGCATCGACTACGTCTTCGCCCGCGGCAAGGACGTCCGCGTCCTGGGGTCTCGCGCCGACATCGATCGCCTCCCCCGCCACCGGCAGAGCTGGCTCAACCAGCCCTACCCCTTCTACTCCGACCACGGCTCGGTCATCACCGACGTCCTGATCCGCGGCAAGGGGACCGGACCCGACCGGGAGCCCGTCACCGAGGAGCCCGGCAAGGGACGCCACATCTGGCCGGCCGAGCCCGCCGGTCGCCGCATCCCGCCCGCCGAGCTCAAGGCCACCGCCAGCACCTTCAAGCCCGGCGTCGGCGACCCGCGCAATGCCATCGACGGCAAGCTGACCACCGACTTCCACTCCGACTACCCCGCGGTCCCGCCGCAGCCGCACACCATCACCGTCGACCTCGGCCGCGTCAGGGAGCTGTCGGCGGTACGGTTCCAGCCCAAGCTGCGCACGAACATGAACGGCACCATCCTCAAGGGCATGGTGCAGGTCAGCGACGACGGCATCACGTTCAGGGACGTCACACCCGTCGAGTGGCCCCGCATGACCGCGCCCAACGATGTCAGCCTCCAGGGGCTCTCGGCCCGGTACATCAGGCTGCGCTCCGACTACGGCATCGGCGGAGCCTCCGCCCTGGCCGAGATCATCCCTTACGAGAAGGCCTGACAACGAGGGCCGGCCGAGCCAGGTGGACCCGGCTCGGCCGGCCTTCAAGAGGAGGGGGGCGTCAAGAGATGCGTTGAGGAGCAGCGGGGTCGAGGATGGCCCCTTCCAGTGAGAAGAGCCGCTCGTCCACATCGTCCAGCGCCAGACAGGCTCCGCCCAGGGCGACGCATTCCTCACCGAGCGTCGACGGCCGGATGCCGGGAACGCGCAGGCAGTGGGGTTCGAGGGCCCGGTTGAGCGCGGGAAGCAGCACGTCGGCCGAGCGGGAGAAGCCACCGCCCAGAACGACCAGTTCAGGATCCAGGGTCAGCACCATGGCGGCGGTGCCGAGGGCGAGGTGGTGGGCGTAGGTATCGACGGCGGCCTGGGCTTCGGGGTCTCCGGCGCGGGCGGCGTCGAAGACGAGCCGGGCAGCCTCCTCAGGTGATGCGCCGGCGGCCGCGCGACAGACCTCCAGGTGGCCGGCCATGGTGCGCCACCCGGTGACCTCCATGAGGCCCACCTCGCCGGTGGCCCCGCTGAACCCGTGGTGAAGCCGGCCGTTGAGGATGAGCGCGGCACCGGGCCGGCGGCCGACGTGCAGGTAGACAAGGTCCTGAACGCCTGCCGCGACGCCGAGCCGCTGCTCGGCGAGAGCGGCTAGCTTGCTGTCGTTCTCGATGGTGATCGGGCAGGTCAGGCGCTGCCCGAGATGGCCGGCCAGATCGACTCCGGCCCAGTCGGGAAGATCGTGGACCCGGGTGACCAGCCCTTCCCGGTTGACGACGCCGGTGCTTCCTGCGGTGGCGCCCCACAGGTCGGAGGCTTCCCGGCCGGCGGCGACGAGTGCTGCGTCGATGGCTCTCCACACGGCCTCCAGCCGCTCATGCCGGGCGGTGTGCCGGTCGACGGCGACCCGGCCGCTGGCGATGGTCCGGCCCGCGAGGTCGGTGACCACGGCCAGGACCTTGTGGACTCCTATGTCGATGCCCAGCACGTGCCCGACGTCGGTGCGGAAGCGGTAGCGCTTGGCGGGCCGGCCCAAGGTGCCCGGTGCGGGTTCTACCTCGGCGATCCAGCCACGTTGCTGGAGCTCGGCGACGACGTCCCCCACGGAGGCTCGCGACAGCCCGGTCCGCGCGACCAGCTCTGTGAGCGTCAACGGCGCGCGCGCCTCACGCAGGGCGCGGAGGCTGTTCAGGGTGTTCTGCTGACGCAGCCGCTGAAGGTCTCCACCACTGACCTGCACGGGCGTGCTCCTCACTATCAACAGTGTCTGAATTATGTCGCGCTGGTCTACCTGGATCATCCGGCACCGGGGTCTTGACCGCAAGGCGAGATCCGTGAATATCTATGGAGCCTGTAATAAAGGGGGTCTTCGAATGACTTTGACCATAGCCGTCGTCGGGGCGGGAGCGCGCGGCCAGATCTACGCCAGGGCGGCGGCTGCCGACGGTCGGGCACGCATCGTGGCTGTGGCCGATCCCGACCCGGCGAGGCGGGCCGCGCTGGCCACCGAGCACGACGTGCCGGAGCAGTCCCGTTTCACGGGATGGGCTGACCTGGCCGCCGTGCCGAAGCTGGCGGACGCTGTGGTCATCGCGACCCAGGACCGGTTACACGTCGAGCCGGCGGTCGCCTTCGCCGAGCTGGGCTATGCGATCTTGCTGGAGAAGCCGCTGGCCCCCACCGAAGCGGAGGCCCGCCGCATCGTCGAGGCGGTCGAGCGCAGCGGCGTCGTCTTCGCGATCTGCCACGTGCTCCGCTACACCGCCTACACGAAAGCGTTCAAGGAGCTCCTGGGCAGCGGCAGGCTGGGCTCGATCTCCAGCGTCCAGCACCTGGAGCCGGTGGGCTGGTGGCACATGGCCCATTCCTTCGTGCGGGGCGCCTGGCGCAATGCGGCCGAATCAGGGCCGATGCTGCTGACCAAGTCCTGTCACGACATCGACTGGCTGCTCCATCTCGTCGGCGACGAACCGGTCGCCGTGTCGTCCTTCGGCTCGCTGACCCACTTCCGGCCGGAGAACCGGCCGGAGGGTGCGGGCACGCGGTGCGTGAGCTGCCCTGTCGAGCCGACCTGCCCTTACTCGGCCACACGCCTCTATCTGGGCTGTCTCGGCGATCCGGCCCGGGAGTTCTGGCCGCTCGGCGCCGTCACCTCCGACGCCAGTACGGCAGGCGTCATGCGCGCGCTGGAGACCGGTCCCTACGGCCGCTGCGTCTACGACTGCGACAACGACGTGGTGGACCAGCAGGTCGTCACGCTGGAGTTCGCGCGGGGCGCGACCGCGTCGTTGACGATGACGGCGTTCACACCGCTGGAGCACCGCAAGACGCGGGTTTTCGGCACCCACGGCTTCGCCGAGGGGGATGGGCGCCACATCAGGATCGTCGACTTCGCGACCGGCGCCGAGGAAACCCTTGACACCGGGACGAACGCGGGGGCGTCGCTTGCCGATGGCCATGGCGGTGGCGATGCGGGCCTCGTCAGGGCATTCATCGACGCCGTGGCCGCCGGAGACCAGGCGCCGCTCGGCGCCGACCCGGCCGAAGCTCTGGCCGGGCACCTCGTCGTCTGGGCCGCCGAACGCGCCCGCGAGACCCGGACGGTGCAGGCACTGTGACCCTGATCCCGGCGCCTTCCCGCTGCGCACTCGGACAAGGGCTGTTCACCTTCACCGCCGCGACGCCGTTGACCGCCGACCCGGTGCTGGCCGGTGCCGCGACGTGGCTCCGCCAGGCGCTCACCTCGGCCACCGGCCTGCCACTGCTCGAAGGACCCGGCGGGGTCGAGATCCGCCACACCGTGGGCCTCGGGCCCGAGGAGTATCGGCTCACCGCCACGACGGAGTCCGTGCTGATCGAGGCCTCGGCCCAGTCCGGTGCCTTCTACGGGGCGCAGACTCTTCGCCAGCTGCTCGACCCGGCCGCGTTCCGCGCCGGCCGTACCGGAGACAGAACCTGGAGCATCCCCGCGATCGAGATCGCCGACGCCCCCAGGTACGGCTGGCGCGGCTGCCTCATCGACGTCGCGCGGCACTTCCTGCCCAAGAACGACCTGCTGCGGTACATCGACCTGCTGGCCGCGCACAAGCTCAACGTCCTCCATCTGCACCTGACGGACGACCAGGGCTGGCGGCTGGAGATCAGGAAGTACCCGAAGCTCACGGAGATCGGCGCCTGGCGGCGCGAGTCCCCGCTGGGCGCCAAGCGGCATCGCCTGTTCGACGGGCGCCCGCACGGCGGCTTCTACAGCCAGGACGACATCAGGGAGATCGTCTCCTACGCCGCCGACCGCTCCGTCATGGTCGTCCCGGAGATCGACCTTCCCGGCCACACGCAGGCTGCCATCGCCGCTTACCCCGAGCTCGGCAACCTCGACGTCCCCCTGGAGGTGCGCACCGAGTGGGGCGTCGGTGAGAACGTGCTCAATGTCTCCGACGACACGATCGCCTTCTTCACCGATGTCCTCGACGAGGTCCTCGAGCTCTTCCCCGGCGAGTACGTCTGCGTCGGCGGCGACGAGACTCCCAAGACCCAGTGGAACGAGAGCCTCCCCGCCAAGGAGCGCATCCGCGAACTCGGCCTGCGCGATGCCGACGAGCTGCAGACCTGGCTCATGCGGCACTTCACCGACTACCTGCTGGCCCGCGGGCGCAAGCCGCTCGGCTGGGACGAGCTCCTGGAGGGCGGACTGCCCCCGGGCGTCACCGTCGGGGCCTGGCGCGGCGACAGGTGTGCTGCGATGGCCGCGCGGGCCGGCCACGACGTGGTCGTCTCCCCGTTCGCCGAGACGTACCTGGATTTCCGCCAGGCGGAGGGCGACCAGGAACCGGTGCCGATCGGCAGCGTGACCTCCCTGCGCGCCGTCCACGCTTTCGACCCGGTCCCCCATGGCCTCACCGGGGAGGAGCGGAGCAGGATCCTCGGCGCGCAAGCGGCGCTGTGGACCGAGCACATCGACTCGCCCCGCCTCCTCGACTACATGGCCTTCCCGCGACTGGCCGCCTTCGCGGAGGCGATGTGGAGCGACGAGCGTGACTTCGAGGACTTTCGTGTACGGCTCGCCGTACACGAAAAGCGGCTCGACGCCCTGGGCGTGGAATATCGCCCGGCCACCGGTCCGCACCCCTGGCAGCAACGCCCTGATGCTCCCGGCCACACCCGGACCAGGGCCGAGATCGACCGCGAGCTCGCCGACTGGACCTCCAGCCTGCGGCCCTGAACACCCCCCAACCATCTGGAGACAACCATGCGTTTCCGTCTACCCCTCGTCTGCCTCACCGGCCTGGCCGTCATGACTGCCGGCTGCGGCTCGTCCAGCGAGCCGGAAGCCGCAGGAAAGGCCACGATCAGCTACGCCATCTGGGACAAGAACGACCAGACGAGCGCGGAGAAGATCATCGCAGCCTTCCAGCAGGCCAACCCGAACGTCACAGTGAAGCTCGAGATCACCCCGTGGGACCAGTACTGGACCAAGCTCCAGACGGCCGCGTCCGGCGGCGCCACACCCGACGTGTTCTGGATGAACAGCCTCAACGTCCGCATGTACGCCAAGGGCGGGATCATCACCCCGCTCGAGGAGTCGAAGGCCCAGGGCCTTCCCCCGGCGGTCGTCGACGGCTACCGCTACGACGGCAAACTGTACGGCCTGCCGCACAACGTGAGCATTCCGGCACTCTGGTACGATAAGAAGCTCTTCGACGCCGCCGGAGTGGCCTACCCCACCGCCGACTGGACCTGGGACGATGTCAAGGCCGCCGCCAAGAAGCTGACCGACCCGTCCAAGAAGCAGTTCGGCATCCTCGCCCACATGTGGGACCAGGGCGCCTTCTACCCCACCATGCTTCAGGCAGGCGGCCACGTGCTGTCGGAGGACGGCAAGAAGAGCGGCTTCGACGATCCCGCCTCGATCCAGGGCCTGGAGTACTGGACCGGCATGATCAAGGACCAGGTCGCCCCTGTCGCCGAGGTCTACGCCGACACCGACCCCATCACGCTCTTCCAGTCCGGCAAGTACGGCATGCTCTACGGCGGCGTCTGGTTCGCCTCCACCTTCTGGGCCAACCCCGAGATCCGCGAGCGGATCGACGTGGCCCCGCTGCCCAAGGGTCCGGCCAAGGACGCCGTCATCCTGCTGGGCCTTGCCAACGCCGTCTCGGCCAGGAGCGAGCATCCGAAAGAGTCGGCGGCCTTCGCCGAGTTCGTCGTCTCCGAGCAGGCTCAGAAGATCCTCAGCGACAGCGGCGGCGGCGCCCTCTCGCTCCGCGACGGCACGCAGGAGGGCTGGTTCAAGGCCTTCCCCACCTTCCACCTGAAGGAGACCTACGACGCTTCGATGCCGAACGGCGTGCCGTACCCGGTGTCGCTGAACACCGCGCAGTGGCAGGACGTGCAGAACAGGCTGCTCGCCGAGGCCTGGGCAGGCAAGCGGCCGGTGGCCGACGTCGCCAAGGAGATCGCGACGCAGATGAACGAGATCCTGGCCAAGGAGTAATCAATGCACTCCAAGCGCGAGTGGGCGTGGGGATACCTCCTCATCGCCCCGATGGCGCTGGGTCTGGCCGTCTTCTACCTGTGGCCCATCGTTCAGACCCTGTATCTCAGCATGACCGAGTCGGGCGTCTTCGGCGGCTACACCTGGGTGGGGACGGCCAACTTCGCCGAACTGTTCACCGACGAGGAGATGTACGGCGCGCTCGGCAACACCTTGCTCTACTCGGTGTTGGTACTGGCGGGCGTGCCGCTGTCCATCGTCGTCGCGGCGCTGCTGAACGTGCCGGGGCTGCGCGGGCTGAGCCTCTACCGGACCCTCTACTTCCTGCCCGTGGTCACGATGCCCGCCGCGGTGGGCCTGACCTGGAGGTACCTGTTCAACGGCGACTTCGGGGCGATCAACCACGTCCTGGGCACGGCGGGGATCGACGGGCCGTACTGGCTCGGCGACCCCGACTTCGCGATCTACGCCATCGCGGTCGTCGGGATCTGGAGCTCGGTCGGCTACAACGCCGTGTTGTTCCTGGCCGGGCTACAGGGCATTCCGCGTCACTACTACGAGGCCGCCGAGATCGACGGGGCCGGGCGGCTGCGGCAGTTCGTCCGCATCACGCTGCCGTTGCTCACGCCCACCACGTTCTTCGTCGTGGTCATCACGATGATCAACGCGCTGCAGGTCTTCGACCTCGTCTATCTCATGATCGACCTGAAGAGCCCGGCCCTGGAGGGCAGTCGCACGATCGTCTACCTCTTCTACGAGACGGGCTTCGTGCAGAACCAGCGCGGGCTCGCCGCGGCGATCGCCGTCATCCTGCTCGGGCTGGTCCTGATGCTGACCGCGTTCCAGTTCAGGCTACAGAAGAAGTGGGTGCACTATGAGTAGGCCCAGGACCTCGCCGGCGCACTTGTTCCTGGCCGCCGGCGCGCTGGTCATGCTCGCGCCGTTCGCCTGGCAGCTCGTGGTCTCGCTGCAGACCCTGCCGGACTCGCTCCGGGTGCCGCCGAAGTTCACGCCCTCCTGGCAGTGGTCGAACTTCGCCGATGTGTTCCGGTCGGTGCCGCTGGCCAGGCAGTTCCTCAACACGGTCGTGGTCACCGCCGCCGTCACCGCCGGGCAACTGCTGCTGTGCTCGCTGGCCGCGTTCGCCTTCGCCCGGCTCCGCTTCCCGGGCAGGGGCGCGCTGTTCCTGCTCTTCCTGGCCGTCCTGATGGTGCCCGGGGAACTGTTCCTCATCCCGCGCTACGAGATCATGATGGAGCTCGGCTGGCTGAACTCTCTGCAGGCGCTGATAGCGCCGGGCGTGTTCGGAGCGTTCGGCACCTTCATGCTCCGGCAGTTCTTCCTGTCGTTGCCCAGGGAACTGGACGAGGCGGCCTCGATCGACGGGGCGAATCCGCTGCAGATCTACTGGCACATCCTGCTTCCTCTGGTCAGACCCGGCCTGCTGGCGCTCGGCATGCTGACTGTCATGTGGTCGTGGAGTAGCCTGCTCTGGCCGCTGGTGGTCAACACCGATCCGGAGATGATGACGCTCTCGGCCGGCCTCGCCTCGCTGCGCGGTCAGTACCTGACCAACTTCCCCATCCTGTTCGCCGGGTCGGTCGTGGCCTCACTGCCCGTGATCGCCCTCTTCGTCGTCATGCAACGCCAGCTCATCGCCGGCATCGCCTTCACCGGCTCGAAGGGCTGATGTCATCAACTGGTCGGATCGCGGCCGGACCGGTGGTCGGTGTCGGCCCGAGGTCGGCTTCCGCCGGTGCCGCGGACGCCCTCGACCCGTACCTGAACGGCCCGCGTTTCAACCGCCCCACCCGCGGCCGGGACTGGCCCGACTTTCGCACGATCACGCGCGGCGCCGGCCGGCCGTCCCTTCGACGATCTGATCGTACTGATCACGCTGATCCCGAGGAGGTACGGCGAGCCACCCCGACGGCACACGCGGCCCCACCCACGAGCAGGACAGCGACCACGACGACGACCCGCACGAGCCCGTCGGCCGAGGAGGGCGCAGCGAAGTAGACGCTCCCGAGCCCGGCGACGGCGGTCACCCCGGCGAGCATGGGCCCGGTGGAGTTCAACGCCGAGATCGCTGACGCCAGCCGTGGCTCGACCAGCGCTGTGATCTGCGCGATCAGCGGGCTGTACCCGGCAGCGTGCCCGGCCCCCGCCAGGAGCAGCAACGGCATCGCCACGACCGGCTGCCACTGATCGCGGCAGAAGAGCACCAGCAGGCTCGCCCCGCCCGCGAAGGCGATCGGACCCGCGATCGGCAGGGCGCGCTGCAGCCGCTGAGGGAATCGGGTCCAGCTCAAGCTGAGCGCGCCGAAGCCCAGGGCGTACGGGACGAACGCCAGCCCCGCGTGAAGCGGCGAGAAACCCAGCGCGGTCTGGAGGTGCAGGGTGAGGGTGAGCAGAAAGACGGTGTAGCACCCCATGACGGTCCAACAAGCCACCAGCCCCGGCTTCACCCCGCGCGGCCGTACCGATGCCAGGTCCAGCAGGGGATACCGCGCCCTGGTCTCATAGCGGACAAATCCCACCGTCAGCGCGGCACCACACACCAGCGAGATCCAGACCCAACCGGGCCAGCCGAGCTCGCGGCCGAAGATCAGCGGGACCGTGATGGCGGCCATGGCGGCGGTCAGTACCGCCACTCCACCCAGATCGAGGCGTGCCTGCCCGTCCATGCGGGAGAGCGGCAGCAGGCGCGGCCCCACGGCCAGCGCCATCACGCCGATCGGGATGTTGATCAGGAAGACGGGCCGCCAGGACAGGCCGAAGAGGTCGGCGCTGACGACCAGCCCTCCGACGACCTGCCCCAGCGCGACTCCCAGGGCGAGCACCATGCTGTAGAGGCCGATCGCTCTGCGGCGTGCCGTACCCTCCCAGTGCGTCTGGATGAGCGAGAAGATCTGCGGAGTGAGCAGTGCCGCCCCCATGGCCTGCGCGATGCGTGCGAGCACCAGCACGTTCACGTCAGGAGCCAGCCCGCACAGCAGCGATGCGCCGGTGAACCAGCCCAGCCCGAGCAGGAACGCGCGCCGCTGCCCGACGACGTCACCGACCCGCGCGCACGTGACGAGGAGCACGCCGACGGTCAGCAGGTAGCCCGACACGATCAGCTGGATCGCCGCGCCACCGGCGTGAAGATCACCGCGAATGGTTTCCGCAGCCACTGACACGATCGAGCCGTCCATGGACGCCATGACCTGACCGGTGAGCAGTACGGCGAGCATCCGGCCGCGGCGCGCACCCGCCACCGGCGAAGGAGCAAGAGAGATCACGCAGCCAGCATGGGCTGTCCGCGCCTGCCCGGTCTTGAAGAAATTTGCGCACCGGGCCTGCCGCCGTCTTGAGGCTCCGCTCCCGGCACCGGACGCCGTTCCAGATCGGGCGCGCCGGCGGAGCACGCAGGTACCGATGGAGGGCAAGGTGTGTCAGGTGAACGCGCACCGCCGCCGATCTGCCGCATCGGAAGTCTCTATCGCCGAGCCGTGGCAGTGGCTTACGTTCTCGAGATGGCCTACGACATCCTCGAGCTGATCGCGAACCCCGCGCTCGCCCTGACGCCGACCACGACCGTCCACTCCGGTGTCGTCCGGGTGGGCCACAATGCCCGCATCCAGGTGTGGCGATCGAACGAACCGGCCACGGAGTTCGGCTTCTATCCGCCCGACATGCCGCCGCTGGCCGAGGGTGTGCCGGCGCCGCTGATCTGGGCAGAGGCCCAGGTGATGTGGTTCGTGCCCGGTACGCAGTCGTCGGGGCACTTCCCGATCGGCGTGGAGCGGATCTCCGCCGCCTACACGCCCGATCCTCGTGGCGGTCCGGCGCGCTGGCTCCTGGTCAGCGGCGCGGCGCACGCGTCGGCCGGCCTCCGGCTGGCCTACCGCATCACGGTCCAGGGGCAATGAGCGGCCGGGGAGCGCGTCAATGCTCGGCGACCCGAGCCGGGTCAGGAACGTGAGCATGTCGTAGTTCCTGGAGGCGCTCCGGCGGCTATGGCACGCTCGGCGAATCTGGCGACGTCCGGAACGAAGACCATCCAACCCGGCACACCGCATTACCAAGCGCTTGCTTGAGATAGCCGTACGGACCTACAGTCGAGGAGATGTCCATGCCTGAAGGTCCTCTGGCCGGAGTGCGGGTGCTGGAGCCGGCCCGGGCCGCCCCGGGCCCGTGCGCCGGGATGATGCTCGTCGACCACGGCGCCGAGGTGCTGCGCGTCGACCGCGTCAAGACGGTCTCCACCAAGCCGCGCGCCGACGTCATGGACCGCGGTAAGCACACCATCGGGCTGGACCTCAAGACCCCCGACCGGGTGGCCGCCTTCAAGGAGCCGGCGGAGCAGGCCGACGTGCTCATCGAGGTGTTCGGGCCGGACGTCACCGAACGGCTCGGCATCGGCCCGGACGACCTGCACGCGATCAACCCCAGGCTGATCTGCGGCCGGATGACCGGTTGGGGCCAGGACGGTCCGCCTGCACCCACCGCCGGGCACGACATCGACCGCATCGCCGTCTCCGGCGTTCTGCCGATGCTCGGCCGCGAGGGCGACAAGCCGGCGCCGCCGATCGACATCCCGGGCGCTTTCACCGTCGACGAGCCGTTGTGGAGGGAACAGCCATGAACCTCGGCGGCCAGGGAGTGCTCGTCACCGGCGGCGGCAGCGGCATCGGGCTGGGCATCGCCAAGCGCCTTGCCGCCTCGGGCGCCGCCGTGACAATCTGCGGCCGTACCGAGGACCGGCTGGCCGCCGCCTGCGCGGAGATCGGCAAGGCGAGCTACGTGGTGGCCGACGTGGCCGACGAGAAACAGATGGCGGCGGCCGTACGGCGGGCCTGGGAGCAGGCGGGTGGCCGCCTCGACGGGGTGGTCGCCTCGGCGGGCGGCTCCGGCTGGCTGGGCCCGATCACCCGACTGCCGATCGAGGAGTGGCAGAAGGTCATCGCGACGAACCTGACCGGCACCATGCTGGCGCTCAAGCACTCCGCCGCGCTGATGGCCACGGCGGGCGGCGGCTCGTTCGTGGCGATCTCCTCGATCGCCGCCTCCAACACCCACCGCTGGTTCGGCCCGTACGGCGTGGCCAAGGCGGGCATCGACCACCTGTGCATGCTGGCCGCCGACGAGCTCGGCCCCAGCGGTGTCCGGGTAAACGCGATCCGTCCCGGTCTGATCCGCACCGAGATGGTGTCGATCATCACCGAAGCGGAGAACCCGGTTCTGGCCGACTACCAGGCCTGCACCCCGCTGCCCAGGGTGGGCGAGGTGGCGGACGTGGCCGCGCTGGCGACCTTTCTCCTGTCGCCCGAGGCCTCGTGGATCACCGGCCAGGTCATCAACGTGGACGGCGGCCACTCGCTGCGCCGCGGTCCCGACTTCTCCCCCTGGCTCGAACCCGCCTACGGCCGCGACGGCCTGAGAGGGGTGACACCCACGCAGACCCCATCCTGATGTGTCCGGCGCCAGCGCCGGACACATCAGGACACTTCGGTATGACCGCCACATCGTCGGCGCGAGCGATGCGGCGGCTCCGTGACACTCCCCCACCGGAGCTGACCATGCACGATCTTGTCATTCGCGCCGCCACCGTCGTCGACGGGACTGGTGCCCCGCCGTACACCGCCGACGTCGCCGTCACGGACGGCCGCATCACCGAGGTGGCCCGCCAGAACGGCGCCGGCCGGCCGGGGCGCGCCCGGCGCACCGTCGAGGCGGACGGGCTGCTGCTCACGCCCGGCTTCGTCGACCTGCACACGCACTATGACGGCCAGGCCACCTGGGACCCGCTGCTCGGTCCCTCGTGCTGGCACGGCGTCACCAGCGTGGTCATGGGCAACTGCGGCGTCGGCTTCGCACCCGCCAGGCCCGACCGGCGCGAGTGGCTGATCGGCCTCATGGAGGGCGTCGAGGACATTCCCGGCACCGCCCTCTCCGAGGGGATCGCCTGGGAGTGGGAGAGCTTCCCCGAGTTCCTCGACGCGCTGGAGCGACACCCGCACGTCCTCGACATCGGCACTCAGGTGCCGCACGGCGCGCTGCGCGCGTACGTGATGGGCGAGCGCGGCGCGCGCAACGAGCCCGCCTCACCCGACGATGTCGCCAGGATGAAGCAGCTGGTCAAGGAGGGGATCGAGGCCGGCGCGCTGGGATTCTCGACGAGCAGGACGCTGGCGCACAAGGCGATCGACGGCGAGCCGGTTCCGGGCACGTTCGCGGCGGAGGACGAGCTGTTCGGCATCGGCGAGGCGCTGCGCGAGCTCGGCAGGGGCGTCTACGAGATCGCACCGGCCGGGGCCGCGGGCGAGGACGTCAACGCGCCGATGAAGGAGGTTTCCTGGATGAGCAGGCTGGCCGAGGCTGTCGACCGGCCGGTGACCTTCGCGCTGCTGCAGATCGACTCGGTGCCCGACCTGTGGCGTGAGCTGCTGAGCGAGTCGGCCAAGGTGGCGCGGCTGCACCCGCAGGTGGCCTGCCGGCCGTTCGGGATGCTGATCGGCCTCGAAGCGCTTCACGCCTTCGCCGATCACCCCTCATATCAGCAAATTTCCACCTTGCCGCGCCACGAACGTGTCCAGCGCATGCGCGAACCCCAGGTCAAACACCGCATCCTCCACGAGGTCCCGAAGGAGGAGGACGTGCTCGCGGCCCTCTGCCGCGGTTTCACCGACCGCCTCTATCCGCTGAATCCCGAAAATCCGGACTACGAGCCACACCCCAGCACCTCCGTCAAGGCTCAAGCCGAGCGCCAGGGCCGAGAGCCGCTCGAGCTGCTGTACGACCTCATGCTGGAGGACGACGGCCAGGCGATCTTCCTTCTGCCGATACTCAACTACGCCAACGGCGACCTGGACCCCCAGCGCGAGATGCTGCTGCACCCGCAGGCCGTGCTCGGGCTCGGCGACGGCGGCGCGCACTGCGGCTTCATCTGCGACGCCTCCATGCCCACGACGATGCTCTCCCACTGGGCGCGCGACCGCTCGCGCGGTGCGCGGCTGCCGCTGGAGCACGTCGTCAAGCTGATGTCGCGCGACACCGCCCAGCTGTACGGCCTGCACGACCGCGGCACGATCTCCCCCGGCATGAAGGCCGACCTCAACCTCATCGACTTCGAGCGGGTCGGCAACCACCGCCCGCGGATGGTATACGACCTGCCCGCGGGCGGACGCAGGCTCATCCAGCGGGCCGACGGCTACGTCGCCACCTTCGTCGGCGGCATCCAGACCTTCTCTCACGGCGAGCACACCGGGGCACTGCCCGGCCGGCTGATCAGGGGCGGAGCATGAGCGAACTGTTCAGGACCACGGAAGTGGTGATCGCGGGCAGGAAGGCCATGGCCGACGGCCACCGGACCGGCATCGACCTGCTCGACGGCGACATGTACGCGGACGATCCGTGGTCGCTGTACGCCTGGCTGCGCGAGCACTCCCCTGTCCACTACGACGAGGCGAACGACCTGTGGGGCATCTCCCGCCACGCCGACATCTGCGCCATCGAGCGCGACCCCAAGCTCTGGACCAGCACCGGCGGCTACCGCCCGCAGCTGCCGTCCGACCCCTCCATGATCGGCACAGACGATCCGCGGCATGCCGAGCGCCGCCGCCTCGTCTACCGCCGCTTCACCCCGCGCTACGTGCACGACCGCTACGCCGAGCGGATCAGGGCGGTGGTGGTCGAGCAGATAGGCCAGGCGCTGGAGGAGGGCACGGTGGACGCGGTGACCGCGCTGGCCGCGCCGCTGCCCGCCCGGATGATCGGCTGGCTGCTCGGCTTCCCCGACTCCGATTGGCCCAAGCTCAAGCACTGGTCGGAGACGACGATCGCGGCGGGGGGCGGCCTGCGCTACGTCACTCACGAGGCCGCTGTCGCCGCCGGGGAGTTCGGCCTGGCCGTGCTCGACCTGGCCGCCGAACGCCGCAAGTGCCCGCACGACGACCTGATGTCGCTGTGGTCGGCACGGCCCGACTACGACGACGAGCACCTGGCCAACGAGGCGCTGCTGCTGCTCGACGGCGGCGCGGAGACCACTCGCACGGTGATCGCCACCGCCATCGACGCGCTGATCAGGCACCCGGACCAGTGGCGGCTGCTGCGTGAGGAGCCGTCGCTGATGGAGAACGCGGTCGAGGAGTTCATCCGGTGGACCACGCCCATCCTGAACATGTGCCGCGCCGCCACCCGCGACACCGAGCTGCACGGCCACACCATCAGGAAAGGTCAGCAGGTTCTGCTCATGTACGGCTCGGCCAACCGCGACCCGGCGGTCTTCGCCGACCCCGACGTGTTCGACGTGACCAGCAAGCCGGGCGGCCACATCGCCTTCGGCCTGGGCACGCACTTCTGCCTCGGCGCGGCGCTGGCCAGGCTGGAACTGAAGATCTTCTTCGAGGAGTGGGTGGCCAGGGTCGGCTCGGCCGCGTGGGCAGACGCGGAGGGGCCGCGGCTGATGCGCAACTCCTTCGTGCGCGGCGTCACGTCCTTCCCGATCGTCCTGGAGGCTCGGTGATCAACCTCGCGGACGTCTTCGAGCGCGCCGCGGACGCGGTGCCCGACCGGCTCGCGCTGGTCGCGGGCGAGGACCGGCTGACCTACCGCGAGCTGGACGAGCGCGCCAACCGGGTGGCGCACTGGCTCCAGGTCCAAGGGGTACGGCCGGGCGAGCACGTGGGCATCCTGTCCTGGAACCGCGCGGAATGGCTGGAGAGCATGATCGGCTGTTTCAAGGCCAGGGCGGCGCCGGTCAACGTCAACTATCGCTACGTGGAGCGGGAGCTGGGCCACCTGCTCGGCGACGCCGACTGCGTGGCATTGCTGGGCGAGGCCGATCTGCTGGCCAGGGCGCCCTTCGACGGTCCCGTGCTGGCCTTCGGCGAGCCGTACGAGAGGGCGCTGGCGGGCGTGCCGGGCGGCAGGGACTTCGGGCCGCGGTCGGGGGACGACCCGTACATCCTCTACACCGGTGGCACGACCGGGCGGCCCAAGGGCGTGTTGTGGCGTTCGGAGGACATCTATCTCGCGGCGATGAGCGTGTACTCGGGGCCGATCAAGGATGTCTCCGAGCTGCGCTTCGGGCCCGAGGGGCTGCGCTTCCAGGTGCACGCGCCGCTGATGCACGGCAATGGGCAGTGGAGCACCTGGATCTGCCTGTCGGCGGGCGGCACGGTGATCCTTTGGACGGGGCGGCACTTCGACCCTGTGGCGGTGCTGGAGCTGGCCGAGCGTGAGCGGTCGCAGGTGCTGACGTTCGTCGGGGACGGCATGGTCAGGCCGGTCGCCGACGAACTGGGGCGCCGGCCGTACCAGCTGGAGGTCTTCTCGGTGGGGTCGGGCGGGGCCCCGCTGTCGGCGACGACGCGCGAGAGGATCCGCGCGGCGCTGCCCGACGCGACGATCGTCGACAACTACGGCGGGTCCGAGACGGGCGCGGTAGGGGCCGCCGCCGAGGAGGAGCGCCCCAGGTTCGCGCTGAGTCCCGGCTTCGCCGTGCTCGGCCCCGATCACCGCCCGGTACGGCCAGGCCAGCAGGGCGTACTGGCCAGATCAGGAAACATCCCGCTCGGCTATTACAAGGATCCGGTGAAGTCGGCGAGCACCTTCGTCACCGGACCGGACGGGACCCGCTGGGCGCTGCAGGGCGATCAGGCGATCCTGCACGAGGACGGCACCGCGCTCATGCTCGGCCGGGGCTCGACGGTGATCAACACCGGTGGGGAAAAGGTGTTCCCCGAGGAGGTGGAGATCGCCGTGCGCAGCCACCCGAAGGTGTACGACGCGCTGGTGATCGGTACGCCCGATCCGCGGTTCGGCCAGCGGGTGACAGCAGTGGTCGCAGGTGAGGTGACGCTGGAGGAGCTGGCCGAGCACTGCCGCGGGCGGCTCGCGGGTTACAAGATCCCGCGAGCGCTGCGGATCGTGCCCGAGATCAAGCGGACACCCGTGGGCAAGCTCGACTACGCGTGGGCGCGGACGCTGGTCGCATAGAAGCGTGTTCGAGTCGTGGAGACGGAGACCCGAGGCGTTCGGCCAGGCGGCGGATCAGCGGGGTGGGAACGCCGTTGATCAGCCGGGCACCCTGGGCCAGGGCCCCCATGGCACAGTAGGGCGGTTAGGACTGGCCGCCCTCCTGTGACAGCCCCGTGCGCCCAGCGACCCGGTGCCTGTCCTGCTGTCACGCCGTCCAGCCGCCGGTCTGCAGTCGGTTCACTAGCCGACGGCGAGACCGGCTCGCAGTCTGTTCAGCACCGCCCGCAGGATGCGGGAGACGTGCATCTGGGAGATGCCGACCTCGTCGGCGATCTCGGCTTGGGTGAGGTTGCCGTAGTAGCGCAACAGCAAGATGTTCTTCTCACGCGGCGGCAACGCGTCGATGAGGGGCTTGACCGCCAGGGAGTCGATGAAGGTCTCCAGACGATCGTCCGGATCGGCGATGAGATCGACGTGGCGGTCGTCCCCCTCGCCGACCAGGTAGGCGTCCAAGGAGTACGTGCTGTAGGCGGTGGCCATATCGAGGGTGAGCAGCACCTCTTCTTCTGTCAACCGCATGTGCGCGGCCAACTCGGCGATGGTCGGCGAGCGTTGTAGCGACTGAGCCAGGTCGGACACGAGCCGGTTCAGCACCGGACGGCGTTCCTGATAGACGTGGGGCACCCTGAGAGCCCAGGTTCGGTCGCGGAAGTGCCGCTTGACCTCCCCGGTCATCGTGATGGCCGCATAGCCGCGAAAATCGTGGCCCAGGCTGGCGTCGTAGCCGGTGATAGCCTTCATCAACCCGAGGTAGGCCACCTGGAGAAGGTCCTCGACGGGCTCGCCGCGATGGCGGTAGCGCCGGGCTATCGCTGTGGCCAGCCAGCTGTACATCTGGACAAGACGCTCACGTATACGCTCCCGATCGGGTCCCGACGTTCCCGTCCGCCATGACCGCCAGGAGGTCTTCGACGACCATGCTGTCGAGCGTGATGTCCTGGACAGTCATCCTGCTCCTTTGCGGTGCGCCGCCGCCGCGGATGGGTCGCCATTGGACACGACCATACGATCAAGCGGAGTTGCGGCGATTTATGCCGCCTTCACTCCATAAGTGACATGTCGCTACCTCCTGAATCGACCCCCGTTTCGCGTATCGGCCCAGGAAACCTTCCTCGCGTGAAATGAGCACCCGCTGCAGCGGAGAATCGTGACGAGGTCCGACGATGCGCCGGCAGCGCTGCCGGGCAAGATGCACCGGAACCAGGACTTCGAAGCTCTCCAGCGTTCGCCGACCACCGCAGTCGACCGGCGTAGACCATCGAGCACGCCCCTACGCTGCCCACTCGCTCCCGCATGAGAACGCCCACCTGGCCGATTTCGGCACCGGCGCCCCGGGATCGTCTCGTCCGGGTCACTAGTGCCACCATGATCAAGAAGAGACCGCCCGTCACCCCGGTGCTGACTGCTTCCCAACCACGCCAGTGTTGGGGCCCGGCCAGATGCCCGGGCCCGCCGTCAAACTGGCCAATGAGATCTGGAATGGACAGCAATGCCTACGCGGCGGGCGGCTGCTTATCGGAGCCCTGGGCACCGGCTTGGCCGACGCGACGACCGCCGTCGCGTAGCGGTCGACTACGCTGGGCGACGTCTGTCGTGTCCCGCGGAGTGGGCATGGCGTGTTTCTCTCACATGTCGCAGCGCCTCGTCGCAGGTGGCGCGCCGTTCTAAAATCTTGTGCAGGCCCGTTCGGTACAGCAGGTCGTCCAGGCTCGCTGGAACGCCGCTGAGCACGAGCCGTTTTCCTCTGTTCTGACTGTGCTGCAAGGCCACAATGAGCTCGCTCAAACCGACCGAGTCGCAGAAGGTCACCCCCGACAGATCCAGGATCAGCACGGAGGACGCCGACGGTGCTGTCGCGGCGCGCAGATGCGCGCGCAATGTGGGGGCGGTGGCAAGGTCGAGTTCGCCCGCTACACGGACCAAGGCGACCGTGCGGAACCGGCGAGTCGAGACGGTGAAGGGTGTACGGCCTTGTAGTTGAGATGTCATATTGCGGCACTCTCTACGAGACGGCTGCGTTCGGCGGAGTCGGCTCGCACCGATGCGTAGCTTCAGGATGGCGGACTGCTTTCTGCTGCGGAACGTTTGTCGATGAGGACTGGGCATCGCCGCGGGATTCGGCTGACCGGCGAGGTCCGCGCGTGCGTGGCCTGATCGCCGACGCTTCCCCAACGCCGCAGCGCCTGCCGGAACGGGGTGATGGACGGATTCCTCCGTGTCCTGAACCGCGTCCAGCGGCGGTTTTCGTCTCCTCGGCTGCATCCTCCTCAGGAGCGTTCGTCCCGTCGTGCTACCCCGGATGGGCTGCCGAACACCACATCCGACTGTCATGACCACCGAGGACGTGCGGTATCGACCACCGGGTCATATGACGCCTGGGACGTCGCGTGCGGGCCGATATCGGCAGCGCGCCGAGGTCGCCGCCGATATCGGCCACCGCCAGGGGCCGTGCTCGGCGGCGGCGCGGACCCCGGCGAACTCGGCCCGCGCCCGCGCCGGATCGATGTGGTGGAGCGCCGGACCACGCGGGTGTCGAGCGCACCGAGGCCGGCCAGGGAGACCGGACGTTCCGCTCCGAAGGGGCACTCGGGGTCTGATCGGGCCCGGGATGTCGGTGAGAAGTAGCAGCACCCGGAGGCTCGGTTATTCACCCAGCGCGCTACGTTATTGCTGACCGTGACGTTGTGGCGCCAGCGTGCCGGGGCACGAGCTCTGGGTGCGAGCACGTGCCGACTCCCGGACGCCCATGCCCTGCTTGCCCACAGGAGTGTCGTTTCCGCCAGCGGGGTTGCCGACTGCGGCTGGCCTGCCTCAGGCGAGCGATGATTTCGCCGCCTGGCGGAAGTCTCGACCGTCCTTACCGACCTGATGCGAGGACTCGGGAACCCATCCAGGATGGGCGCCCGTGAATGGTAGATCCGCTGTTATGTGCCTAGTCGTGCTGGATTCCGTCGAGACCAAGCTCTCGGCTGAGATCCGCCATGTTCTCGAAAACACGGTCGGGGGGCAGCGATTGAATGGCAGAGAGCACCGTGTCGGGCGCTGCCTCGGACCGCGCCCGCTCCAGCAGTTCTTCCCTGCCAGCGGGAAACACATGCGTACCGCTGATCCACTTAGCCAGCTCGCTGCGGCTGTCGACCTGCTGTGAGCTCATCCCCTCAGGCGATCGAGGCTCATGTGGGGTGGAATGGTGTCTGCTACCGCCACCGGGTTGTTCCATGTCAGGTGTCCCCTCTCTAGTGAATAACAGCCCATACCCGCATTACCATGGGCAAACATTGTGAGCTGCTCGGCGGAGGCGGTTGTCCACTCTCCTGCTCTCCACGCGAGCAAACCACGGCTCACGCACGGGGAGCGGAACGGACCCGATGCCATCCCGCCGTTCCCAGCGCCACCCCGCTTGGCAGAAAGGCCCAGGCACACCAAGCAATCTCGCCGAGATCGCCGCCGGAACCGCCGCACAGGACACGGCAGAGGCCCACGTCGTCCGGTCGATCGGAGCTGATCTCGTCACCGACCACACCAGACTCGACGCGCGCTCAAGCAGACCGCGCGCGACTTGCAGGTGTCGTTGCCATCGCAGCCGTCGGCGCACCAGGGGACCACTCAAAAGCCTCATCCGGTGCGCCGGTCGTCCAAGGACATCTCGACCGGTTGCTGGAGGCGCAGAAGGCACTGGGCGCACCGCGGGCGGTTCCAGCCGGCGATGGCGGCCAGGCCGGCGCCGAGGTGACGTTCGTTGAATTCGGGCGAGCCGCGTTGGACCAGCCACACCGTGGCCAGGATGAACAGCAGGAACTGCAGGTATTCCGACTGGCCCTGACCAAGGCGCCTCGGGTCTCGCGACGGGTGCGGCCAGGAATGGCGCTGGCGAGCCCGATCACGCAGGCCCTACCGGCGACAGGCCTGCTACGCGGAACCCCGTGCCGCCTGGCCCCCCATCGAGTCCGGCGGCCCGTCGCCGACAATGTCCCTCGCAAGGGGTGGGCGGGGTGGGCTTTGAGCTGTATGGGATGCATGCGCACAAAGCGGGTTAAGGATCAATGAGTTGGGAATGAATGCCTGGTTCAGCCGCCTGCTGAGCGGCATCCCGTCGCTTCGTCACGTGATTAGGCCCCGGTTTGTCGGAGGGCGCCCACAGGGTCGAAGTGACCCGGAATCGAGGTCATGGATCAGCCGAACGCATCGCCCGCCATAAGGGCGTCCACGGCGATGCGTTGGGGGCCGGCACGATCGCGTGTCGGTCATGAGACGTGCGGGCGACTCACGTCTCCCCTCCAATAGAAGAAGGAGGTCATCCATGACCGTCCTTACGGCCGATGTGCACGTCCATGATGGCTTTTCGGTGGTGTGCTTGGCTGGCGAGCTTGATGTGAACACGACCTCGACGCTGCTGGACGCTATGGAAACGGCCTTGTCGAATCGGCCCCGCTACGTCGAGGTAGACGTTGCGGCGCTGACGTTCTGCGGCTCCGAGGGACTACGCGCGCTGTTGCATATACAGGGTGCCGCCCTGCAAGCGGGATGCAGACTGCGCCTGTCCCACGTCCAGGGCGTGCTCCAGCGGGTGCTGGACATCACCCGGCTCTACAAGGCATTCACCATCGATCCTGTACAGGTGCCGCGCTGAACGCGTAGCCGCATGTGAGCGGGCAGAGCGCTGACTCGATGACTCCAGTGCTCTGTCGGATGTGGCACAGCGTTGGATGTGGCACAGCCAGCCGTCGCTTTGATGCAGGCATGACCGCCGTGGTCGGCCTGCTCATGTCCATCGTTGCCGGCACCGGTGGCGACCGGACCACCGCGGGTTCACATCCAGCACGCGATAATCGGCTGATCGCCCGAGGGAAGTATGCGAGTGCGCCACTCTTCGAGGCGGGGTATTCGTCTGCCTAGGGATGTGGCGCAATACCGCGATAAGGAGATCACTGCTCGACGGTAGGGTCCTCGTGCTCCAGACGCACTTCGACACGAAGGATTCTTCCCTGCGCAAGGGTGATGAAGTAGTCTGCGACCCGGTCGACGTGGTCCATGGGAGCGGCTTCCAAACGGTCGTACTTCCAAACGAACCGCTCGACCGCTCGGATGACATCGGGCGCACTCTCAGGAGAGCTACCGTCGTCATCCTCCAGGGCCGCCGTCGGCCCGGATTCTTGCTCAAGCTGGTGTCTGCGTTCTTCAAGAGCCAATCTATGGCTCTGCCAATCCATGAGCATCTTGAGAATCCGCTCCAGCGTGATGAGGGCCGCACCGCCATACATGACGACCCCTGAATGGTTGGCCGCCACGGTGAGGACGGTCTCCCACGGGCTGGCCAGGATCGTCCGACGCACCAGCAACTCATGCAGTTCGATCTCGTACTCGTCGCCGATGTGGCCATAATTCTCGGGCCGGTACGCCGCCAACATTGCGGCGAACTCGGGATGCCAGGCTACGGGAAAGGAGGGGGATCCCTGGGAGATTCTCAGCGCGAACCGCCATACCTCGTTCAGCGCCACCATGGATTGCGTAAGACGCTCCAGGGGAGGGTGATCGCCGAGATCAATGGAGAGTTCGAGGACCGGACGTCGCGCCCTGGGAAGTGTCGAGTGCGAATGATCAGCCATGGCTGGACATCATCTCCCAGCGCAGGCCTCTCAGACAGACCTTCGGCGCAATCCAGCTCGGACCTCTACGGCTTGGACTACTCCACAACCTGATCAGACCACTTCGCCGTCGAGCACTGCCCCGCCGCATGACGGCCTCCACCGTCAGTCCCAGATGTCACAACAGTAGGGACCACTGAACGTGACCAGATCTCCTGGACTCATTCCTCTGGGCGGCGGTACTTGTCGGGGTCGTAGCCGCAGTCGGTGAGCACCCATCAGGTCGTCGACGGCGTCGGCCCTTACCGCGTCAGGTGCGCCGAGATCGCTGCCAACGGCCACGAAGGCTTCGCAGTGACTTGCCCCATTGTGTGACATTAAGGAGATCTTGCCAGCAAACGCTAAGGTGAGATCTTGTGCAATCGCTCACGCCGGAAGATTTACGTCAGATCGGCCCCTATCGGCTCGCTGGTGTACTGGGGCGGGGCGGCCAGGGAACGGTTTACCTGGGCCAGGGGGCGTCCAACGAACAGGTCGCGATAAAGGTGTTACACGCTGGAGCCGCGGCGGATGAGAACGCGCGCCGCCGGTTCCTGCGCGAAGCCGAGGCGGCTCGCCGGGTTGCTCCGTTCTGTACGGCGCGCGTGCTGGACACGGGCCTGGCGGGCGGCCAGCCATACATCGTCAGTGAACACATCCCAGGCCCGTCACTCGACCTGCTGGTCAGGACCGAGGGTCCACGTTCGGGCAGCGGGCTGGAGCGGCTCGCGGTGACCACGCTCACCGCGCTGGCAGCCATCCACCGGGCCGGGATAGTCCACCGTGACTTCAAACCGCACAACGTGATCATGGGGCCGGAAGGGCCCGTGGTGATCGATTTCGGGATTGCCAGGGTGACCGCCCAGACGGCCACGCACAGCGTGGTGGGCACCCCCGTCTACATGGCGCCGGAGCAGTTCGGCGGGGCGCCGATCACCCCGGCGGCCGACCTGTTCAGCTGGGCGACCTCCATGATCTACGCGGCCACCGGGCAGCAGGTCTTCAGTGGAGACACCCTTCCGGTGATCATGCACGCCATCCTGACCCGCGAACCCGACCTGTCGGCCGTGCCGCAGGAGCTACGCCCGGCGCTGGCGGCCTGTCTGGCCAAGGACCCCGCGGCCCGGCCGAGCGCCGCCGCCCTGCTGCGCCGCCTGACCGGCGACGAGGCTCCCGCCCCACTCGCGCAGTGGCCCACCGCGCACGCCACGATGGGCATGCCGGAGGCCGAGCAACTCGCTCTCCGGCCGCACCCGTCGACGCAGGAGAACGGGCCTGCCGGCTGGGCGCAGCCGCCTGGGCAGCCTGGGTGGGGTGTCCCTCCCCAGCCTCCGCCCAGCGGCGGCGGCCGGTCGAAGAAGATCGGCCTCGCCGTCGGCGCTGGAGCAGTTGCCCTGGTGCTGGCCGTGGTGGGCGTGCGGGCCGTAGTCAAGAACGCGGTCCGGGGAGCGCTGTCGGCCGGTCATTCCTCCACCTCCCAGCCCGTCTCCGCCTACTCCCCCGAACCGAGCCCTTCCGACACACCTTCGCAGACGCCTTCTCAGACGCCTTCGCAGACGCCTTCTCAGACAGCTTCGGAGGAGCCGACCGAGGAGTCGTTCAACCCCGCGGACCTCAACAAGGAGAGCACCGACCCGACCCCGATCACGGCCGACGCCCTGCTTCCGCAGTCCTTCACGAGCGCCAAGGGGGTGCGTTTCAGCCGCAAGGCATTTGGGGTGGAGGACTGCCCGAGCCCGTGGCCCGACGCCAGAGTCAAGTCCGCACTCCGCAAGGCACGCTGCGACGACATGGCGGTGGGTGCCTATATCAGCTCGGGCGCTCCGAACGGGCGCATCATGGTGACCGTCTGGGTCGTTCCGCTGAAGGACTCGGGCAGGGCCGGCACCGCGTACTCGAGGCTCAAGAACGTCTACGTGCAGGACTGGGGGATCCGGTGCCCCCAAACGGGGCCGGGATCGACCGGCATCTGCTATACCTCGAACTGGTGGAACGTGCAGTTGTACTCGTGGACCGGGCAGACCGGCCGATATGTGATCCGTACCCTGGCCGTCTACACGAACCTCACCAGAGACTCCAGCGCGTCGAAGTGGCTCAAGGACGCCTCGCGTGCGGCGTTCAAGGAGTCAGGCCCCCTGGTCTACCAGGACGGACAGTGATCGGACGGCGTGGGGCCGGAACCCGGTCACAGGGAATTGCAGACAGGCCGTCCCCAGTCGACCGAGGACGGACCGGCAGCCCGCATCCTCGACCTCTGCGAGCGCCCCAGCAGCACCACCCACCCGGAGCCTAACCAAGATCAGATAAACCAGCCGCAACGGCATGAACAGCGACAAACCCCAGATCGGCCCGCCGGCCGAGTTTCGGGCACCCGCACGACCCGATCGAGTGGTGGGCCGAGAGCTACGCGCTCTGCGCCAGCAGCCGCCTCGCCCGGCTCGCCGGGCTGCTGTCCGGCGCCAATCTCGGTCGCCAGGGCGGTCTGGTGCTGCCAGGTCTGGTGCTACCACGGGAGGAACACGCTGTGACCGAACGTAGTGAGGGCGCCATCAAACACGACATCAGGGTCACAGGGCCGACAAAGGAGGCGCTGTGACCCTGATCCGGTTGGAGAACAGAGACATACTGGTGCACGCATCGTCACGGCGCGTGGCCTGGCCGCCGACGGCGCGCTGCGATCACGCCGGACGATCCACGCTACGAGCGGCCGGCCGCCGAGGCCGTGCCCGATATCGAGGACGACCCGTTCTACTCGGCCAAGCTGCTCATGTCCTGGACTCTCGAACCCGGTCGATGATCGCCTCCAGATCCGCTCCGGCGGGGAGGGTGCCGAAGCGGGCGTCGCGATCTGAGTGACCGTTCCCGGTGAGGAGCAGTTGAGCCTCGACCTGGTCCAGCGCTATCCGGATGGCCCCCTGGGCGACGGAGTCGTCGCCCAGCCCGGACACCTGGCTACTCCTAACTGAGGTGCTCGCCGTCGTCGGTCATCGCCTCGCCTGCTGCTCGTAGCCGTGCGACTACGCCTTGATATCGGACAGGTTGAGTGTCGCAAGGGGTACCGAGCGCGGTCGCCGCGACACTGTCGTGCTGTCGGATCGCTGACGACCGGCGTCCCGGAAAATTCTTCAAAGAAGTCCGGGAGGAAGTGTCGGATCGGGGCGGTGGTGTTCGTAGCAGGGATGAGGCCGCCCGCAAGGGGCGGCGCCAAGGCAAAGGAACCGCGATCATGAAGCTGACGACCATGACGCAGGTCACCATCGATGGAGTGATGCAGGGAAACGGCGCCGCGTCGGATGACCGCAGGAACGGATTCGAGCGCGGCGGATGGGCGCTGGGGGCCGGTGACGACCAGACCAGGACGTTCATCACGCAGACCTACCAGCGCGCCGAGGCGTTCCTGTTCGGCCGGCGCACCTACGAGCTGTTCGCCGGCTCCTGGGGATCAGTCGACCAGATGCGCGCACATCCCATCGGCGTGGCCTTGAACGAGGCCCCCAAGTACGTCGCCTCGACCACGCTCACCGCGCCGCGTTGGGAGGACACGACCGTTCTCCGCGGCGACCTCGCGGCGGCCATCAGCGAGCTGAAGGCCAAGCCCGGGCGGGAGCTGCAGGTGCACGGCAGCGGCATCCTGACCCGGTGGCTGCTGGAGAACGACCTGGTCGACGAGATGACTCTGATCGTGATCCCGGTGATCCTCGGCCAGGGCGCGAGACTGTTCCCGGAGACCGGTCCGGATCTTGCGCTCGACCTGGTCGAGTCGCGGGTCGACGCGAAGGGCGTGACGATCCAGCTCTACCGGCCGGCCGGGCGCCCGCACTGTGCAACGGCCTGAAGTCCCTACCACCGAACCACGCTGTCTTGACACCACAGGAGATGATCTTCAGATGCGGTACCTGGTTTCCGTGATCGATGACAAGAGCAATCCCGGCAGCACGGACAGGCGGCCTGCCATCAGCGCGTTCAACGAGCGACTGATCGCCGAGGGCTACTGGGTTTTCGCGGGCGGACTCGCGGACACCGACGCGGCCACGGTCATCGACAACCGGGGCGAGCAGGCGGTGTTCAGCGACGGGCCTTTCGTGGAGTCGAAGGAGTACCTCGCCGGCATCTGGGTGTGGGAGGCCCCCGATCTGGATGTGGCGCTCAGGCTCGCGGCCGAGGCGTCGAAGGTCTGCGATCGGAAGATCGAGGTGCGGCCGTTCCAGTGAGCGACGTCGAGGAGGCGATCACCCGGGCCCACCACGCCGAGTGGGCGCGGGTGGTGGCCGCCCTGACCAGGCGCTTCGGTGACCTCGGCATCGCCGAGGAGGCAGCGGCCGAGGCGTTCGCGACCGCCGTCGAGCGGTGGCCGGCCGACGGCGTGCCGCCCAACCCCGGCGCCTGGCTGACCACCACCGCCAACCGCGAGGCCATCGACCGGGTCCGGCGCGAGAACAAGCGCGGCGACAAGCAGAGGGAGGCGCAGATGTTGTACGACCAGGCCCCGCCCGAGCCGCTGGGCGCCATCGACGACGACCGGCTCCGGCTGATCTTCACCTGCTGTCACCCGGCGCTGGCGGTGGAAGCGCGCGTGGCGTTGACGCTGCGCATGGTCGGCGGTCTGACCGTGCCCGAGATCGCCCGTGCCTTCCTGGTGCAGGGGACCACCATGGAGCAGCGCATCACCCGCGCGAAGGCCAAGATCAAGGCGGCTCGCATCCCCTATCGGATGCCGGCCGCCGAGGATCTGCCGGCGCGTGTCTCCGGCGTCCTCGCCGTCCTGTACCTCGTCTTCAACGAGGGCTACCTGGCCAGCGGTCCCGACACCGACCCCGTACGACACGACCTGACCACCGAGGCGATCCGGCTCACCCGACTGATCCGCGCGCTCCTGCCGCAGGACGGAGAAGTGGCCGGGCTGCTGGCGCTGATGCTGCTCACCGAGGCCCGCCGCACCGCCCGGGTCTCGGCGAACGGCGAACTGGTCGCGCTCGACGAGCAGGACCGTGGGGCCTGGGACACGGAACTGATCGCCGAAGGTCACCGGCTGGCGCGCGAGCGCCTGGCCGCTGCCGCCGCCGGGGTGGCTCCGGGTCGCTACCAGATCCTCGCCGCGATCAACGCCGTGCACACCTCCGCCCGCGACATCCGCGACACCGACTGGTCGCAGGTCCTCGCCCTCTACGACCAGCTCGTCCGCCTCGACCCCTCGCCGATCATCGCTCTCAACCGGGCCATCGCCGTGGCCGAGCTCGACGGGCCGGAGGTGGCCCTGGCCATCGTTGACCGCCTCGCCGAGGCGTTGGCCGGCTATCACGCCTACCACGCCACCCGCGCCGACCTGCTGCGCCGGCTGGGCCGAAGTCAGCAGTCACGCGCGGCCTACGACCGGGCCATCGAGCTGGCCGGCAACACCGGCGAGACCGCCTACCTCACCCGCCGCCGCGACCAACTGCAGTAGCGCCCGCCCTTGAAGAGCGCACTTGATGCAGCGATGAAAGGCGCTCTGCTTCGAAGCCATCGTTACCGCGACCTACGGACCGCTCCATGCGCCGGACGACCGCAGCCCCTCTCGCGCCATGGGGGGCCGCGGTCCGTTTCGGAGGGACGTCAGGCGTGAGCGGTGCTGACCAGGCCGTAGTCCCCGTCGTCACGGCGGTAGACGAGCCGGCCGGCGCCGGTGTCCGCGTCGGCGAAGAAGACGAACGCGAACCCGGTCAGCTCCAGCCGTTCGACGGCCTCCTCTACAGTGAGCCGAGGAGCGGGCGACGGGCTGACCGAGATCGCCGCGCACATCGGCAACGGCAGGTCCGGCCGGGGCTCGACCTGGGCGAGCCCGTAGCCGTCGCCGGTGCGGTAGACGACGCTGTCCTGACCCGTCGCGTCCTCGATGAACAGCAGGAAGTCGTAGTCGAGCTCCTCCATGTCCACCACCGCCTCGTCGGGCACGGCACGGGCCGCCGCGAGGGACCGCACGACCCGCCGCTCCCCGCCGGCATGCCCGGCCGGACGCTGCTGGTGGCGCCCCCGCCGGTTCTCCCAGTCCCTGGTGGTCTCCAGCAGCCGGGTCCGCAGGCGGTCGCCGAGCAGGTGGATGGCCGTGCGCGTGGAGGCGGCGCTGGCCTGGGCTCTGATGAGTCGCCCCTGGACGTCCAGGACGGCCTCCGCCGTCCGTTGCTTCACCGCCAGCCCGGGGGCGGTGGCCAGCTTGACCTTCGCGCCGAGCACCGGTTCGTGGGCGAGCCGCGCCAGGTGGGCCACGGTTTCCCTCGCGCGCCTGACGTCGGCAGGTCGTATCCCGCCACGGATCTTGACCTGCACGTCGGCGGGATCAAGAGCGATGGGCCTGTGCCTCATGCGTGAGCACCTTCTTCGCATCCGTTGCTGATGCCTCCACCCTCTGGCCGGTCCGGATATCGCTGCCAGGGACTTTCGTCATCACTGCGCAAGGACGTTGGTTGTGCGACGGAAGGGGCCTGAGAGACGACGTTTTCCAGCCTGCTGTACAACGGACTTCGGTCTCTGCCGAAGGGTGACGGCAGACGACAAGGTGGTCGCATGCGGATCCTGGTGACGGAGTCGGACCCCTCCGGCGGGCGCGCGGCGTTGCTCGCCCTCGAAGCCATCCTCGTGGAGGGAGCCGGGCGTCTCGGCGCAACGTGGCTGGGGACGCCGCCGGGGAAGGAGAACTGGCGGAACAGGTGCAACGGCGTCGTGGTGGCCCGTGCGGCGCTTGACCGCTGGGCACGTACCGGATCTCGTCCCGATTGCCTCGGTGACGTCCGATCCAGGACCAAGGTCCACAGGGTTGGGACCTTCGGCCCGGGTGTGGGCGCGGCGGTGTGCTCCAAGCTGGGCGGCGGGCGTCGGGGAGAGGCATCCGGCCAGGGCTGAGCGTGGTTCAGGAATGGTGGCGACGTGTCGCGTGGCGCTCGATCTTTCGTCCAGCGAGGAAAACGAGAGCATGACCACCGAGGCACGAATCAAGTCCCGCGAGCTACGCAACGCCCGGGCTGCCGCCGAGCGGCGAAGGAAAAAACGCACCCGCCTGGTCGCCGCCGGCGGCGGGCTGATCATCGTGGGGCTACTGGTCGCCATCGTGATCAGCTTGATCAACGCGGCGGGTAACGACAGCTCCCCGGCGGCGCAGGGAGGCAAGGCCCCGGCGATCGCGACGGCCGGCGGGGCGCTGGCCCTGGGCAGCACGGCCGCGCCCGTGCGGCTCGAGGTCTACCTCGACTACATGTGCCCGTACTGCGGGCGCTTCGAGCAGGCCAACAGCCGCGAGCTGGACAAGATGGTGGCCGACGGGACGGTGCGGCTGGAGCTGTACCCGCTGTCGTTCCTGGATCAGGCTTCCAGCGGCGCGAAGTACTCCACGCGGGCGGCCAACGCCGTCGCCACCGTCGCCGATCGGGCGCCGGACAAGGTTCTGGCCTTCAATGCGGCGCTGTTCGCCAACCAGCCCGAGGAGGGCAGCCGCGGCCTGTCTGACGACGAGATCGCCACGCTGGCCCGTCATGCCGGGGTTTCGGCGGACGTGGTGGACGCCTTCACCGACCGCAGCTTCGAGCCGTGGATCACAACCTCGACGCAGGCCGTGTTCAACACGGGGATCTCGGGCACGCCGACTGTGAAGATCAACGGCAAGGTGTTCGAGGGCGACCTCTCCACGGCGGGCGCGCTGACGGCAGCCGTGACCGCGGCCAAGGGCCAGTAGTGGCAACGGTCCTCCACCGCGTGCACGTGTTCCGGCACTCCAACGCTTGGATCTTCGGAACGATGCTGTTGTCGGCGTGCCTGAGCCTGACTGCGTCCTTCGTGCTGTCGATCGACGCGGTGCGCCTGGCGGCCGACCCGGGCGCGGATCTGTCCTGCAACATCAACAGCGTCGTCAGCTGCGGCGCGGTCGGCAGTTCCTGGCAGGCGCACCTGTTAGGCTTCCCGAACGCCTTCCTGGGGCTGGTGGCCGAGCCGGTCGTGATCACGATCGCGGCGGCGAGCCTGGGCCGGGTGCGGTTCCCGCGCTGGTTCATGTTCGCCGCGCAGGTGATCTACACACTCGGCCTGATCTTCGCGTACTGGCTGTTGTCCCAGTCCATGTACGTGATCGGCGCGTTGTGCCCGTGGTGCCTGCTGGTGACCGTGTCCACGACGCTGGTGTGGTCGACGCTGACACACGTGAACGTCCGCGACGGCAACCTGTTCCTGCCCCGCCGCGTACAGAAGGCGCTGGCCAGGGCCATCGACGCCGACCTGGACGCCATCGCCGTCACGATCTGGATCCTGATCATGATCTTGGTCGTCGTGCTCAAGTACGGCTGGACGCTGTTCGGCTAGCGTTGCCGGTATCCCGCGCGAGCGGGCACGGAACGCATGGCCGCTCGGAGGTTCCCAAGGAAAGGATAGGTGCTGACCGCGGTCGGCCGCCGCTTCGGGATCTTCACCGCGGTGTCCCTGCCCGTTCTGCTCGCCACCGGCGTGGCGCTCACCTGGCACGGGGCGTCACCAAGCAGCCTGAACCTGTCTCCTGCGGGGCAGCGGGTTCGGTGGCACCCCCGATCTCCGAGCGTGACGCCGACATGCGGCGTCACGCTCGCGGTCACGGACGCGGCGTCGGCCTGGGCAGGAGGGAGCGCCGCAGCGGCCGAGATCCCCATGCGGCTCGCACCAGGCGCCCGTCCGTCGACGGCTCATCAGGCGCCCCAAGGGACCGTGCGGGGTTCCGGTCGGGAAACAGTCCATCGGAGGTGATCCAAGGGACTTTGGTCCCTGCCGTGACCACGGCGAGGCGCGAGATGTTGATCCCATGTCCGCTGTTACCCCTGTGCCGGGGATGTCCCGATGACCGATATCGGCGCGATCCCGGTATCCCCTGACACCGGATCGCTCGCCGCCCGGGAGCTTCCGTTCGCGACGCCCGGCGGCGTGAGCAGAACGGTGAAGGCCGCCGCCGCGGCGCCGTCGGTGCACAACACCCAGCCGTGGCGCTTCCACCGTGTCGACGACGCCACCATGGAGCTGTACGCCGACCTCGACCGGCTGCTGGCCGTCACCGACCCGATGGGGCGCGGAGTCGGCATCAGCTGTGGGGCCGCACTGTTCAACCTGCGGCTGGCGATCCGGATGACCGGGCACGACGCCCACGTCACGGCGCTGCCCGACCCGGCCGCCCGTCCCGACCTGCTGGCCACCGTGCACGCGGTCCTGGGCGACCCACCCGACCGGAACGAGCGGCTGATGTACGACATGATCCCGTACCGGCGTACCAACCGCTTCCCGTTCGACGGCCGCCGACTGCCCAGGGAGGTCTTCGTCGACCTGGTCCACGCCGCGCACGCCGAGAGCGCCACACTGGTCCTGGTCAAGGGGCGGACGGCGCGGCGTGTGCTCGACATGATCGGCACGGCCGACGACACGCTGGCCGCCGAAGAGTCCTACCGCGCCGAGCTGGCCTGCTGGACGGATCCGTGCCGGCGTTTCGATGGCGTGCCCGAGCATGCCTTCGGCCCTCGCCCGCGAAACAGGGAGTTGCCCATGCGGGACTTCGGCCTGGAGTGCGCGCGGCCGAGCGCCGACTTCGAGACGGACCCACAGATCGCGGCCCTTTTCACCAGGGGTGACGGGCCGCTCGACTGGCTGCGTGCCGGGCAGGCGCTGCAGCGGGTGCTCCTCGCCGCGACCGCGCACGGCGTGTCGGCGTCGATGTTCAGCCAGCCGCTCGACCTGCGCCCGGCGCAGCACCGCGCCGACCAGTCCGGGCCGATGGGTCACGTGCAGATGCTGGCCAGGTTCGGGTACGGCGCACCAGTCCCGCGCGTGCCGCGCCGTTCCGTGTTCGAAGTGCTCGACCCGGTGGAGGTCCCGCGTGTATGAGCCGCCGAGGCCCGTGTTGATCCAGGGCGGGATGGGGGTGGGAGTGTCCGGCTGGCGGCTGGCCCGGGCGGTCGCCGAGACCGGGCAGCTCGGTGTGGTGTCGGGCACGGCGCTGGACGTCACCCTGGCCCGACGGCTGCAGCGCGGCGACCCTGGCGGTCACCTGCGTCGCGCGCTGGCCTGCTTCCCGGTGCACGAGGTGGCCGAGCGCGTGCTCGGCCGCTACTTCGTACCCGGTGGCACCGGGCCGGACGTGCCGTACCGGCCTGTGCCCCGGCTCGGGCTGCGGCACAGCCGCGCCCGCGACGAGTTGGCCGTGGTCGCCAACTTCGCCGAGGTCTTCCTGGCCAAGGAGGGCCACGACGGCCCTGTCGGGGTCAACTACCTGGAGAAGATCCAGCTCGCCACCCCGGCCGCCGCCTACGGTGCGGTCCTGGCCGGGGCCGACTACGTGCTGATGGGCGCCGGCATCCCTGCGGAGATCCCGCGCCTGCTCGATGACCTGTCCGAGCACCGCCCCGCCCAGGTCTCGGTCGCCGTGGCGGGCGGTGACGGACACACGATCGGGATCGACCCGGTGCAGTTGCTCGGCCACCGTCTCACGCCGCTCGTCCGGCCCCGGTTGCTGGCGATCGTGTCGTCACACGTGCTGTCCGCGTACCTGGCCCGCTCACCGCTCACCCGGCCGGACGGGTTCGTGATCGAGACACCAGTGGCGGGCGGGCACAGCGCACCACCCCGCGGCCGGATGACGCTCGATGCAGCCGGAGAGCCGATGTATGGGCCACGCGACGAGGCCGACCTGGGCAAGGTGGCCGCGCTCGGCCTGCCGTTCTGGCTGGCCGGCGGGTACGGCACGCCCGGCGGGCTCGAGCGGGCCTGGGCGGCGGGCGCGCAGGGCATCCAGGTGGGGTCGGCGTTCGCGCTGTGCCGGGAGTCCGGGCTTGACGAGGGCCTGCGCAGACGCCTACGCGAGCAGGCCGCGAGCGGCGCACTCCAGGTGCGCAACGACCCGCGCGCCTCGCCCACCGGGTTCCCGTTCAAGGTCGCCGACGTCGCAGAGACGCTGTCAGAGCAGGAGGTGTATCAGGCGCGGCCGCGGCTGTGCGACCTGGGCTACCTGCGCACACCGTACGCGAAGCCGAACGGCGCGATCGGCTACCGCTGCCCGGCCGAGCCGGTGGACACCTACGTGCGCAAGGGCCGCCCGGCCGAGGAGGCCGAAGGGCGGCGCTGCCTGTGTAACGGCCTGCTGGCCGCCATCGGCCTCGGCCAGCACCGCGCCGACGGCTACGACGAGCCGCCTCTGCTCACACTCGGCCAGCACGCCGCCTTCCTCGACGGCCTGCCCGACGACCACTCGGCCGCCGACGTCGTGGCCCACATCCTGCTGGGAGCCCGCATATGAGTCTGCGCCCGCCGCTGCGGCAGGTCCGGCGGGATGCCGCGGACCGCCCGTTCATCGTGATCTGGGAGGCCACGCGTGCATGCCTGCTGGCGTGCTTGCACTGCCGCGCCGAGGCCGTGCCCGACCGGCATCCGGAGGAGCTGACCACCGACGAGGCCACCGAGCTGATGCGGCAGGTGGCCGCCTTCGGCCGGCCCGCGCCGCTGTTCGTGATCACCGGTGGTGACCCGTTCGAGCGACCCGACCTGTTCCAGCTGGTACGGCGGGCCCGCGAGCTCGGCCTCTCACCCGCCGTGTCGCCCTCGGCCACCCCGGCCCTCACCCCCGGCAACCTCGCCCGGCTGCGCGAGGCGGGCACCGCGGCGATCTCGCTGAGCCTTGACGGCTCCACGGCCGCCGGACACGACGCCTTCCGCGGCTACGACGGCGTGTTCGCCCGCACCATGGCCGCCTGGCAGGCCGCCCGCGAGGCCGGGCTCAAGGTGCAGATCAACACGACGGTCACGCGCCGCAACCTCGTGCGGCTGCCCGACATCGCCCGCCTGGTACGCGACCAGGGCGCGCTGCTGTGGAGTGTGTTCTTCCTGGTGCCCACCGGCCGGGGCCGCGCCCTGTCCGCGCTGAGCCCTCACGAGGCAGAGGACGTGCTGCACTTCCTGTACGACCTCGGCACCACCATCCCGGTCAAAACCACCGAGGCCCACCACTTCCGGCGCGTGGCCGTGCAACGGCTGATCCTGGCCGAGCACGGCGCCGACCACGCCCAGACGTTGGGACCGCTCTACCAGGACCTGCACCGGCGGGCGCAGCGCGCCGGGCTGATCGGCCAGAGCCGGGTGCGCCGCCCGCCCATCGACGTGAACGCCGGGCGCGGCTTCGTGTTCGTCTCCCACACCGGCACCGTGCACCCGTCGGGATTCCTGCCGCTGGGCGCGGGCAACGTACGCGATCGGCCGCTGACCGACATCTACCGGTCCGCGCCCCTGTTCGCCGCCCTACGCGACGCCGACCGGCTCGGCGGGCGATGCGGGGCATGCGAGTTCCGGACCATCTGCGGCGGCTCCCGGTCCCGCGCGTACGCCTGCACCGGCGACGTGCTCGCCGAGGAGCCCTGGTGCGGCTACGAGCCAGGCAGCTTCCCCTACCAGAGCGACCTCGCCCGGCACCTCTACGCGTCCTAGGTCCCCCGAGGTGGGGACCTTGGTCCATACCCCGCCATGGACAGGACCTCTGAGATGAGACCGGGACATCTACGGCACGCAGCCGCGCCCACCCATGAATCCACGATCACGTGAGGAAGACATGACAAACGCACCGGCCGCCACCCGTGGCCGCAGGCCCGCGTTGATGCTCGCCCTGGCGACCCTGGGGTTCGCGGTGAACTTCTGGGCCTG
Organism: Nonomuraea sp. NPDC003804; assembly: GCF_040610675.1. Classification (NCBI taxonomy): domain Bacteria; kingdom Bacillati; phylum Actinomycetota; class Actinomycetes; order Streptosporangiales; family Streptosporangiaceae; genus Nonomuraea; species Nonomuraea sp. NPDC003804. Next base: position 79,596 of record NZ_JBEXMT010000017.1, read on the forward strand.
GGCCCTGCTCAGCCCGCTGGGCCCCCGTTTCAAAGAGCTGCTCGGCCTGTCGTCCGGGCAGCAGGCGCTGCTGGTCGCCGTACCGGTGATCGTCGGCTCGCTGGGCCGCATCCCCGTTGGCGCGCTCACCGACCGCTTCGGCGGGCGGGTGATGTTCCCGCTGATCTCCGCCGCCACCATCGTCCCCGTGCTGTTCATCGGGCTGTTCGGGCAGACCTCACTGGCCGCGCTGCTGATCGGTGGGTTCTTCCTCGGCATCGGGGGCACCGTGTTCGCTGTCGGAGTGCCGTTCGTCAACGCCTGGTTCCCGCCGCACCGGCGCGGGCTGGCGGTCGGGGTCTTCGGCGCCGGGATGGGCGGCACCGCGATCAGCGCGCTGACCACCGTCACCCTGGTGCGGACCGGCGGCGCCGCCACCCCGTTCCTGATCACCGCCGTCGTCCTGGCCGCCTACGCCATCGTCGCGTGGCTGGTCCTGCGGGACGCCCCCGGCCGCACGGTCGCCACCCAGCCGCTCGCGACGCGCATGGCCGCGACCCTGAAGCTGGCGATCACGTGGCAGGCGGGAGTGCTGTACGCGGTCGCGTTCGGCGGCTACGTCGCCTTCTCCGTCTACCTGCCCGCCTACCTGCAAACCGGCTACGGCCTCGAGCTCGCCGACGCCGCCAACCGCATGGCCGGGTTCGTCGTCCTGGCCGTCCTGGCCCGTCCCCTCGGCGGCTGGCTGTCCGACCGCGTCGGCCCCATCCCTGTGCTGACCGGCGTGTTCGTCCTCATCGCCGTCATGGCGGGGGTGCAGGCGCTCACGCCCAGCCTCATGCCGATCGGCACGATCGCGTTCCTGACCATGGCTGCGGCGCTCGGCGCGGGCAGCGGCGCCACCTTCGCCCTCGTCGCCCAAGTCGCACCCCCCGACAAGGTCGGCACGGTCACCGGCCTGGTCGGCGCCGCCGGCGGCCTCGGCGGGTTCGTGCCGCCGCTGGTGATGGGCTTCATCTACGGACAGCTCGGCTCCTACGGCCTCGGCCTGGCCCTCCTGGCGATCACCGCCGCGCTCACCCTGGCCCTGACGGTGATCGTGGTCCGCTCAGCGGCTGCCCGTCGCACGGCCGAGCAGGTTGGCACCCGCTGAACCGCTGGTTCGCCAGTGGCCGCGCGGCGGCTGACGGCGCGCAGTGCACGGGGACGGACGGCTCTCCGATGCCGGCCTCCGGCGAGAGCGCCACGCTGAATCTCGAGCCGCTGGGCGAGGCCGTGAACGGCTGGTGCACGGTGGCCGGGCACCGAGCGGCGGGCATGACCATGCGCGTCATCCCCGCGGGCACGGCTATGGCGGTGACCTCGCTGGTGGCGGACATTCAGGTGGCCGAACGCCACAACGTACGCGGCGAAGATCTGCTCGTGGCGCCGGGCCGGGATCAGCCGGCGGACGTCGAGTTCGGCGACGGGTACGTCCGCCACGTCCTCCGTGCCGCCGCATCCGCAGCAGGAGCCGGCGGCCGGTTCGCCGAGGATCTCGTGGGCGTCGCCGAGCAGGGCCGCCAGGTCGACGCCATGGTCGGCGAGGGCGGGCAGCAGGACGTCGTTCTCCTTGTGCAGGTGTGACTGGAACAGGGCGTTCAGCGCCGATGACGTGCTCACGATCTCGCCGGAGGTGGTCGCCGAGGCCAGCTCGTCCGCCAGTGCCCACAGGGTGACGTGCTCGTCCCGCATCGCCCGTACCAGCAGGCCGGTGGCGGGCAGGACGACCACGACGACGAGCCGGCCCTCGTTCTCCGGGCAGGCGGCGACGGCGGACGCGGCATGCAGGGCCGCGCTTGCGGAAACGCCCGCGAGGATGCCCTCCAGCTTGTGGTGGCCGTACAGAGCGGGGTCGCGGCGTATGGCCGCGTGGAGGTCTTCGAGCATGAGGTGAGGTCCGTTCGTCGTCGGTGACGAGTGCCGCAGGGGGCCGCTACGAGCGGATCAGGCCGCGGGACACCGCTCGTCGAAGACGCGTCGGACGTGCAAGCCGGTCATGGGGGTCGCGAAACCGGTGACCCGTGACAGCGAGGTGGACGGGCGGCGGGTCCGGAGGATGGGATTTCACACGTGCGACTCGCCGCCCGTCAGGATGCATGCCCGTCATGGGCTCCACCGGCCGCGTGCCGAGCCGGCAGCGGATCAGGTGGCGCTCATCGGACATGACCGAAACAGTAGATCCGAAGCCAGGCCCGCCGTCACCGCCACAGGTCCCCTTCGCGGCGGGACTTTGGACCCGATCTTTCAGGGCGTTCGGCACGCGCCTGCCATTCCGCGTGGGGACGGTCCGCGGTCTCCGCGACCGAGGGCGATCGGCGGCTGTCACGGGACTTTCGTCCCTAACTCGCGCATAGGGGCGCTGGCAGGCTGGCGGTATGGAACTCGACTCGGCCGGCCTGCAGGTGCTTTCCCACGAGGAGTGCATGCGCCTGCTGCCCTCACGCCCGATCGGGCGGATTGTCTTCACCGACCGTGCCCTGCCTGCTGTGCAGCCGGTCAACTTCTGCCTGGACGGGGAGGACATCGTCATCCGCGCGGCGGCCGGTTCCAAGCTGGCCGCCGCCACCCGCCGTGCGGTCGTGGCCTTCGAGGTCGACGACTTCGACTCCAAGGAGCGGACCGGCTGGTCGGTCACCGTTGTGGGGCCGGCGCGTGTCGCCGACGATCCGGCGCAGATCGCCCGGCTGGAAAGCCTGCCGCTGACGCCGTGGGCGCGCAGCCGCGACCACTTCATCCTCGTCACCACGGTGGAGGCCACCGGCCGACGTATCCGGCAGTCCACCTGACCGTCCAGATCGGGCAAGCAGTTGCCCGGGCGTTGGACGGCCTGCGGCCCGTCAGAGCGAAGAGAACGACCGTGTCCGAACAACCGACGACGGCATCCTCCCCGGACCGCCGCCCGCTCCCCCAACCGAGCGCCGCGCGGCTCCGCGCCCGTCCGGCCGCGGGTCGGCTTCCGATGCTGGCCGGTGCCGTTGTCTCTGTGCTCGCCGGCCTCTACGGTGGACTCGCGCTCCTGCTGCCCGAAGTCCCCGTACCCGAGGCGCTGGCCCGCGAGCACGGGCCGCTGATGGCGTTGGGCTTCCTGGGCACGCTGATCAGCTTGGAGCGCGCGGTGGCACTGCGCCGGTCTTGGGGATACCTTGCCCCCGGCCTGTCGGCGCTGGGTGCGTTCTGCCTGGTGGGCGGCGCTGAGCTGCCGGGGAGGGTGGCGCTGACCGCCGGCGCGGGGTGGCTGGCAGGGGTCTACCTGGCTCTGTTGGGACGACGTCTCAGTCGTGAAACGCTCCTGCAGCTGGGCGGTGCGCTGGCCTGGTACGTTGGCGGGCTGCTGTGGCTGGCCGGCCGCCCGGTACCGGAGCTGGTCGTCTGGTTCGCCGCCTTCCACGTCCTGACCATCGCCGGGGAGCGACTGGAGCTGACCCACGTGGGCGCGCTGCGGCCCGGCGCGGCCCGCGTCCTGACCGGCGCGGCCGCGCTGCTCGGCGTCGGCGCCGCCGGTTCGATCTGGCAGCCCGCCGCGGGCGCGCGGATCACCGGGGCCGGCCTGCTGGCGGTGGCCGTCTGGCTGGCCTGGCACGACGTCGCCCGGCGCACCGTGCGCGCCCGAGGGCTGTCCCGCTACGCGGCCGTGTGCCTGCTGACCGGGTACGGCTGGCTGGCGGTCGCCGGAGCGCTGTGGACGGTTACGGGCCTGGCAGCCGGCTCTTTCCTGTACGACGCGGCACTGCACGCGCTGTTCCTGGGCTTCGTCATGTCGATGCTGTTCGGGCACGCGCCGGTGATCCTGCCCGCCGTGCTGCGGGTCCGCCTGCCGTACCACCCGGTGCTGTACGCGCCGCTGGCGTTGCTGCACGCCTCCGTGGCGGTCCGTGTGGCCGGCGACCTCGCCGGCGCCGGCGAGGTGCGCGCGACCGGGGGCCTGCTCGCCGTGGTCGCTGTGCTCACGTTCGCCTGCTGCGCCGCCGCGGTGGCACTCCGCTCTACGACCGAATGAGCAGCAGGTTGCCGCCCTCGGCCACGCACTCGACCAGCTTGGTGATCAGCTGTTCCGGGCGCTTCCACAGGTCGTCGCCCGCGGTGCAGCCCCAGTTGTCGTCGATCGTGACGCAGGCTTCCCAGGGCACGGGGCTGCCGTCCTCGGCACGGATGCCGTCGACCGGTATCAGCTGCTCCGGGAGGCGAAGTCGCCGCTGTAGTCGGTCGGCGAACCGGTCACGATGGAGCCGGGGCCGCCGCCGTCGGTCTCCAGCCGATTGTCGATCAGCACGGTCGGCTGCAGGTCACGGACCATCGCGATACCGTCCGGGCGAGCCCGCGCGGGTGCGGGGGACGCGGGTCCCCCGCGCCCGGAGTCCTACATCAGCGGCACCGCCCGGTCCAGGGCGGGCGGGGCCACCGGCCCCTGCCGCAGGTAGGCCCGCATGGCCTCGTAGTCGCGGTTGCCGCGCACGGCGTCGGTGTACCCGGCGAAGGCGGTGTAGCCGTCGGCGCCGAGCAGCGTGTAGGCCAGCGCGGCGAGCCGGTAGGTCCTGCCGGTGTCGAGCGGCTGCCCGTTCACGATCACGTCGGCGGGGTTGACCCGGTCCCCGACGGGCCGGTTCGCGGAGTAGGAGAAGCGGACGTTCTTGGACACGGCCAGCGGCGCGAACTTCACGGTGCCGTTGGCCTGCGTCTGCCACTGCTGCTCCAGGGCCTGCTCGATCTGCGAGCCCTTGACCGAGACCGTGAGCACCGGGTTGGCGTAACCCCACGCCGCCCACGACTCGCCCATGAGCACCTGACCGTCGCTGTCGGCGGGGTTGGTGCCCTTGGCGAACCTCAGGTCGCCGCGCAGGGAGTTGGAGCCCTTGGTCGGGGCGGCGGCCACCATGGCCAGGTCGGCCTGGCCGCCCTCGGTTCGCTGCGAGTCGAGGTAGGCCACGTCGGCCACGGTGTTGCCGAGCGTGCTCTGCCCCGTCGCGTCGCGGGTCCTGGTGAGGTCGCCGGTGATGGTCCCGTACGGCTTGGCGTAGGTCTCCTTCTGCTTGGCGTTCCAGTGGTCGACCAGCTTCACCATGGCGGGGTCGGGGGTGACGTCGCGGGTCACGGGGTGGTTGACCGCGGTGGTCTCGGACCTGATGACGTCGCGGGTACGGTGGTCGAGCTTCAAGTTGATCTCGTTGATGAGGCGGCCGTGGTTGGCGGCCTCGACGACAGGGCGGGGGTTACCCGCCGGGTCGGGTAGCGAGCAGGTGAAGTACCAGTGCCAGTGGCCCGTGACGATGACGTCGATGTCGGGCGAGGCGTTGGCGGCGAAGTCCCAGATCGGCCCGCTCTTCTGGTCGGCGCAGCCGTTGTAGTCGTCTCCGGCCTTGCCTCCCTCGTGCACGTTGGCGACGATGGCCTTGACGCGGCTGGCCGACCGAGGTGTCCTACCACGCCGACGAGCCCACGATCGAGTTCCTGAACAAGATCAAGGTGGAGTTCACCACAGTCGGGAACCACGAGCTGGACCGGTCCCTGGAGTTCCTGCGCGACCACATGGGCGAGGGCGAGTGCTTCGGCGAGATCGGGGTCGACAGCTGCTTCACCGACTCCGACGGGCGGCAGTTCCACGGCGCCGACTTCGCCATCTCGACGGCCACGACCCCAAGATCGTGAGCGAGGCGGGCATGTCCGCTCTCGTCACGTCCGAACCCGGCGCGGAGGTCCAGGAGACCCGATACCGCGCCGACGTCTTCGACCAGCCGGGCAGCACCCGCCAGCAGTGGTTCGCCACCCCGAGCACGCCGGGCGCCTCGACGGCCTCCGACAAGCTGTACGCGCTCGGCGGCGACCCGGACGCGGCCCCGCTCCAGCAGCTCGTCATCGGGGTGCCGTGCGCGATCTGCATGCACGACGGCAACCTGTGGGTGACGCCGTCCATGGTCAGCGGGGTCGGGGAACGGCGCGACGACGGCGTCGCGTTCGGCGACCTGGCGCCCCGGTACGACCTGCACCTGTACCGCGACGGCAAGGAGATCCCGAACGCCCCCCTGCCGGGGTTCGACACGCTGCCGCGCTACCCTCTGCCCAAGGAGCAGGGCGTCTACCGGCTGACGGCCAAGAACGACCTGCAGGACATCGAGTGGACGTTCACCGCCCCGCCGGCCAAGGAGCAGCTGAGGCCGGGCTCCAACTGCTACGCCTGGTTCGTGGACGGGCTGGTCGAGCAGTGCCGCACCACCCCGGCGGTCTACGTCAGCTACGACCTCGGTGACAGCCTGTCCGCCGCGAACACCGTCGCGGCCGGGCGCAGGCACACGTTCGAGCTGGAGGCCTACCACGGGCCGTCGGCGGCGACGATGCCGGCGATCTCGGGCGTGCGGCTGTGGACCAGCACCGACGACGGCGCCACCTGGCAGCCCGCCGACCTCAAGCGGAGCCGGGATGGCGTCTACACCGCCGGCGCGAGGTACCCGGCCTACCGCGCCACCAAGGGCGCGGTGAGCCTGAAGGTGGAGGCGTGGGACGCGGCGGGCAACCGCGTCAGGCAGACCACCCTCCGCGCGTTCAACCTCCGCTGACCGAGGGGACCGAGGGGACCGCGGCCACCCGCCCGGCGGCCGCCGGTCGGGCGCGACCCGAGGACCGGGAGACGAGCCTGGGGTGACACGCGCCCTCGGGAGAGCCGGTCGTCACCGGCCGCCGAGGGCGCGCCAGACCAGGGCCGCGGTACGTTCCGGCCAGCGCGGCGGCGGGGTGGACTCGGCCAGTGCGCGGCCGTACCAGCTTCCCGTGCACATGGTGACGGCGACCTCCAGGTCGGCGTCCGCGTCGATGAGGCCGCCGTCCTTGGCGGCCTGGAGGATGGCCAGGAGGCGGCGGCGTCGCGGGGCCACCACGCGGGCCCTGTAGCGGGCCAGGACCTCGGGCTGCGTCGTGTCCTGGAGCATGCTGCCGACGAGCGAGAGCCGGCCTGGCCTGGAGACCCCGCGCTCGAAGTCGGCGAGTTCGGCCACCAGGGCGGTGTAGGGATCCCGCGGCGGGCTCGTTTCCTCCTCCTCGGCCATGCTCGCGACCGCCGCGGCGGCGAGCTCGGCCTTGCCCGGCCAGCGGCGGTACAGGGCTGGACGGGTGGTGCCTGCCTCCTGGGCGACGGCGGCCAGCGACATGCGCTCGTACCCGTACACCGACAGATGCCGTCGGGCGACGGCCAGGATCCGGTCGTCGATGGAGGAGTCCCGCGCTCGTCCGGTCCTTCGTGTCATGATCCAGCCCCTAGTTTCATTACAATGCTGTAATGTAATGAAAGTTCGTCTCGCACCACAGTACTGAAGAAGGTTCTATCGTGGTCATCGAGTACATCCGATACACCGTTCCATCCGACCGGGCCGGGGAGTTCGAGCAGGCGTACAAGACGGCGTCGAGCGTCCTCGACGCCGACCCGCACTGCCTGGCCTACGAGATCGCCCGCGGCGTCGAGGAGCCCGAGCACTACACCGTCCGCATCGAATGGGACTCGGTCGAGGGGCACGAGCAGGGCTTTCGCCGCAGCGCCCGGTTCGGCGAGTTCTTCACCGCGGTCAAGCCCTTCTTCTCGCAGATCGAGGAGATGAAGCACTACACCGCGCTGTTCGGGGCACGATGAGCACGGCCGCCCTGCTGGCGCGGGCGCGCCTGCTCAACCGCGACCTGGCGCCCGGCGAACCGCTGGCCGAGACGGTGATCCGGCCCCTCGCCGCCGCCGTCGAGGAAGCGGCGACGGGACCGGACCGGGAGTCCATGGCGGGGCTCGAGGTCGGGACGGAGCCGGAGGTCGCCGAGACCGGCTCGCCCGCCGAGCGGCTGTGGGAACTGGCCAAGGACGCCACGCAGCTGCGCGCCCGGCCAGGAGCTCCTGAGGGCCTGATCGAGGCCACGGCCGCGTTACAGCACCTGGCCTGCCTGTTCGCGGAGGACCCCGCGGCCATGGCGGCCAGGATCGAGGAACTGGCCGGCCTCCAAGGCGATCTGGAGACACGGATCGACGTCGCGGCCGACGGGCCGTACCTGGTCACCAATCCCACGAAGATCACCAACTGGCTGGGCGAGCCCATCCAGACGTTCCCGCAGATGGCCCTGTGCCGATGCGGCGCCTCCGCCGTCAAGCCGCTGTGCGACGGCAGCCACGCCCGCATCGGGTTCAAGGGCGACAAGGATCCCGCCCGGGTGCCCGACCGGCAGGAGTCCTACGAGGGCGTGCAGGTCACCGTGCTCGACAACCGCGGCATCTGCGCCCACTCGGGCTTCTGCACCGACCGGCTGCCCACCGTGTTCCGGGTTGGTGAGGAGCCGTTCGTGGCGCCCAGCGGCGGCAGGGCCGACGAGATCGTCCGCGCCGTACGGGCCTGCCCGTCGGGCGCGCTGGGGCAGGCGATCGACGGCGGGACGGCTCCCGTCCCGCGACGCGAGCCCGCGATCGAGGTGTCCAAGGACGGCCCGTACCGGATCACCGGCGGCATCCCGCTCGACGGCGACGACTCCAGGGAGCACTACAGCCTCTGCAGGTGCGGCCACTCGCGGAACAAACCCATCTGCAGCGGCATGCACTACCACGTCGGTTTCGCCGACCCGCCGCTCTCCGAGGAGCCCACGCTGTTCGAGTGGGCCGGCGGGCTGCCCGCCCTGACGCGGATGACCCGCATCTTCTACGAGAAGTACGTGCCGCATGACGACCTGCTCGGGCCGCTGTTCGCCCGGATGTCGCCGGACCATCCCCAGCGTGTCGCCGCCTGGCTCGCCGAGACCTTCGGCGGCCCCAAGCTCTACACCGAGCAGTACGGCGGATACGACCACATGGTCGCCGAGCACGCGGGCAAGGCGCTGACCGAACAGTGGCGATCCCGCTGGGCGCAGCTCATCAGCCGGGCCGCCGACGACGCGGGGCTGCCCACCGATCCCGAGTTCCGCGCCGCGTTCGCCGCCTACATCGAATGGGGCTCCAGGATCGCGCTGGAGAACTCGCAGCCCGGCGCGACACCGCCCCCGCACATGCCGGTACCGCAATGGTGGTGGGTGTGCGAGGCCAGACCGGGTTCGCGCGTCTCGGCGCTGGCCCCGCCCGCCGAAAGGACGGAGGTGCGCCTTCCCGCATCGGACGAGCCGGTCGGCTTCGCCGACCACATCAAGCCGCTGTTCCGCGAGATGGACCGCAGGTCGATGAGCTTCGTCTTCGACCTGTGGTCCCACGAAGACGTCGTACGGCACGCCGACGCCATCCTGGCCCGGCTCCGCAAGGGCAGCATGCCCTGCGACGGCGCCTGGCCCGCCGAGCACGTCGACCTGTTCGCCCGCTGGATCGCCGAGGGCCATGCGCCCTGATCGGCGCCGCCTTCCGGCGAGGCTCGCGGACAGGTGCCACCGGAATTCGGCAGGCACGGGCCGCGCCCTACGGGTCATGCGGGGCGGTCGCCGTTGCGGGCCTTGATCGCGAACATGACCGGAGCCGGGCTGCCGCCTTCCGCGAAGCGGTCGAGCGTCAGGCCCGCCTCGAGGAAGGCGTGCAGGAGCTCCGGCAGCGGACGGTGCGTGGCACCGACCTTGTCCCGCACCCCCTGGTCCGTCCACGACGCCTTGGTCCAGTGCCCGTCGAGGTAGCCGGGACGGATCACCACCGCCTCCGGGTCGCCGCGATCGGCGAACCCGCCGCAGAAGCAGGGGTGCACACCGACGTGCACGAACACGCCACCGGGTTGGAGGATCCTGGCGACCTCGCGCAGCACCGCCGGATACCCCGGCATGTCGGTGTGGACCATCATGGCGATGACCGCCGGCACGGCGCCGTCGCGTATCGGCAGCCGCTCGGCGTCGGCGAGCGCGACCGGCAGCCGAGCCCTCGCGTGCCGCAACATCCCCGCGGACAGGTCGAGGCCCACCGGTGTCCAGCCGAGTTCGCGCACCGCGGCGGCGTGCACACCGGTGCCGCACCCCACCTCGACGCAGACCCCGCCGCCCGGCCCGAGCAGATCGCGCAGCGCGCGGCCGAGTCCCCGCGGGTCATCCTGCTGTCTGGCCAGGAACTCCGCTTCGTACCAGTCGGCGATCTCGTCGTACGCTGCTCTGGGCGCCATGATCCGAGTTTGTGCCGGCGATCGGGCGGAGTCGAGGCGACTTCGTCCAGCGCTGAATCGCCTTGGTGGGCCTACATCGAGCGGCCGCTGCCGAGGCGGGGTGTGCGGTGGGGCCCGGTCGGGTGACCAGCTGGTCGATCACCAGCGCAGCTGTCCGGATCTTGACGCGGCTGAACACAGCGGCAGCGCTGCGCCGGCGGGCGACATGGCACCTGCCGCGGTCAGTCCCGGTCGTGGTGGCACACGGCTTCCAGCATGATCCCGAAGGGGTCGAGCCAGAAGGTCGCGTAGTAGGGCGGCGGGTATTCGGGGAAGTGCCGTGGCTCGTGCAGCACCGTGGCGCCGAGCCCGACCGCGCGGGCGTGCACCGCGTCCACGGCCGACCGCGTCTTCACCATGAAGGCGATGTGCTGAAGTCCGGTCCGGTGCCGCGAGTAGTCGCCGTCCCCGAGAGCCCGATAGACGAACAGGTACGTGCCGCGCTTGCCGCCGGCCGGGCTGTAGGAGAACTCGTCGTCGGCGCTGAAGAACTCCTCGAAGCCCACCAGCGGCATGATCTCGTCGTAGTACGCCTTCGCTGTCGGAAGGTCCGGCACGTTGATCCCGATGTGACCGATCACCTGGAGATCGTCCCATGCCTTCCCCGAGGATTCCTCCACCAGCCGGCCGTACGTCAGCGACCACGCCGACCATGCGCCCGGCCGATGTGGCCGCGTCAGTGATGCCGCAAGATCAGGCCGGCCTCGTCGCCGTCGACGGTGAGCCGGGCCGTACCCCCGATCGGGAACGTGGCCAAGGGGTAGGTGTGACCCACGTCGAGGTTGGCGAGGACGGGGACGCCCTCCAGAGACGGCTGGCCGGCGACGATCTGTTCCAGCAGCGGGCGGGTCATGTTGCTGGCCTTCTGGAAGCGCCCTATCGCCAGCCCCCGGATGCCGGCGGCGTCGGGAAGCTGAAGGAGTGAGGTCAGGTCCCTGGCGAAGGTCGCCGGATGCGATTCGAAGTCGTCCTCGACGATCAGGATCGCGCCGTCGAGCGAGGGCATGGAGGGCGTGCCCTGCAGCAGGTTGAGGGTGCAGAGGTTGCCGCCGACGATTCTTCCCTCGGCGGTGCCCGACCGGATCGGCCACCACCCCTCGTTGGGGATCAGGTCACGCTTGTCCTGGTCGAGGAACCACAGATCGTCGCTCCACTCGGCTGCCGGGGTCAGGGTGACCGGAGCGCCGCCGAACACCACGTCGGTGAACCACCGCAGGGTCTGCTCGAAGTGATCGCGCATCCCGAACGTCGACCAGTGCGGCCCCGAGTAGGTGACCAGGCCCGTCCGGGCCAGGATGGCGTTCTGCAGGGCTGTGATGTCGGAGTATCCGCACAGGATCTTCGGGTTGGCGCGGATCAGTTCCCAGTCCAGGAAGGGCAGGAGCTCGTTGCAGTTGTAGCCGCCGATCACCGTCATGATCGCTGCGACCGAGGGGTCCGCGAACGCCTCGTGCAGATCGGCGACCCGAGAGGCGATGCCGGAGGAGTCGAAGGCGTCCCGTTCGTCGACGTGGCGACCATAGGACAGCGTCAGGCCGAGATCGGCGAAGCGGGCTTCGATGATGTCGGTGTGGTCGTGCTCCGTCACCATCGCGCGGGACCTGGCCGGTGCCACCACTCGTATGACGTCGCCTCTGTTCAGCTTGGGCGGGAAGATTGCGTCCATTGCCGGAATCGTAACCGCCTTGCTCGATCAAGTCCGGTCGGCCGGGGCCGGCTCGGTGAGGTGAGGTGAGGCGAGGCCGACCGTGACGCCGCAGGCCAGACCCGCCCCGGGGCCGGGCACCGGCTGCGCGAGCATGGCTCGTCCCGGCGCCGCGCGTACACGCCGGCGGTCCTACGGGGCTTCACGCAGCCTGCCGTCTTCCAGGTGGAGGCAGTGGTCGGCGCGGGACGCGGCCGCGAGGTCGTGGGTGGCCTGGACGACCGTGATGCCGGAGGCGGCCACCTCGCTGATGACGCCGGCGATGCGCCGCTGGGCCGCCGCGTCGAGTCCCGACTCGGGCTCGTCGAGGAGGAGCAGGTCGGGCTCCTGCGCCAAGCCCTGGGCGACGAGCACCCGCTGCCGCTGACCGCCCGACAGCTCGCCGAGCGGACGCCTGGCCAGGTCGAGCACGTCCAGCCTGGCCATGCAGTCGTCGACGACCGCCCAGTCGTGACGTGACAGGCGCCGCCAGGGACCACGGTGGCTCCAGCGTCCCATCGCCACGGTCTCGCGCACGGTGATCGGCAGGGTGTCGGAGACGGCGCTGCGCTGCACGACGAAGCCGATCCGGCGGCTGGCGTGCTCGATCGAGCCCGCTGAAGGCTTGACGACTCCGGCCAGTACGGCAAGCAGTGTCGACTTGCCTGAGCCGTTCTGCCCGACGACGGCTGTCACGGCGGCGCCGGGCAGGTTCGCCGTGATCTCGTGCAGCACCGTCCGGCGCCGGTAGCCGGCGCTCAGGGCGCGCAGGGCGACTGTCACATCAACCTCCTTGAAATCGATAACGGTTTTCATTGTAGGGTGTGTCGCCATGGAATACCTCCTTGATCCGTTTGAGGTGGCTTTCGTGCGTCATGCCCTGTGGGCCGGAGTCCTGGTCTCGTCGATCTGCGCGCTGGCCGGCACCTGGGTGGTGTTACGCGGCATGGCCTTCCTGGGCGACGCGATGTCGCACGGCATGCTGCCCGGCGTGGCGCTCGCCTCGCTGACCGGCGGCAACCTGCTGGCCGGCGCCGCGCTCAGCGCGGGCGCGATGGCGCTGGGAGTGACGGTGCTGAGCAGGTCGCCGCGCCTGTCCCAGGACACGAGCATCGGACTGCTGTTCGCCGGCATGCTCGCCCTGGGAGTGATCATCGTCTCGCACGCCGAGTCCTTCGCCGTCGACCTCACCGCGTTCCTGTTCGGCGACGTCCTGGCGGTCAGGGCACAGGACCTGCGGCTGCTCGCGGCCGCGCTGGTGATCGCCGTCGCGCTCGCCGTGCTGGGGCACCGCTGCTTCGTCGCCCTGGCCTTCGACCCGCGCAAGGCGTCCACGCTGGGTCTGCGCCCACGCCTGGCGCAGGCGTTGCTGGTCGGGCTGGTGACGCTGGCCATCGTGGCCTCCTTCCACGTGGTCGGGACCCTGCTGGTGTTCGGCCTGCTCGTCGCGCCGCCCGCGGCCATGGCACTGTGGGCGCGACGCATCCCGGTGATCATGCTGGGTGCGGCGCTGATCGGTGCCCTGGCCACGGTGTGCGGGCTCGTGCTCTCGTGGCACCTGGGCACCGCGGCGGGCGCCACGATCGCCGCCGTGGCCGTGGCCCTGTTCTTCGCATCGGCGCTGACCTCGAGCCTGCGTCCGGGGCTCCCCGCGCGCCCGCGTCCGGGGCGGTCGGCATGAGGCGGCAGACGGCGACGCCGTCCGCCGACCGCACGCCCGGGTCCACGACATCCGGCGCGCCCGCACTCCAGGCAGGCCGCGGCCGCGCGTCCGGGCGCGGAGAAGGCCGTGGAGAAGGCCGTGGAGAAGGCCGGGGCCGTGGAGGAGGCCGTGGAGGAGGCAGGGAGGTGTTCGTCGCGCTGGCCGTGATCGCGGTGGCCGGTTGCGCCGAGCACACCGTGCGCGAGGAGACGCACGAGGCGGTGCCGCACGGGTACGTCGCAGGCGCCGAGGAGAGCGCCGAGGCGCAGTCGCGGCTGGTGCTGGCCGACAGCGGAACGGGCGGCGTGCGCGTCCTCGACCTGATCACCGGCGAGGTCGAGAGTCTCGGCACCGTCAGGGACGTCGGGGCGATCACCGGGGACGGCCGCTTCGCCTACCTGTCCACGCCGGCGGCCACGCACATCGTGGACAGCGGCGCCTGGACCGTGGACCACGGCGACCACGTCCACTACTACCGGGCGCGGCCACGGCTGGTCGGAACCGTCTCCGGAGGCGGACGGCCGGCCGCCGCCGGAGACACCGCCGTCACCGCGCTGTCCTTCGCCGATGGCGGCGCGCTCGTTCTCGACCGCGCCCGCCTGGAGAAGGGCGAGGTGACGCACACGAGCCAGGCCGGTGCTGTGCTGGCGGTGCCGTACGCGGAGCGGCTGCTGGTCGCGCGGGGCGACGCGGTCGAGGTGCGCCGCCGGGACGGCGCGCCCGTCGCCAGGCTGGCCGAGCCGTGCCGCGAGCCACGAGGGCACGCGGTGACGCGACGCGGGGCGGTGCTCGGCTGCGCGGACGGTGCCCTGCTGATCAGCGGGAACGTCACAGGGAAGGGCGGCTTCACCGCTGAGAAGATCGGGTACCCGGCGAAGGCGCCGCGCGCCACCGCGTTCAGTCACCGGCCGGGCAGTACGACGCTTGCCGCGCGGGCCGGCACCAGGGGGACCTGGCTGCTCGACGTCTCCGCGAAGGCGTGGAAGTTCCTCGAGACCGGCCCGATGGTGGCGGTCAACACGGCAGGGGCGGGCTCGCCGGTACTGACGCTCGACGCCGGTGGCGTGCTGCACGCCTTCGATCCGGGATCCGGCAAGCGGATCGCGAGCACCAAGCCGCTGAGCGGCGGCGGAGGCGGGTCCATCCAGGTGGACACCACCCGCGCCTACGTCAACGACCCGGCCGGGCGGGCCGTGCACGAGATCGACTACAACGACCGCCTGCGCCGCGCCCGCACCTTCACCCTCGACTTCCGTCCGACGCACATGGTGGAGACCGGCCGATGACCAGGATTCCCCTGTTCGCCACGCTCCTGACGCTGGTCGCCGTGCTCCTGACGGGCTGCGACGGCGGCGCGCGCTCGGGCGTCGTCGTCACCACGAACATCCTCGGCGACGTCACCCGCCAGATCGTCGGCGCCGAGGCCACGGTGAGCGTGCTGATGAGGCCGGACGCCGACCCGCACTCCTTCGGCGTCTCGGCGCGGCAGGCCGCGCGGATCGAGCGGGCGGCGCTGCTCGTCTACAACGGTCTCGGCCTGGAGGAAGGCGTGCTGCGCCACGTCCAGGCGGCGCGTGAAGCCGGGGTGCCGTCGCTGGCCGTGGGCGAGCGCGTCGACCCGCTCCGTTACCGGGCCGACGGCCAGTCCGGGCAGCTCGACCCGCACTTCTGGACCGACCCCCGCCGGATGGCCAGGGCCGTCGACCTGATCGCCGAGCGAGTCATCGCGGAGGTCGAGGGCGTCGACGCCTCCGCTGTACGCGCGAACGCGGCCGCTTACCGCAGGCAACTGGAGGAGCTCGACGCCTGGATGGCGGCCCGGTTCGCGGCCATCCCGCCCGAGCGGCGAAAGCTGGTCACCAACCATCACGTCTTCGGCTATTTCGCCGAGCGCTACGGCTTCACCGTCGTCGGCGCCGTGATCCCCAGCGGCACCACGCTCGCCTCCCCCAGCGCCTCCGACCTGAAGTCGCTGTCGGACGCGGTCCGCGCGGCCGGTGTGCCCGCGGTCTTCGCCGACTCCTCGCAACCCGACCGCCTGGCCCGGGTCATGGCCGAGCAGGCCGGGCTGCGGGTGCGGATCGTCGAGCTGGTCTCCGAGTCCCTCACCGACGCCCAAGGAGGCGCCCCCACGTACACGCAGATGATGCGCGCCAACGCCACAGCCATCGCCGACGCTCTCACTCACTGAAGGAAGACATGCGAATCACGATCCCCGCCCTGCTCACCGCCGGCCTCCTGGTGTCGGCCTGCGCGGCGCGGCCGGCCGCCGCGCCGGTGGCCGCGCCCGCATCGGCCACCCCCACGCCGCCCAGCCCGGCGCTGACCGTGGCCGACCCGCTGGTCGTCACCTTCGACGGCGGCCTGCACGTGCTCGACGGGCAGACGCTCGAGCTCGCCAGGACCATCCCGTTGCCGGGCTTCAACCGTGTGAACCCGGCGGGTGACGGTCGCCACGTGCTCGTCTCGACGGCCACCGGGTTCCGCGTGCTCGACGCGGTCTCCGCGGAGCTGACGCCGGACGAGTTCGCGGGCGCCAAGCCAGGCCACGTCGTCCGGCACGCGGGCCGTACCGTGCTGTTCTCCGACGGGACCGGGCAGGTCATCAGCTTCGACCCGCGGCGACTCGGCGACGGCCTGCCGCCGAGCAGCGTGTACAAGGCGGCGGCCCCGCACCACGGCGTCGCCATCCAGCTGGAGAACGGCGAGCTCGTGGTCACGCTCGGCACGGAGGAGAAGCGGCTCGGCATTCTCGTCCTCGACCGCGAACGCAAGGAGATCGCCCGCAGCGAGAACTGCCCTGGCGTGCACGGCGAGGCCACCGCCGAGAACGAGGCCGTGGTGATCGGCTGCGAGGACGGCGTGCTGCTGTACAAGGACGGCGAGATCACCAAGATCCCCAGCCCGGACGAGTACGGCAGGATCGGCAACCAGGCTGGCTCCGACACCTCGCCGATCGTGCTGGGCGACTACAAGAAGGACCGCGACGCCGAGCTGGAACGGCCGGAGCAGGTCTCGCTGATCGACACCGAGAAGGGCGCGCTGAAGCTGGTGCCGCTCGGCACCAGCTACACGTTCAGGTCGCTGGCCCGCGGCCCGGAGGGCGAGGCGCTGGTGCTCGGCACCGACGGAGCCGTGCACGTGATCGACCCGGTCAAGGGCACGGTCGTGGAGAAGATCAAGGTCATGGGCGCGTGGACGGAGCCGCTGGAGTGGCAGCAGCCCCGTCCGGCCATCCACGTGCGGGGCGGCACCGCCTACGTGAGCGAGCCCGCGGCCAGGCGGCTGCACGCCGTCGACCTTCCCACGCGCAAGGTCGTCAGGTCGGTGACGCTCCCTGACGCCCCGAACGAGCTGGCCGCCGGCTGCGTCGACCCGCAGGGCTGCTGACTGCTCCTGCTTCCGTCGGGCTGAGGTGGTCGAGCGCTGATGCCGCCTTCTGATGTCGTAGCGGGTGTCGGCGCGGATGCGGTGGACCGGAGAAGGCCACCGCCGGTCCCGCACTGGTCGTCGCGTCGCCGTACGACCAGTGCAGGAAGTGCCTGTGGGAGACCTGTCGGCCCGGGCATGCGGGGTCGGCGAGCAGCCCATTCCGCGGCTTCCGGCGAACTGCACGTGCTCGCGGAAGAATTCGTCGTGGTCCACGGTCATGCCCGCCGGTGGGACTTCGTCGCCCTCGGTGACGGCGGCTACCGCTGGTTCCTCGCCGTCAGGCTTGGCGGGCGTAGGACGCGAGGCGATCGGCGAGCGCGATGACGAGGTCGCGCAGTTCATCGGGGCGCTCGATGACGAACGGACAGTCGAGTGAGGCGAGTGCCGGAGGCAACCAGTCGAGCCGCTCCGCCCGTAGTTCGACGCGCAGCCAGCGCTCGGTCGCCCGGTCCTTGTCTGCCGTGGGCGCGTGCTCCTCCAGGCTCGCGACGCTGGCGGGAAGGTGGGCGCGGATCTGCTCAACTGTCCCGTGGATCCGCAAGGTCACCTCATGCCGGTACTCAGCCGTGGCGAACCCTGACAACACGCGCTGCGCCGGATCGGGACCCACGGGCGCCTCGAATGAGCCGGGCAGGGTCCTCGCGTCTGCGATGCGATCGAGCCGGAAGGTTCGGTCCTCGCCGATGTCGGGGTCCTTGCCCGTGACGTACCACCGGCCCGCGTGAGCGACGACCCCGTACGCGTGCAGCGTGCGTTCGCTGCGCCGTCCTTCGCGGTCGGTGTAGCGGATCGAGACCGGTCGGCGGTGGCGCACCGCATCGGCGATGGTGAGCAGGACTCCAGCGTCCGGGGTGGCGAACTCACCGGGCTGATCCGTGAAGGCGAGAGCCTCCAGGAGCGTGTCCAGCCGACGGGCGAGGTGCTTGGGCAGCACCCGCCGGATCTTCGCCGATGCCGTCTCGCTTGCCGTGTGCTGCGTCGTCGTCAACCCTGCTCGGCGGCCGGCGACCAGGCCGAGCAGCACGGCCAGCGCCTCGTCGTCGCTGAGCATGAGCGGAGGCAAGCGGTACCCGGGGGCGAGCCGGTACCCACCGTAGCGGCCGCGCACCGATTCCACGGGCACGTCCAGGTCGATCAGCTGGTCCACATACCGCCGCACGGTGCGCCCTTCGACGCCGAGCCGGTCGGCGAGTTCGGCCACCGTCCGGGTGCCGCCCGACTGCAGCAGCTCCAGGAGTGTCAGCACGCGGCCGGCGGGTCGAGGCATGTTCGCAGCCTAACGCGAATACAGGACTGATTCTGTCCAGTATTTCTCCTAGCCTGCGACGTGCACGCCTCCATCACAGCCAAGGAGATCCCCATGGACTTCGTCTCGATCCGCATCATCACCAGCGACGTAGCGCGCCTCGTCGAGTTCTACGAGCGAGCCACGGAGGTGCAGGCGATGTGGGCCACCGAGGACTTCGCCGAACTCAAGACCGCGGGCGCCACCCTCGCGATCGCCGGCACCCGCACCGTCCCTCTGTTCGCCCCGGGCTCTGCCCGCCCGGCGGACAACCACAGCGTGATCACCGAGTTCCTCGTCGACGACGTGGACCGCGTTCACCAGAACCTGACCGGCTTCGTCACCGACTTCGTCAGCGAGCCCACCACGATGCCCTGGGGCAACCGGTCGCTGCTGTTCCGTGACCCCGACGGCAACCTCGTCAACTTCTTCACCCCCGTCACCCCGGCGGCCATCGAAAAGTTCGCACGCTGACGCCACGCACAGCCGCTCACGCGGGCTGCCGAGGCCGGGCTATCGCGCCGCTGCCTGGCCAAGTGGTACGCCCGCTGGCGCGCGCACGGCGAGAACGGCCTGCTCGACCACTCCTCCCGCCCCACCAGCAGCCCCGCCCGCACCCCCGAGGGCATCGCTGACCTGGTGGAGGCATTGCGGCGGCAGACCCGCACCCTGGCCCGGGAGTGGGCCTATGTCCGCGACTACACCTCCGAGCACGAACGCCGCGTTGCCCTCGCAAATTTTCTGAACTACTACAACCACGAGCGGCAGCACGCCGCCCTGGGCGGGAAGCCACCGATCAGTCGAACCATCGGCAGCGACTACCGCGTCGTCTTCGATCAGCCGCCGGAGCCGCTCGACACCGTCCCGCAGCAACTGACGTTCGAGGACATCGTGGAACCAACCTCCTGAGACACCACACCTAGTCCTCAAAGGGGACAAACTTGGCGAGCGAAGTCCAGTCCAGCGGACGCACGATCGCGGCCAGGCGGGCGAAGGGATCCTGCGCAGCCGTTTGGAACCACATCACCGAGAGCACCGTATGTCCAGGCTCTGCAATGTCCTCGGGCTTCCACCATGACGTCAGTCGAGCGTGAACCGTCTCTCGCGGCAGCCACTCCTCGACCCGCCCCTCTGTATCGGCTCGGAGCTTGTCGAGATCGTGCACATACAAATGCGGCGTCGCCGCCATCGCTCGATGCCCATCAGACGAAAGCGACGGTGTAGGTGCGGCGTCCCTTCGAGCACACTTTCACGGTCGTCACTTACCGTGAGCGCGCGAAGCTCGGCATGTACTGGTCCCACTTGATAGCTACGCAACTCGTCATTCCTCATCTGGATCATGGCCAGAGGGTAGACGTGTCCGACAGGCGGACCAAACGACTTTCGTAACACGTCTGCCACGACGAGGCGGCCACGGCCGTCCGGATCGGATGACGAGCGGGGAGTCGCCGGGCTCGTGGAATCGGGAGCCACGGGATGTCACCTCTTCACGGTCGCGAGCGAGCAGCGCCGCCCGGCCGGCGAAGGCGCCGGCCGGGCCGCGTGGTCGGGGTGTCAGGCCTTCACCGGTCAGCCGGTGACGACGCTGAGGTCGGCGGTGAAGTCGCGGTCCAGCGGGAAGACGGGACGGGCCAGCCGCTCGTACGGCAGCCGCGTCAGGTCCTGGTCGACCCCGCCCGGCGTGAGGGCCAGCAGCCAGTCGCCGGCCGCGTCGTACAACTCGGGTTCAAGGTAGCCGATCTTCACGACGACCAGGTCCACCTCCGCGACGTCGACGCCGAGCCTGGTGTAGGAGGCCAGCTCGCGGTACTGCATGCGGCGGGAGGTGACGAACACGCTGAGCCCGCCGGTCCGCACGCTGACGCAGGTGCCGCCGTCGGGGTCGGCGGCGACGGCTTCGAGGACGCCGTCGATCGGCAGCGGTCCGGGGGCGCGGGTGTCGATGCGGCCGCCGACGCGCACGCTCACCGGCGAGCCGATCGGCAGGCTCGCCACCTGGGCCACGGCGTCGGGATCGACCAGCGAGGCGAACACCGCCCTGACCGAGCCGTCGGCGACCTCCGGGCGGGCCAGCAGCCGGCCGAGGGCGAAGGTGACGTCGTCGGCGCCGCCGGCGCCGGGGTTGTCGCCGGAGTCGCTGATGAAGAACGGGCGCCGGGCCTGGTCCTTCACCGCCACCAGGGCCTCGTCGAGGCAGGCGTCCATGGTGCCGGTCGGCGCGACGAAGGCGAACTCGTCGCGCGCCGCCCAGAACAGCTCGCCGAGCTCGCGGGCGGCCTCGGCGGTGGCGATGGCGTCGGTGCCGGTGGCGACGACCGCGCCGCGGCAGCGGGGCTCGTCGGCCCAGGCGAACCCGATCCACACGGCCGCGTCGATGACGCCGTCCCTGGCCTCGATCTCGGGGACGCGGGCGTACAGGCCGGCGGCGGGCTCGATCCTGGTGCTGGTCATCTCGCCGGGCAGCAGGATCGGCACGTGGACGAGCGCCTTGTGCGGGCGCTCGCCCCTGCGCAGCGCGTCGACGAGGTTGCGCGCGGCGCGCTCCCTGGTCTCCCACACGTCGACGTGGGGGGCGGTGCGGTAGCAGGTGAGCAGGTCGCAGCCGTGGAAGAAGTCGTGGGAGACGTTGCCGTGCAGGTCCATGGCGGCCGACAGGTACGGCTCGGGCCCGATCGCGGCGCGGATGGCGGCGACGAGCGCGCCTTCGGCGTCGTCGCGCCCGACGACGCTCATCGCGCCGTGGATGTCGAGCAGGACGCCGTCGACGGGGCCGGCCTGGGTCAGCCCGTCGACGATCTCGGCGGCCCACGCGTCGTAGGCGGCGGGGGTGACCGCGCCGCCGGGCAGGGCTCGGGCGTGGACGAGCGGGATCCATTCGACGTCCTCGGCCCAGGGGGCGGTGGGCGCGAGCCAGCCGTACCGCGCCAGGAGGGCGGCGCCGCGGGTGACCTCGAAGTCGTCGGTGGTGCTCAGGTGCGGCGAGAAGGTGCTGGACTCGATGTGGACGCCGCCGATGGCGATGCGGAGGGGGCGGGACACGGGTGGAAGCTCCTCAGGAGGGTCGGACGTCGGCCGACGCGCGGACCAGATGACCGAGGCCGAGCAGGGCCGCATCCGGGCCGACGACGCTGGCCTCGATGGACAGGGACTGGGTCATGGACGGCAGGCAGCGCTCGTAGAGCATGCTCCTGGCGGCTGCCACGTAGACGTCCAGGCTGGACAGGGCGCCGCCGATGACGACGGCGTCGGGGTTGAGGAAGTTGACCAGGCCGGACAGGGCGACGCCGAGCAGGCCGCCGGCGTGGCGGACCATGGTCACGACGGACGGTTCGGCGTTGACGGTCGCGGCGATGACGTCGCGGGTGGTGCTGACGGGCAGGCCGCGTTCGCCCAGCTGGCGGGCCAGGGCGGCGCCGCTGGCGACGGTCTCCAGGCAGCCGCGCGCGCCGCATGAGCACTCGCGTTCGCCGCTGTCGGCGACGCGGACGTGGGTGACGTCGCCGCTGAGGCCGCGGCCGCCGCGGTAGATCTGGCCGCCGCTGACCAGGCAGCCGCCGATGCCGGTGCCGGCCTTGACGTAGATCATGTCGCCGGTGTCCCTGCCGCGGGTGATGTGCTCGCCGATCGCGGCCGCCTTGGCGTCGTTGTCGACGACCACCGGCAGGCCGAGGCGCTCGCGCAGGCCGGCCTGCGCGTCGAAGCCGCTCCAGCCGGGCATTCTGGCCGGGCCGATCAGCCGGCCACTGGGGTGTTCGACGGGTCCGGGGAGCGCGAGGCCGACGCCGAGGAAGGCCTGGCCCGCGGCGACGACATTGCGGACCCGGTCGAAGGCGGTCTCGACCGTGTCGAAGACCTCGCCGGGTCCTGCCGCTATGTCGATGGCGATCTCTTCGGCGGCCAGCAGCCGCCCGTCGGGGGAGCACAGGCCGACGCGGGCGTGCCCGGCGCCGAGTTCGGAGACGGCGTAGACGCCGCCGGCGTCTCGCAGGCGCAGGATGCGGGGTCGGCGCCCGCCGGTGGACCTGCCCACGCCCTCCTCGAGGATGGCGCCCTCCTCCAGCAGCCGCCGTACCACGCTGGAGACGGTCGACGGCGCGACCTGCAGGTTCTCCACGAGGTCGGCACGGGACGTGGCCTCGCCGCTGGCCAACAGGCTGAGCGCCTGCTCACGCAAGTTGGCGGGGCTCGTTGGGTCCGACATGCCTCTCCTCCCTACGGCCGGTCTCCCGGACCGCGATTGCACCGAGGCCCATCATGGACCACACCGCACTTCGACTCTAACGCGAAATAAGTCTGCGAAACAAAGTGGTTAGTTCCGTTGACTTCGAACATATGCGTCTATACATTCTCCGGATTGAGCGCACCAGAGCCCCGAAAGCGCAGGGCCGGTGCCCGTCAATCGAGGAGATCCCATGGGGACCAGATTCCACAGGCGCGGACTCCGCGGCACCGTCGCCCTAGCGGGTGTGATGGCCGTCGGCCTGGGCCTGACCGCGTGCGGCGGCGCCGGCGGCGGCTCGCCGAAGGGCGCCCAGAACGGCAAGGGCGGCAGCCAGGGCAAGGACACCGTGACGGTCGCCCTGCGCACGCCCAACTGGATCCTGCCCATCTCGGCGCCCGGCTTCACCCAGGGCGAGAACGCCATCTTCGGCGCCGCGCAGTACCGTCACCTGTACGAGTACCGGCTGGACGGCTCGGCCGTCCACAACATCGACCCCGAGCGCTCGATGGCCGCGCCGCCCGAGGTCAGCGACGGCGGCAAGACCCTGACGATCACGCTGAAGGACAACACGTGGTCGGACGGCAAGCCCGTCACCACCCGGGACGTGCAGTTCTGGTACAACCTCGTCAGCGCGAACAAGGACAGGTGGGCCTCCTACCGGGCCGGCGGGTTCCCCGACAACATCACCGCGTTCAAGGTCAAGGACGAGAAGACCTTCTCCCTGACGACCACGAAGGTCTACAACACCGCCTGGTTCGTCGGGAACCAGCTCAACCGCATCGTCCCGATGCCCCAGCACGTCTGGGACAAGGACTCGGCCACGGGCACGGTAGGCGACCTCGACAAAACCCCCGAAGGTGCGAAAAAAGTCTTCGACTTCCTGCTGGCCGCCGCCAAGGATCCCAAGACGTACGCGACCAACGAGCTGTGGCAGGTCAACAGCGGCCCGTGGAAGCTGGAGAAGTACGTGCCGAACGGCGAGGTCGTCCTCGCCGCCCGCGACAACTACTCCGGCACCGACAAGCCGAAGCTGAAGAAGGTGGTGCTCCGGCCGTTCACGGGTGACGACGCGGAGTTCAACGTGCTGCGCGCCGGCGACATCGACTACGGCTACCTGCCTCCCGCCAACCTGTCGCAGCGCAAGTACCTCGAGTCCAAGGGCTACACGATCTCGCCCTGGTACGGCTGGTCCATCACCTACCTGCAGCTGAACTACAACAACCCCACCTCGGGGCCGCTGTTCAAGCAGCCGTACCTGCGGCAGGCCATGCAGATGCTCATCGACCAGCCGACCATCAGCAAGGTCATCTGGTCCGGCATGGCCGCGCCGACGTGCGGGCCCGTCCCGAGCAAGCCGGGCACCAACGGGAGCGGGGAGGGCTGCGTCTACGGCTTCGACCCCGCCAAGGCCAGGCAGCTGCTGGAGAGCAACGGCTGGAAGGTGACCCCCGACGGGCGGACCACCTGCGAGAAGCCGGGCAGCGCGGCCGGCCAGTGCGGCGAGGGCGTCAAGGCGGGCACGCCGCTCGCCTTCACGGTCACCAGCCAGACCGGCTTCGCGGCGACGACGAAGATGTTCGCCGAGATCAAGTCGCAGATGGCCAAGGTCGGCATCGAGCTGACCATCAAGGAGGTGCCGGACTCCGTCGCGGTCACCCCGATCTGCAAGCCGTCCGAGCCGAGCTGCACGTGGGACATGTCCTTCTTCGGCTCCCAGGGCAGCTGGTACTACCCGGCCTTCGCCAGCGGCGAGCGGCTGTTCGCCACCGGCGCGCCGGTCAACCTGGGCAGCTACAGCGACCCCGAGGCCGACCGGCTCATCGAGGCGACGCAGTTCTCCACCGACGAGGCCACGCTCAAGGCCTACAACGACCACCTGGCCAAGAACCTGCCGGTGCTGTGGATGCCGAACCCCGTCTACCAGATCTCGGCCTTCCGGGCGGATCTGCAGGGGGTCGACCCGCAGGACCCGATGAACGGCATGTTCTTCCAGGACTGGGCCTGGAAGAGCTGACGCAGCGACCGTCCCCGATCCCGGCGGCCCACGACAGGGCCGCCGGGGTCCCCGGAACAAGGAGGGGCCTCCGTGGCCCGGTATCTGATCACGCGCCTGGGCCAGGCCCTGGTCATCGTCGTGCTCGTCACGATGATCACGTTCGTCATCCTGCATCTGCTGCCCGGCGGCGTGGCGCGGGCCACGCTGGGCAAGGAGGCGACGCTGGAGCAGCTGGCGGCCTTCGACCACGAGATGGGCTACGACCAGCCGTGGGCGCAGCAGTACGTGATGTACGTCCAACGCCTGCTGAGCGGCGACCTCGGCTACTCCTTCCAGCTCAACCAGTCGGTCACCGAGGCCATCGGCCAGCGGCTGCCCAAGACCATGGTGCTGTCGCTGCTGTCGACGCTGCTGGCCATCGTCGTGGCCGTCCCGCTGGGCGTCGTGCAGGCGGTGCGGCGCAACAGGTGGCCCGACTACGCCATCACCGCCCTGTCCCTGCTGGCCTACGCCACCCCGATCTTCTTCCTGGGCCTCATGATGATCATTGTCTTCTCGCAGGTCTGGCCGATCCTGCCGCCCGAGGCGCCGCAGGGCTTCACCCTGGGTGAGGTGCTGGCCGACCCCGCGGGCCTGGTCCTGCCGACCGTGACCCTGGCCGTCGTGACCATCGCGGTGTACTCGCGCTACGTGCGCTCCTCGATGGTCGACAACCTCAACGAGAACTACGTGCGCACCGCCCGGAGCAAGGGCCTGTCCGAAGGGCGGGTGGTCGGCCTGCACACCCTGCGCAACGGCCTGTTCCCCGTCATCACGCTGCTCGGCATGTACCTGCCCGCGCTGTTCAGCGGCGCGCTGGTGGTGGAGTCGTTGTTCAACTTCCCCGGCATGGGACAGCTGTTCTGGCAGGCCGCGCTGAAGCGCGACTTCCCGATCCTGTTCGGCGTCACCCTGATCATCGCGGTCGCCACCGTGGTCGGCGCGCTGCTGGCCGACCTGCTCTACGCGGTGGCCGACCCCAGGGTGCGGCTCAGGGCGGGCCGCGCGTGATCACCACGACCGAGACGACCGAGACGACCGAGACCCCCCTCGACGCCGACGACGCGCCGGTGCGCGGCCTGTGGCGTCAGGGCCTGTCGGTCTTCGCCGAGAACCGCCTGGCCCTGGTGGGGCTGGCGCTGTTCGTCGTGCTGGGCGCGATCTGCTTCCTCGGCCCGCTGTTCTACCAGACCGACCAGGTGCACACCGACCTCGCGTCGGTCCACCTGCCACCGGGTACGGCCGGGCACCCGCTGGGAACCGACGGCGTCGGCTACGACCAGCTGGGCCGCCTCATGCTCGGCGGGCAGACCTCCCTCGTGGTCGGCCTGGCCGCGGGTGTCCTGGCCACCTTCGTGGGGACGCTGTGGGGGGCGATCGCCGGGTTCGCCGGCGGCTGGGTGGACGCGGCCATGATGCGCGTGGTCGACGCCATGATGTCGATCCCGTCGCTGTTCCTGTTCATGCTGATGGCCACGATCGTCACGCCGAGCGTGCCGATGCTGATCCTGATCATCGGCGCGTTCGCCTGGCTCGGCCCGGCCAGGCTGGTGCGCGGCGAGGCGCTGACCCTGCGCTCTCGCGAGTACGTGCACGCCATGCGGTCCATGGGCGGCACCGGCGGCAGGGCCGTACGCCGGCACATCATCCCCAACGCCATCGGCACCGTGATCGTCAACGCGACCTTCCAGGTGGCCGACGCCATCCTCTACGTCGCCTACCTGTCCTTCCTCGGGCTCGGCGTGCCGCCACCGGCCGCCAACTGGGGCGGGATGCTGTCCGACGGCCTGGCCGACACCTACAGCGGCCACTGGTGGCTGCTGTACCCGCCCGGCATCGCCATCATCCTCATCGTGCTCGCCTTCAACTTCATGGGCGACGGGCTGAGGGACGTCTTCGAGGTCCGCCTCCGGCGGCGCTAGCAGGAAACGGGAACATGAGCGCACCGATCGACGCGAGCACGCCCGTGCTGCGGCTGCGTCACGTCAGCACCGACATCACGCTGCGCCGGGGTGTCGTCCACGCACTCGACCGGGTCGACCTGGAGGTACGGCAGGGCGAGACGCTCGGCGTCGTGGGCGAGTCGGGCAGCGGCAAGACGATGACCGCGCTGTCGGTCATGGGGCTGCTCCCCCACGGCGGCCGGGTCGTCGGCGGGGAGATCCTCTTCGAAGGCCAGGACCTGCTGTCGCTGCCGCCCGCCGAGGTGCGCGCGATCCGCGGCGTCCGCATGGGCATGGTCTTCCAGGATCCGCTCACCTCGCTCAACCCGACGATGCGGATCGGCGCGCAGGTGTCCGAGCCGCTGCGCGTCCATCAGGGCGTCGGCAAGGCGGAGGCCCGCGAGCGGGCCGTCGAGATCCTGCGCAGGGTCGGGATGCCCCGCCCCGAGAAGATCGTCGAGGCCTATCCCCACCAGCTGTCGGGCGGCATGCGCCAGCGGGTCGTCATCGCCATGGCGCTGGTCTGCTCTCCCCGGCTGCTCATCGCCGACGAGCCGACGACGGCGCTCGACGTGACCACGCAGCGGCAGATCCTCGACCTGATCGACGACCTGCGCGAGGAATACGAGATGGCGGTCATCCTGGTCACCCACGACCTCGGGGTGATCGCCAGCAGGGCAGACAGGGTGGCGGTGATGTACGCGGGTCGGGTGGTGGAGTCGGCGGCGACCGCGGACCTGTTCCGCTCGCCACGGCACCGCTACACCGAGGCGCTCATGGAGTCGCTGCCCGGCGCCGCCGCCCGCGAGAACGGCTCGCGCGCCAGGCTCTACAGCATCCCCGGACTGCCGCCCGACCTGTCCAGGCCGCTCACCGGCTGCAGGTTCGCCTCGCGCTGCCGGCATGTCACGCAGGCGTGCCGTACCACCGAGGTGGTCCTGGCGGGTGAGGAGCACCGGCACGCCTGCCTGCACCCGGTCGCCGAGCCGCCGGTCACGGCCCGTGCGGTCACGCCGGCCGTGCCCGCCGCCGTGCCCGCCGCCGTGACCGCCACCGCAACCGGCTCCGTGATCACCACCGTGACGGCCGCCGCACCCGCTGCCGGGCCCGGATCCGGGCCCGCGGAAGGGCCTGACGTTCCCGCGGTGGAGCCGATCCTGTCGGTCCGCGGCCTGGTCAAGAACTACGAGGCGGCCGGTGGCGGGCTGCGCCGCCGTGCCGGGCAGGTGAGCGCGGTCGCGGGGGTGTCGTTCGACGTACGGCCCGGCGAGACGTTCGGGCTCGTCGGCGAGTCGGGGTGCGGCAAGTCCACGGTGGGCAGGCTGGTCGTCGGGCTGGAGCAGCCGTCGGACGGGCGGATCGTCGTCGACGGCGCCGACATCGCCACGCTGGACCGGCGGGCGCGCCGCCGGATGCACCGGCAGGTGCAGCTGATGTTCCAGGACAGCTACGCGGCGATGAACCCGCGGATGCGCATCGACGCGATCCTCTCCGAACCGCTGGAGATCCAGCAGGACGGTGACCCCGGCACGCGCCGGTCCCGCGTCGCCACCCTGCTGGACCAGGTGGGGCTGTCGCGGCGGGTGCTGGAGCGCTACCCGCACGAGTTCTCCGGCGGGCAGTTGCAGCGCATCGGGCTGGCCAGGTCGCTGGCGCTGCGGCCACGGCTGATCGTCGGCGACGAGCCGGTGAGCGCGCTGGACGTGTCGATCCAGGCGCAGGTGCTCAACCTGATGCGGGACCTGCAGCGGGAGCTGGATCTGGCCTACGTGTTCATCAGCCACGACCTGTCCGTCGTCGACTACATGGCCGACCGGATCGGCGTCATGTACCTGGGCAAGCTCGTCGAGGTCGGCCCGGCGCACGACGTGGTGCGGGCGGCCAGGCACCCCTACACGCAGGCGCTGATCGACGCCGTCCCGGCCGCCGAGCCGGGCGTGGCCGTCCGGCCGAGCGTCGCCATCAGCGGGGAGTTGCCCAGCGCGCAGAACCCGCCGTCAGGGTGCAGGTTCAGGACCCGGTGCCCGTTCGCCGAGCAGATCTGCGAGAGCGAGCCGCCGCTGACGGGCGGCGCGCACCAGGTGGCCTGTCACTTCCCGCTGCGCGGCTGAGGTCGCCCCACCTCGCGTCAGCACCCGGGCGCACCGCCACAGCCGGCCGTCCTTCACCGGCCCGGTCGGGACCGAGGGGTCACCAGTTGGCGGGCAGCCCCGGGGTGGTGGCAGGCAGGGCGTGGCCCGGCGGGTGGATGACGTAGACGATGCCGCCGCTGCTGGAGCTGCGCAGCCAGACGTTCTCGAAATCGGCCCTCGGGTAGATCCGGCGCACGGCGTCGTTGCTCGGCGAGGCGGGGTCGTTGGCGATCACGTCGCCGGTGGCGGTGAAGCCGACCACCACCATGATGTGGCCGTCGGTGCCGTAGCCGGCGCCGGGCAGCTCGCCCTTCTTGAACGACTGGGAGGTGATCACCGGAATGCCGGCGGTGATCAGGCGTTCCAGCTCGGTCAGCGACCGCAGCCGGGTGACGAACCCCTCCAGGCCGTAGCGGCCGGCGTAGGCGGTGTTGAACGGCCAGTTGCCCGCCCCCTGGTAGGCGTGGTCGTAGGTGTACCGGGCGGCGTGGTCCACCTCGGGGTTGGGGTCGGCGGCGTCGACCCAGGAGGTGTCCTGGGCGCTGGGCCACCTGTCCCAGTAGCCCAGCACCATCGTGGTGGAGGTCGGGCTGCACCAGGCCTGGCCGCCGCCGTCCCATTCGGGGTAGTGGCCCTGGTGGATGCTCTGGGAACGGCGGGGTACGTTCAGCTCGGTTCCCCACGCGCCGCCGCCGGGGCTGACCGGCACGGTCTTGCGCTCGGGGACGGCCGAGGCCATCGCGCCGAGCGTCTTCACCACCGGCGTCGCGGCGGAGCCTGGTGCGCGGTGCAGCGTGACGCGCAGCTGGTAGGCGGTGATCGGCTTGCCGGTCGCGGCGACGAAGGTGTCGACGGACACGGTGCCGTCGGCATCGGCCTGGCCCGGTACCGAGGTGCGGCGGATGTCGGCCTCGCCGTACGCCCAGCGGCCCAGCACGTACCACGTGGTCGCCCCGGCGGCGTGACGGCCGCGCATCTCGACCTGCAGCCAGCTTCCTGGCGGTGTGTCGGCGGTCCAGGAGGCGACCAGTTCGGTGGCGGCGAATCCGATCGGCCGCTCAGGGCCGGTCCATCGGGCGTACTCCCAGGTCCTGGTACCCAGCGCGTCGGTGTAGGAGGTGGTCCCGGCCGGGGAGTCGAATGTCAGGGTGTCACCGGCCGTCACACCCTCGGCGGTGCCGGAGGCGAAAGCGGCCCGCTGGTAGACGACGTCCGCCGGGCCAGGTGGCGGTTTCAGCTCGGCAGCGGCGGACGGGGTGACGATGGTGGTCAGCAGGACGGCGGAGAGGAACACGGTCAGCACGCGCATGGGCTCACCTTGGCTGGGGGACTCTCGACCTCGCAGACGGTAGAGACCCCGGCCGCATCCCGCATCGGGGAGTTTACGTATTGCCACAGGCCCGCCTTGTGCCCGGAGGACAAAGAACGGCGGGCATCCGTCGTCGCGTACGCCAAAGGGCGGCGCGGGTCGCCTGGCGATACTGGCAGCATGGATCTCGAACGAGTCAAGCGCGAGGTATTCTCGCTGATCAGCCCGCAGACCCCGGGTCTGGCCGTAGGAGTGTACGCCGACGGAGCCGCGGTGCTCACGGTCGCCCAGGGGGCGGCGTGCGTGGAGTTCGGCGTACCGGTCGACGAGCACACCCGCTTCGACATCGCCAGCGCGAGCAAACAGTTCACGGCGGCGTGCGTGCTCCTGCTGGAGCGTGACGGGAAGGTGGGGCTCGACGACGACGTGCGAATGCACGTGCCGGAGCTGAACCTGGAGGTGCCGGTGACCCTGCGGCAGTGCCTGCAGCACACGGGCGGCCTGCCGGAGTGGTACGGGCTGCAGGCGCTGACGGGTGTGCCGCTGGCCGAGATGACCGAGGAGCGGCTGCTGGAGGTGCTGGCGGGCATCCGCAGGACGACGTTCGAGCCGGGTACGGCCTTCGCCTACTCCAACACCGGGTACGTGCTCGCGGCGGTCGTGGTCAACCGGGTCACGAACATGTCGCTGGCGCGGTTCGCGCGGGAGCGGCTCTTCGAGCCGCTGGGGATGGCCGATTCGGTGTTCAGGGACGACGCGTCGGTGCCGCTGGAGCGGCTGGCGTACGGCTATGCCAACGCGGGGGGAGAAGAGCCGCGCCGGGCCGACACTCAGGAGAGCGCCGTCGGCGACGGCGGGCTGGTGACCAGCGTGGCGGATCTGGCGCCGTGGTTCGGCTTCCTGGCCGACGGGCGGGTGCTCGGCGCCGACCTGCGCGACCGGCTGCTGGAGCGGGGTGTGCTCGCTGACGGGACGGTCCAGCCGTACGCGCTGGGGATCTATCACGGCGACGACTGGTTCGGCCACGCGGGCGGCATGCACGGCTACCTGTCGAACCTGCTGTATCTGCCCGATCCGGGTGTCGGCATCGCGGTGCTGTCCAACCAGACGGCGATCGATCCGGTGCGGCTGTCTCACCGGCTGGTGCGGCTGCTGCTCGGCACGGCGGAGCCGCCGAAGCCCGCGCCCGCGACGTCGGCGCCGCCGGAGCGGCTGCACTGGCACGATCCGGCCGGGGACGGCACGCTGACCCTCGAACCCGCCGACGGGCGCCTCGTGATCGCGGGCGTGGGAGCGTTCACTGCCGGCGCCGACGGACGCTGGCACGGGACAGGTGACGCCGAGGGCGCCTGGCTGGAGATCGACGGTGACCGGATGTTCCTGCGCGTCGGCCCCCCGGCGCGCCCGCCGGTCGTCTTCCACGCCGCGTCGCCGCCCTCGGACGCGCCGATGCCCGACGGCGTCTTCCACAGCCGGGAGCTCGACATCGCCGCCACCGTGCGAGACGGCCAGGTGCACTTCGGCCGCGAGCTGAAGCTGCCGGTGACTCCCGCGCCAGGCGGAGCGTGGGAGGCCGGGCTGTTCACGCTCCGTCTCCACGAGGGCGACCTGCTGGTGAGCGGCGGCGGCCTGCGCCGGATGCGCTTCGACGGCTGATTGGCCTGCAGGACGAGGCGGGGGCCGGCGGTTTTGGCTGCCGGGTCAGTGAACAGCGGCTGTCCGGCTCCTACCGTCCCACTGTCCCCCCGCCCGCACCTTTCCGAGGTGGTTCCATGACAGAGGTGGTTCCATGACATCCGCGAAGGCCGCCACCGCCGCCGCCGTCGTACTCGCGCTCGTCACCGCCTGCTCCTCCGGCGGAGCCGCAGAGCCGGCCCGCGACTCCCTGGTCTGGGCCACCGCCAGCCCGCCCAACAGCCTGGACATCGCACACGGCTTCAACAACGCCTCGACCCTCATCCAGTCCGCCGTCCTCGACACGATGCTCACCCTCGACACCCGGGGCGCGCCCGCACCCCGGCTGGCGACGGAATGGACGCAGCCGGACCCGGCCACCTACCTGTTCACGTTGCGCAAGGGCGTACGCTTCGCCGACGGCACTCCGCTGACGGCCGACGACGCGGCGTTCTCGCTGCGCCGCCACCTGGATCCGAAGGTCGCCTCGCAGGCCGCCAGCTACTTCACGACGGTCAAGCAGGTCGAGGCGGTCGGCGCCGACCAGATCAAGGTCACGCTGAAGCGGCCGAACCCCGCGTTCCTGGCCATGGCGGCGATCGCCTGGCAGGTGACGCCGCGCAAGCTCGCGGAGGCGCATCCCCAGGACCTGGGCAGCCCCGAGGTCGGCACGATGGGCACCGGCCCGTTCAAGGTGGCGAAGTTCTCGCTCACCTCGGGCGTGGTCCTGGAGCGCAACGCGTCGTACTGGGGCCGGCCGCCCGCGCTGCGCACGGTCGAGTTCAAGACCATCACCGACCCCGAGACGCTGCGGCTGGCCGTCAGGTCGGGCGAGGTGGACGCCACCGACGGCCTCACTGTCCGTGACGCGCGCAAGTGGACCGGCCTGCCCGGTGTCAGGACGATCTTCTACCCGGGCAACAACATCGGCTACCTGTCGCTGGCGGTCACGTCGGGCCCGCTGAAGGATCTGCACGTACGGCGGGCCATCGCGCACGCGGTCAACCGCCGGGCGGTGTCGGACCTGATGACCTCCGGTCACGGCGCGCCGGCGACGACCGTGCTGCCGGCCCCGCAGCTGGCGGCGCTGTACGGCGACAGCCCCCCGTCCCTGCCGGCCCACCCCTACGACGTGCAGCGGGCCAAGGCCGAGCTGGCCATGTCCGCCTACCCGCAGGGGTTCGAGCTGGCGGTGCCGTACGCGAGCACCGGCGACAGCGGCACGGTCATGCAGGCCGTCGCCGCCGACCTGGCCAAGATCGGTATCAGGCTCACCCTGGAGCCGAGCCCCGCCGACCAGTACCGAGCGCGGGTGATGCAGCACGACCGCCTGTCGATCCAGTACGTCAACCTGGCCTACGGCACGCCCGACCCGCTTGAGGTCCTGCCCGACATGGTCAGCCGCGCCGCGGCCGAGCCTGAGGGCTTCAACTTCTCCGGCTACGGCACCGCCGCCACCGACAGGCAGCTGGACGCCCTGGCCTCGGCGACCGGTCAGGACAGGAAGGCGCTGGTCACCGCGCTGCTGACGGAGGTCGCCGAGCAGGTGCCGTACATCCCGCTGTTCTCCACCGACTACGCCGTCGCGCTGAGCGAGAAGTTCACGGGCACGTTCACCACCTGGTCCGCCGACGTCATCGCCTCGCTCCGCCCGGCGGGCCGCTGAGATGGCGGTCGTCAAGCGCCTGTGCGCCGCCGTGCTCCTGCTCGGGGTGCTGTCCGTGCTCACCTACGGGCTGCTCGCCGCGGCGCCTGGCGGTCCCGAGCAGGTGCTGCTCGGCGGGCGCCCGTCCACGCCGGAGACCAGGGCGGCGATCCGCGAGCAGTACCACCTGGACGACCCGTTCCCGGTCCGCTACGCACGCTGGCTGGGCGACGCGCTGCGGGGCGACTTCGGCACCTCGATCTCCTCCCGCGAACCGGTCACCGCGGTGATCGCCGACCGCCTGCCGGTGACGGCCGGGCTGGCCGGCTACGCGCTGGTGCTGACGGTCGTGGTGGGTGTGCCGGCCGGACTCGCCGCGGCGATGCGGCGCGGCGGCAGGCTGGACCAGGGCATCACGCTGACGTCGCTGGTCGCGCTGTCGATCCCGCCGTTCGCGCTGAGCATCCTGCTGCTGTACGGCTTCGCGGTCGCGCTGGGCTGGTTCCCGGTCTTCGGCGCCGGCGACACCCCGATGGACCGCATCGTGCACCTCACGCTGCCCGCGATCGCGCTGGCCACCGGGCAGGCGGCGATCGTCGTCAGGCAGATGCGCGCCGCCGCGCTCGACCTGGCCGCGCAGGACTTCCTGACCTTCGCCAGGGCGCGCGGGCTGCCCAGGCGGCGGGTGTGGGTCAGTTACGCGTTGCGCAACGCGGCGCTGCCCGTGCTGACCGTGGGCGGGCTGCTGCTGGCGGCCAACCTGACGGGCTCGGTCTTCGTCGAGCAGGCCTTCGGGCTGCACGGGCTGGGCGCGCTGCTGGTCGGCGCGGTCGGCCAGAAGGACATCCCGGTGGTGCAGGCGCTGGTGCTGCTCGGCGGCGCGATCGTGATCGTGGTGAACCTGCTGATCGACCTCGCCTATGTGGCCGTCGATCCCCGGGTCAGGCACAAGGCGGCCGCGGCATGAGGGCGATCCTGTTGACCGTCCTGAGCCTGGCGGCGGTGGCCGCCGTGGCCGGCTCGTGGCTGGCGCCGTACGATCCGGCGGCGCAGGATCTCGCGCTCGGGGCGGTGGGGCCGAGCGCCGCGCACTGGCTGGGCACTGACGACCTGGGCCGCGACGTGCTGTCGCGGTTGCTGGCCGGTGCCGGTTCGGCACTGATGTGGCCGGTGCTCGTGGCCGTCTGCACGACGCTGCTGAGCACGACGCTCGGGCTGCTGGCCGGCTACCGGCTGGGCTGGGTGGACACGCTGCTGATGCGCGCCGCCGACCTGGCGATCGCCCTGCCGGGCATGCTCGTGCTGATCGTCGTGGTCGGCGTGGTCGGCGGCGGGTACGGCTGGGCGGTGCTGGCCATGGCGGTGCTGTTCACGCCGGGCGACATCCGGGTGATCCGCAGCCTCACCCTCGCCCAGCGCGAGCTGGCCTACGCCGAGGCGGCGCGCACGCTGGGCCTGCGCCCGTCGCGCATCATGTTCAGGCACCTGCTGCCGAACGTGGCGCCCACCGTGGTGGCCAACACGCTGTTGAGCTTCGTGGCGGCGCTGGTGGCGCTGGCGGGCCTGTCGTTCCTGGGTGTCGGCCTGCCCGCCGGCACGCCCGACTGGGGCCTGATGGTCGAGGAGAACCGCGGGCTGCTGGACCTGAACCCGTGGGCCTCGATCGCGCCCGCGGCCCTGATCACCGTGGTCGCGTGCGCGGCCACCCTGCTGGGCGACCGCGCGTTCGAGTCGCTGTCGAAGGGAGGCCTGCGGTGAGGATCTCCGAGCTGCGTGTCTCAGGGTCCGGCCTCATCGTCGACGGGGTGGACCTGGAGGTCGCCCGCGGCGAGATGGTGGGCCTGGTCGGCGAGTCCGGCAGCGGCAAGTCTCTCACCGCGCGGGCGGCCGCGGGCCTGCTGCCCAAGGGGTTGCGCGCCACCGGCTCGATCACGCTCGACGGCCGGGAGCTGCTCGGAGCGCGCGAGCGGGTGTTGCGCTCGGTGCGCGGGACCCGGGTGAGCCTGCTCATGCAGGACCCGTTCGCCGTGCTGAACCCCCTGCGGACGGCGGGCGCCCACGTCGCGGAGTCGTTGCGGGGGCGCAGGGACCGGGCGGAGGTGCTGCGCCGGCTGGCCGAGGTGGGCATCGACGATCCGGCCGCGGCCGGGCGCTACCCGTTCCAGCTGTCGGGCGGCATGCGGCAACGGGTGGCGCTGGCCGCCGCGCTGGCGGCGGACCCGGAGCTGCTGATCGCCGACGAGCCCACCACCGCGCTGGACGCCAGTACGCAGCACGAGATCCTCATGCTGGTCAAGGGGATCCAGCGGGCGCGCGGCATGGGTGTCCTGCTGATCACCCACGACCTGCGGGTGGCCTTCGAGCTGTGCGACCGCGTGGCGGTCATGTACGCCGGACGCATCGTCGAGCAAGGACCCGCCGCGGGGATGGGCAGCACGCCGGCGCATCCGTACACGGCGGGACTGCTGGCGGCCGTGCCGACGGTCGAGCGGCGGCTACCCCGGCTGACCGGCATCAGGGGCAGCGTGCCCGCCGCTGCGGAGGTGACGGAGACGTGCGCGTTCGTCTCCCGCTGCGACCAGGCGGCGCCCGAGTGCGCGCACGCCCGGCCGCCGCTGCGCGAGCTGGGCCCGGACCGGCTCACCGCCTGCCTGCACGACGTGCGCCCCCGGATCCGCGCCGAGGACGGTCCGCGGGAGCACCGCCGGGTCGCCGCCGACCAGGTGCTGCGCGTCACGGACCTGCGCAAGACCTACGGCTCGCACGTCGCGCTGGGCGGCGTCTCCCTGCACGTCGACCGTGGCGAGACCGTCGGTGTCGTCGGCGGTTCCGGCTCGGGCAAGACCACGCTGGCCCGCTGCGTGCTGGGCCTGGTCCGGCCGGACTCGGGCACGATCGAGCTGGCCGACCCGGTGCGGCCACGGCACCGGCTGGTGCAGTGCGTCTTCCAGGACCCGTCGACCTCGCTCAACCCGGCCTTGACGGTCGGCGCCACGCTGGCGGAGGCGGCGGCGCAGGGCCCGGCGGAGGGCGGGTACACCGTGGCCGAGCTGCTCGAGCTGGTGGGGCTGCCCGCCGTGTACGCCGACAGGAGGCCGGCCGGGTTGTCTGGCGGCGAGCGGCAGCGGGTGGCCATCGCCAGGGCGTTGTCCGTGCGGCCTGAGCTGCTGATCTGCGACGAGCCGGTGGCCTCGCTGGACGTCTCGGTCCAGGCACACGTCCTGGAGCTGTTGCGGGAGGTCGGCACCAGCATGGTGTTCGTCACCCACGATCTGGCGGTCGTCAGGCAGATGGCCGACCGGCTGGTGGTGCTCTCCCGGGGCGAGGTGGTGGAGAGCGGTGGCACCGCCGAGGTGCTCGACACCCCTGCGCACGCCTACACGCGCAGGCTGTTGGCCGCCGTACCCGCCAAGCCCTGATATTTCATCCATTCGTATATAGCGCCCGCGATGGCGGGCGAGGGAGCCTATCGCCATGCATGACCTGCTACTTCGCGACGGGACCGTCCATGACGGGCTCGGCGGACCGCCGCGGAACGCCGACGTCGCGATCGCCGGCGGGCGCGTGGTCGCCGTCGGCCACGACCTCGGCCCGGCCCGCCGCGTGATCGACGTCTCCGGCCTGCTCGTCAGCCCGGGGTTCGTCGACCCGCACAGCCACTCCGACACCGTGCCCTTCCTGGAGGAGGCGCAGCCGTTCAAGCTGCTGCAGGGCGTGACCACCGAGATCGTGGGCAACTGCGGCTTCTCGTGCGGCCCGACCTATCCGGAGACGATGGGCTTCATGCCCGCCGAGCTGGCCGGGGCGGCCTTCACCACGCTCGGGGAGTACATGGACGCCGCCGAGGCGGCCGGGCCGAGCAACAATTTGGCCGTGCTCGTCGGGCACAACACGCTGCGCCTGGCCGCGGCGGGGATGAGCGCCAGGATCACCCCGGACGGGCTGGCGCGCATGTGCGAGCTGGCCGCGCAGTCCTTCGAGGCCGGCGCGGTGGGACTGTCGAGCGGCCTGGAGTACGTGCCCGGCGCCTACGCCGACCTCGACGAACTGGTCGCGCTCGCGCTGGTGGCCAAGCGCTGGGACCTACCGTACGCGACGCACATGCGCAGCGAGAGCGAGGGCCTGGCCGACGCGCTGGACGAGGCGATCGCGGTGGCGCGGCGGGCCGGCATCCGGCTGCAGGTCTCGCACTGCAAGGCCTCGGGGCGAGCGGTGCACGGCGCCTCGGCGATGATGCTGGACAAGCTCGCCCAGGCCCGCCGCGCGGGCGTGGACGTACGCGCGGACGTCTACCCCTACCTGGCCTTCGGCACCATGCTGGTCGCGGTGCTGCCGCCGATCGCGTGCGAGGGCGGCGAGCAGGCGCTGCTCGAACGGCTGGCCGACCCGGCCCAGCGCGCGGCGCTGCGCGCGCTGGCCGAGAGCCCGGACACGGGCACCGGCGTCGGATTCTGGCGCGAGCTGCACGCCTCGGACGTGCAGATCCTCGTCCACAACGACCCGGGCATCGAGGGCAGGCGGCTGGCCGACCTCGGCGGCGACCCATGGGAGGCGTTGTGCGACCTGCTCAGGCTGGACCCGCAGGCCTCCGGCGTCTTCCACACCATGCACGAGAAGGATCTCGCGGCGTTCCTCGCCGACCCGCTGGTCTCCATCGGCTCCGACAACGGACCTCCGGTCGGCCCCAACCATCCGCGCACGTTCGGCACCTTCCCCACCTACCTCGGCACCTACGTCGAGAAGGACGACATGCCTGAGGCGATCCGCAAGGTCAGTTCCGCCGTCGCCGCCCAGTTCGGCCTGGCCGGGCGCGGATGGCTGGGGCCGGGCGCGGTCGCCGACCTCTGCGTCTTCGACCCGGACACGATCGGCCACGCGGGCACCTACGAGCGGCCCGACGTACGGCCGACGGGCGTCGAGCACGTCTTCCTGGCCGGGCATCAGGTGATCGCCGGCGGCGAGTTCACCGGCGGCAGGCACGGCCGGATGCTCAGGCGGGGCGCCCGGTGACGGCGCGCGGGCGGATCACGCTCGGCGTGCTGATCGACAGCCTCGGGCCCGACGTGGTGCGCCCGCTGGCGTTGCCGCACGGAAGGGGACCGCTGGTGGGGACCCCGGTCATCTACGACCCCGAAGGGCCGCAGGCCGGGCTCGACGGCACGGTCCTGCTGGTGACCGGCCGCCCCTCGGCGGAGATCCTGGCCCGCGCGGGCGAGAGCGGGGTGGCCGTCGTCGTGGTCAAGCCGGGCACCTGCGACGAGCAGGCACTGACCACCGCGGCCGAGGCGGCGGGCACGGCGCTGCTCGCCGCGCCGCCCGAGCTGTCCTGGGGCCAGCTCTACACGCTCGTCGACACCCTGCTCGCCATGGTCGCCCCGGCCGAGGATCCTGGCGCCGCCCGGGCGGCCGACCTGTTCGTGCTGGCCAACGAGGTGGCCGTCCGGGTGGGTGGCGCGGTGGCGATCGAGGATCTGGCGATGCGGGTGCTCGCCTACTCCACGGTCGAGGGCCAGCGCATCGACGAGCTGCGCAAGGAGGGCATCCTGGGCCGCCGGGTGCCCGAGCACCCGACCCACGCCGAGGAGTACGCGACCGTCCTGCGCGCCGACGGGGTGGTGTGGAGCTACGAGCCGCGCGAGTACTATCCTCGCCTGGCCATCGCGATCCGGGCGCACGGCGAGGCGCTCGGCACGATCTGGGCGGTGCAGGCGGACGAGCCGCTGGCTCACGACGCCGCCGTGGTGCTCGCGGAGGCGGCCGCGGCCGCCGCGCCGCACCTGGCGCGCATCAACCTCGCCGCCGACGCGGCGCGGCGCCGACGGGACGAGTGCCTGGGCTGGCTGCTGCGCGGCATCGGCGCGGTCGACGAGCTGGCCACCTCCTTCGGCCTGCTGCCGAGCGAACCGGTGACGGTCGTGACCCTGGGCCCCTACGCGGGCTCGGCCGACGCCTTCGCCGCCGCGCACGCCGCCGACCTGCTGCGTACCGCGTACCTGGCCTACCGGATCAGGGCCGCGACGGGCGTGGTCGACGGCCGCGCCTACGCCATCGCCGCGGCCGAGGCGTCCGCGCCGCTGCTGCGCAGAATCACCGTGGACACCCTGGCCAGGGTGAGCGAGCGGCTGGGCGGCGGCTGGCGGGCCGGCATCGGCCGTACCGCCGCCTCCGTCGCCGCCCTGCCCGCCGGCGCGCGCCAGGCGGAGGAGGCGCTGCGCGCCGTCTGCGGGCCGTTCGCCCAGGAGCTGGCCGGTTCGCACGAGGACCTGTCCACGCCGCTGTTCCTCATGGACGCGGAGGCCGCGCTGCGGCCCAAACCCTCCCTGTCCGGCGAGCCGCTGGCGCTGATCGCCGCGCACGACGCCAGGCACGGCACCCAGTACGTGCACAGCCTGGCCGTCTGGATAGGCGTCCACTACGACGTGCCACGCGCGGCCGAACTGCTGTCGCTGCACCCCAACACGCTGCGATACCGGCTGCGCAAGGTCGGCGAGATGATCGCGCTGGACGACCCGGACACGCGGCTGGTGCTCGCCCTCCAGCTCAAGCTGAACGGCGCCACAACGCGGACCGGGTGAAGTTCGGCGTGGACGCCAACGCCCCGGGCGGCGCGCGCCGCGATGCTGAGTTCCATGGCCGAACACCTCATCATCCGTCCCCTTCACGACACAGGGGCACTGCAGCGTGCCGACCGACTGTTGCGCGAGGTCTGGGGCACCAGACGCGGTGACGACCCGCCGATGCTCCTCGACCTGATGTGCGCGTTCGCCCACACCGGCGGATACGTGGGCGGCGCCTTCCTCGACGACGAGCTCGTCGGGGTGGCGGCAGGTTTCCTGGCGGGCGACCACAGCCTGCACTCGCACATCGCGGGGGTGGCCGCCAAGGCGCGCGGACGTGGTGTGGGCCGGGCGATCAAGGAGCACCAGCGGGCCTGGGCGGCCGAGCGCGGGCTCGTCGCCGTGTCATGGACGTTCGACCCGCTGGTCAGGCGCAACGCCTTCTTCAACCTGACCCGCCTGGGTGCCCAGGTCCGTGGCTACCTGCCCGATTTCTACGGTCCGATGAGCGACGGTATCAACGACGGCGGGCCGTCCGACCGGCTGTTCGTCACCTGGCCGACCGAACAGGCCGCTCCCCCACCGGTCCTGGAGGGCGACGGGGTGGTGGTGGTGGACGAGACGGGCGCCGTACGGGACGCCGAGGGCGCGCCGCTGCTGCGCTGCGCGACCCCTGCGGACGTCGAGTCGCTGCGCGCGGCGGACCCGGCGGCGGCCGGACGGTGGCGGGCGGCGCTGGAGAGCGGGCTCGGCGGCGCGCTCGAGCAGGGCTACCGGGTCACCGGCTTCACCCGCTCCGGCTGGTACCTGCTCGCCCGCGGAGGTGCCGCGTGAAGCTCGAGGCCGTCGAACTGCGCGAGGTCGCGTTGCCGCTGGTGAGCCCGTTCCGTACCTCGCTCGGCACCCAGACGGTGCGCACCGCGCTGCTCGTGCGGGTGCTGAGCGACGAGGGCGAGGGCTGGGGCGAGTGCGCGGCCGAGGACGAGCCGACATACAGCCCTGAGTACCTCCCCGGCGCCGCCGACGCGATCAGGCGGTTCATGGTCCCGGCGCTGGCCCCGCTCGACCTGGACCCGGCGGCGGTCGGCCCCGCGCTGCGGCACCTGCGCGGGCATCCGATGGCCAAGGCCGCCGTGGAGACGGCGGTGCTGGACTGCTGGCTGCGGGCCCGCCGCACGAGCCTGGCCGCCCACCTGGGAGGGGTACGGCGGCGCGTGCGCGTGGGCGTGTCCGTGGGCATCGCCGAGACCGTCGACGCGCTGCTGGACACGGTCGACCGGCATCTGACCGCGGGCTACGCCAGGATCAAGCTGAAGATCGAGCCCGGCTGGGACCTCGAGCCGGTCAGGGCGGTGCGCGAGACGTTCGGCGCCGGAGTGATGCTCACCGTCGACGCCAACACCGCCTACCATCCCGGCGACCTCAGGCACCTGGCGAAACTCGACGCATACGGGCTGGCGCTGGTCGAGCAGCCCTTCGCCCCTGACGACCTGCGCGCGCACGCCGCGCTCGCCGCCCGCATGGACACACCCGTGTGCCTGGACGAGAGCATCACCAGCGCGCGCGACGCCGCCGAGGCCATCAGACAGGGCGCTTGCTCGATCATCAACATCAAGCCGGGCCGCGTCGGCGGCTACCTGGAGGCGCGCCGCATCCACGACCTGGCCGAAGCGAACGGCGTGCCGGTCTGGTGCGGCGGCATGCTGGAGACCGGCCTCGGCCGGGCCGCCAACCTGGCGCTGGCCAGCTTGCCCGGTTTCACGCTGCCGGGCGACATCTCCGCCACCGAGCGGTACTACCACCGCGACATCACCCGCCCGTTCGTGCTGGACGGCGGCGAACTGCCGGTTCCGGACGAGCCCGGCCTCGGCGTGCTGCCCGAGGAGGCGGATCTGGAGGCGTGCACGACGGCGGTGGACACGGTGAACTGCCGACGTTGAACCCGCACCGGGTCGAGCTCGGTGGCTGCGCGAAGCCGGCGCGGACCCGTGCCGGGCGAGCTCGGGACCGCCGCCACGTGGGCGCCGGTCGTTGACATCACGGGCGGGCGCCGTGAAAGTGGCGGGCGTGGAAGACATCGTCGCCGTCGTGACAGGAGCCGCGCGCGGCATCGGCCGGGGCATCGCCCTCGTGCTGGGTGAAGCCGGCGCCACCGTCTACGTCACCGACCGCGAAAGCCGCGACCAACGCCACTCCGACCTGCCCGGCACGGTCGAGGACACCGCCGAACAACTGACCGCGCGCGGCGGCCACGGCATCCCCGTGCGCGTCGACCACCGCGACGACCAGGCCGTCGAGGCGTTGTTCGCCAAGGTGGCCGCCGATCACGGCGGGCTCGACCTGCTGGTGGCCAACGCCTGCGACGGCAACGCGCTGCCGTTCGCCGGCGGGCCGTTCTGGACCCTGCCGCTCGACCACTGGCGCAACATGATCGACGTCGGGGTCCGCAGCCATCTCGTCTCGGCCTGGCACGCCGCCCCGCTGCTGATCGAACGGCGGGGCCTGGCCGTCCTGACCGGGTACGCCGATCCCGACGCCGAGGTGATCGCCGGCCATCTGTTCTACGACCTGGCCATGACGAGCGTCAGCCGCCTGGCCCGTTCCCTCGCCCACGACCTGCGCCCGCACGGGGTGACCGCGCTGGCGGTCTCGCCGGGGTTCACCAGGACCGAGGCGATCGTCGCGGCGCTCGGCGACGACTTCCAGGGCGGCGACCCGGTGGAGTTCCCCGGCCGGGCCGTCCGGGCCCTCCTGGACGATCCGGACGTGCGGCGGCACGCGGGGCGCACGATCCCGGTGGCGGAGCTGGCCCGGGAGTACGGCTTCACCGCCTGACCAGGCGGTGTGCGGCACCCACGTGACGGGCGTGCATTTTGCACTTTTCCGGATGCGATCCGCATGACGTCAGGTGCACACGACACTACCGACAGCTATCGGCCGGCGCAAAAATCATGGCATGACGGAAATCAAGCCATTCACGATCGAGATCCCGCAAGCCGATCTCGACGATCTGAAGGACCGGCTGCGCCGTACCCGCTGGACCGAGGAGCTGCCCGCCGAAGAGCTCGACGGCGTTCCGGCGGCCGGACCGGTGCGGCCGGGCTGGCAGTACGGCGTGCCGCTGTCCTACGTGCGCGACCTGGTGACGCGGTGGCGCGACTCCTTCGACTGGCGCGAGCAGGAGGCCAGGCTCAACCGACACCCGCAGTTCAGCACGGAGATCGACGGGCAGACCGTCCATTTCGTCCATGTGCGCTCGGACAACCCGCAGGCCACGCCGCTGATCCTCACCCACGGCTGGCCGAACACGTTCGTGGAGTACCTCGGCCTGGTCGAGCCGCTGTCACGGGAGTTCCACCTGGTCATCCCCTCCATCCCCGGATTCGGCTTCTCCGGGCACACCAGGCGCCGCGGCTGGGACGCCACACGGGTGGCCGCGACCTGGGCCGAGCTGATGCGGCGACTCGGCTACGCACGCTACGGCGTCCACGGCAACGACGCCGGCGCGATCATCGCGCCCGTGCTCGGCCGGATCGACCAGGACCGGGTGATCGGCGTGCACGTGAACCAGATCTTCTCCTTCCCCTCGGGTGATCCGGCCGAGTTCGCCGGCCTCGCCCAGGCGGACCTGGACTATCTGGGGTTCCTGCAGTCGTTCGTCGAGCACGCGATCCACGACAAGGCGCAGAGCGCGCAGCCGCAGACGCTGGCGCACGCGCTGGCCGACTCGCCCGCCGGCCTGCTCGCCTGGATCGGGCAACTGCTCGGCGACGCCCTCGACCCCGACGACGTGCTCACCATCGCCTCGATCTACTGGTTCACCAACACCGCGGCCTCCTCGGCCCGCTTCTACTACGAGAACGCGCACACGCCGCAGCCCACCGAGCCCACCACGTTCCCTCTCGGGCTGGCCAGTTTCGCCTACGACTTCCGGCCGGTCCGCGCCTTCGCCGAGCGGGACCACAAGAACATCACGTCGTGGAACGAGTACGACCGGGGAAGCCACTGGGCCGCCCACGACGCGCCCGACCTGCTGGCCGACGACATCCGCACGTTCTTCTCCACCTTTTCCACGATGGGAGACAAGGCATGAGCCGGCCGATCCTGGAGCAGGCGCACGACGCGCTCCGCACCGCCGTCCAAGGGGTCTCCGACTGGACCGCCCCGACTCCTTGCTCGGACTGGAACGCCACCCAGGTACTGCAGCACGCCGCGGGCGACCAGATCGCCTTCGCCGCGTTCCTCACGGGAGGACCGGGACCGTCGGAGAACCCGTTCGCCCCGTCGGGAAGGCTCGACGCCTCGCCCCGGAGCGTGCTGGAAGAGGCGCTCACGCTGTCCGCGGACGCCTGGGCCGGCATCTCGCCCGACGCCGAGGAGGTCCCGGTCCCCGTTCCGCCGAACAAGATGCCCGCCAAGCTCGGCGTGGGCGCCTGCGCCCTCGACGCCGCCGTGCACGCCTGGGACATCGCCATGGCGAGCGGCGCCCCGTCCCCGCTCACCCCGGAGCTCGCCCGCGAACTCCTCCCCGTGGCCCGCCAGATCGTCGAGCCCCTGCGAGCCTTCGGCGCCTACGCCGCCGCGCTCCCGCCCCGACCGGGCGACGACGACACCGCCACCCTCCTTCGCTACCTGGGTCGCCGCCCCGAACAGGAAGCACGTTGACCACGAGTAACCAACTCCCCGTCACCTCCGACCGCTAGGTCGCGCACGGCGGCGGCGCAGGACCAGCGCCGCCGCCCCGTCCGGCTCTCGATGTGGTACGGCGGGCGTTCAGGGGGCGGGCTGCCGGACGGCCGGGCACCGTCCCGCCCACCACACGCGCGCCCGCCGGGGAACCGCGCAGGTCAGGACGCCACGCGGGTGAGGCCTGCGGAACCGGCCGAACAGCTCGTCCCTGGTGTCGAAGTGGCCGAGGCGCGCAGCCCAGAACCTGCCGTCCACCTGGAGCCCGCGCACCCTGGTGGCGATCCCGCGGGCCCTGGCCACGGCCTCCAGGACGGCGAGCCGCTGGCTGCAGGAGCCCTTGCCCAGGGCCAGCGTGACCGACACCGGCTGGAACTCGTCGAGCGCGTAGACCGGGCGCAGGCGGGCGGCGATGAGCCGGTGTGCCGCGATCAGGGCCGTCCGGGGGTCGCTCTCCTGGACCTCCGCCGCCA
The DNA here is from genome assembly GCF_040610675.1 of Nonomuraea sp. NPDC003804. Classification (NCBI taxonomy): domain Bacteria; kingdom Bacillati; phylum Actinomycetota; class Actinomycetes; order Streptosporangiales; family Streptosporangiaceae; genus Nonomuraea; species Nonomuraea sp. NPDC003804. The sequence goes on from NZ_JBEXMT010000017.1 coordinate 124,508, forward strand.
GCCGTGCCACCTGCGGATGGGCCCAGTCGAGGACAGATGTGGTCGCGAGTGTCCGCACACCCCCATCCTGTCCTACGATCGCGGGTAGCATGAGGCGCATGGTGCGCGCTCTGGGCGATCTCGAAGCCACGATCATGGACAAGATGTGGTCCTACCACCGCCCCGCCTCGGTGCGAGACGTGCTCGAAGATCTGCGCCGGGAGCGCGAGATCGCCTACACCACCGTCATGACGGTCATGGACAAGCTCCACAAGAAGGGCCTGCTGCGCCGGGAGCCTGTGGGCAAGGCCTACGTGTACGAGACGGTGACCAGCAAGGAGGCCTACACGGCCGGCCTCATGCGGGAGACGCTGGCCAGCAGCGGCAACCAGGCCGCCACGCTCGTCCACTTCCTGGAGCGGCTGACCCCCGAGGAGTCGGCCGCGCTGGAGTCGGCGCTGCGGGTGTACCCGCCGAAGGGCCGCCAGCCGTGACGGACGCCGTCATCCTGGCCGGCTACGCGGTCGCGGTCGCCGTCCTGCTGCCGGCCCGGCTGAGCAGGTCGCGGTGGGCCGAGCGGGCGCCCAGGCTGGCGATCGCGATGTGGCTGGCGGCCTGCGCGTCGGTCGCCGGTTCGGCGCCGCTGGCGCTGCTGGCCGCCACGGTGCCGGCCGACACGATCGGGCACGGCCTGGCCGACCTGTTCGAGCTGTGCACGATGATCCTGGCCGAGGGCCCGGGAGCGGCCGCGTGGGCGGGGCTCGGCGCCGGCGCGCTGGTGGCGGGCCGGCTGGGGGCATGCCTGGCCGGGGTGCTGGCGAAGGCCAGGAGCGAACGCCGCCGCCACGCGGAGAGCCTGGCCCTGCTCGGCCGTCCCGACCGCGAGCTCGGCGCCGTCGTCGTCGACTACGCCGAGCCGCTGGTCTACTGCCTGCCCGGCAGGGCCGCCACCACCGTGATCACCACAGCCGCCCTCAGGTCGCTGAACGGCGAGCAGGTCGCCGCCGTGCTCGCCCACGAGCGGGCGCACGTGCGCGGCAGGCATCACCTCGTGCTGGCCGCGGGGGAGGCGTTCGCGCGGGCCTTCCCGTTCGTGCCGCTCTTCTCCACGGCCCGCGCGGAGGTGGCCCGCCTGGTCGAGCTGCGCGCCGACGACGTGGCCGCCAGCCGCCACCCCCGGGTGCAGGTCGCCGCCGCGCTGGTGGGCCTGGCCACGGGGCGGGTGCCGGCGTTCGTGATGGGCGCGGGCGGGGAGAGCGCGCTGGCCAGGGTGCGCCGCATGCTGCGACCGGCCGCGCCGCTGGGCCGCCGCCAGCGGGTGGCGGGGCTGGCCGCCGTCGCGTCGCTGCTGGCGGGTCCCGCGGCGGTGGCCGCGGTTCCTGGGCTGGCCGCGTTCGTCGCCCACCACTGCCACTCGCTTCCCCTGCTGTGAACTACGATCCTTCGTCGTAGCTCGATCTCGACGAAGGATGCGCATGCACGACGTGTTCGCCAGGCTCGACGCTTTCGGCGAGCGGTACCGGCTCGACCACGGCCTTTCTCCCGGCGAGGACTGGATCGACTGCTCGCGGCTGCTCGATCCCGGCTCGCCGGAGCTGACCCGCGTCCTCGACGCCGAACGGCACGCCAGCGGCCAGGTGAGCGACCACGCCACGGCGCTGACGGTGATCGCCGTCTACGCGAGCCGCGTCACCCCCGCCGCGCTGCTGGCCTGGGCGCTGGAGGGAGTCCTGATCGACATGCGCCCCTCGAACGTGGCCATCCGCCTGTCGGAGCATCACGGGTTCGAGGCGGTCGGGCTGCGGGAGCCGTCCGTCGTCGAGGGCCCGGTGGAGAGGCTGGTCTCCTGGGTGCTGGAGGAGCATCTGCTGCCGCTGGCCGCCGCGCTGCGCGTGCGGACCAGGGCGGAGCTGCGGCAGCTCGAGGGCGGGATCGCGTACGGCTGCGCGACGGCCTTCGGCGCCGCGGCGCTGCGCGGCGGCGACGTGGACGCGCTGGAGGCGGCCTACCACCGCTTCCTGTCGGCCGCGGGCGGCAGGCTCGACCGGCTGGGCCGGCTGGTACGGCTCGCGGAGGCCGGCCTGGAGGGGCTGTTCTACCTGCGCGACACCTGCTGCCTGTACTACACCTCGGCCGAGAAGGAGCTGTGCGCGAGCTGCTGTCTGGACAGCGAGTCCGACCGGATCGCGCGCTACCGGGCGGCACTCAGGAAGGCCTGAGAGGCGGCCCTGACGCCAGGGTGAGGCCACATGCCTCTTGCCATGGTGTCATCATGGCGTCATAGTGGTGCCGTGCCCGAGACCTTCGAGACCCCAGACCCGATCACCGCGACGATCTCCACCGGCGCCGGCAGCCTGCGGATCGAGGCGAGCGACCGCGCCGACACCGTCGTCACGGTCCGCCCGCGCGACGAGTTCGACGACGCCGACGTGCAGGCCGCCCGGCAGACCACCGTCGAGTTCGTGGGCGGGCGACTGCTGGTGACGGCGCCCAGGAAGCGGGGGCTGTCGCTGTTCAGCTGCCCCGGTTCGGTCGACGTGCTGATCGAGCTGCCGGCCGGCTCGCGCGTCGAGGCGTCCACGCAGGCCGAGATCCGCGGCAGGGGGCGGCTCGGCGAGTCCTCGTTCACCACCGCCATGGGCGGCATCACGCTCGACGAGACGGGACGGCTCCGGCTGAGCTCGGGCGACGGTGACGTCAGCGTGGCCGGTTCCACCGGCCACGCCGACGTCACCACCGACAACGGCACGATCGACGTGCGGCGCGTCGACGGCACCGCGCTGATCAGGACCGCCAACGGCGATATCAGCCTCGGTGAGGTGCGCGGCGACCTGCGGCTCAAGACCGCCTACGGCGACATCACCATCGACCGCGCGCTGGCGGGTGTCCACGCCAGGACCGCCCACGGCAGCATCCACGTCGAGGAGGCGGTGCGCGGCTCGCTCGACCTCGAGACCGCCCACGGCCAGCTGGAGGTCGGCGTCAAGCAGGGCACGGCCGCCTGGCTCGAGGTGAGCGCGCCGTACGGCACGGTGCGCAACCTGATGACGGCGGCGGCCGGGCCCGAGGAGTCCGACGAGACCCTCGAGGTGCGCGCCCGCACCTACCACGGCGACGTCGTGATCCGCCGCGCCTGAGCCCTCGCGGCCGTCGCCGCCCGGCGCGGGAGCGCCCGGCCGAGGTCGGCGGACGGCCGAGGTCAGCGGACGGCCGACGGGGAGGAGGCGTCGGCGACCAGCAGCCGGGGCGCGCCCGTGCCGTCGGCGGGCACCGCCCACACGTCCCCGCCCTTGGCGTACATCACGGTGGCGCCGTCCAGCCACGCCGCCTGGTCGTCGACGTCGGCCTGCTCGGCGAGCGGGGTCTCGGCCATCGTCGCCAGGTCGAGCGCGTGCAGCCGCCACGCTCCCCCTGGCATGCGCTTCTTGAACACCAGCCGCCCGCCGTCCGGCGACAGGGAGGGGCATTCGGCGTTGGCGCGCAGCACGCGCGCCTCCCACTTGCCGTAGTCGCCCTCCACCAGGTACGTCTTCCCGCGGGTGGAGACGGTGGCGTAGAAGCGGTTGTCGTCGGGCGCGAAGGTGACCCCCCAGTAGTTGACGTCAGCGGAGTGGTAGCGGCGCCCGTCCTTGATCAGCGGGATCTGCTCCATGTTGGTGACCGCGTAGCCGGTCCGGTTGTCGAGGATGCCGGTCCAGGTGGAGAAGCCCGAGGTGTTGTAGGAGTCGCCGGTCACGAATACCGTCCAGGAGATCATCCGCCCGCTGGACGAGACCCGGGCACGGCTCGGGATGCCGGCGATGTGCAGCCGCCTGGTCTCCCTCATCGTCCGGTCGACGACGACGGCGTAGGTCTTGGCCACGTCGGTGACCAGGCAGATGCCCGTCCCCGAGGCGGTGGCGAACCGCTCGCACCGGGTACGGCTGCCGCGCACCAGGCCGGTGCGCCCGTCCCTGACCACGATCTGGCCCGGCCGCGCGAGGTCGAAGGCGGCCGCGCCGCCGTCCGCGACCACCCTCGCGGCACGCACGGTGTAGAACAGCGCGCCGCCGCCGAGCACGAGCAGCGCCGCGGCGAGGATGAGCGCCTTCCTCATCGGACCACCTTCCAGAGCGCCAGGCATGCCACGACGCCGGCGCCCATCGCGACCAGTCCTGGCACGGGTCCGGCGAGCGTCCACGCCGCGCCGAACAGGATCGAGGAGAGCATGCGGGCGACGGCCTGCCCGGTCTGCAGCACCGCCAGCCCGCTGGTGCGCAGGTGGGCGGGCAGCAGCGGGCCGGCCGCGGCCATCAGCACGCCGTCGGTGGCCGCGTAGAAGAGCCCGAACAGCGCCAGCACCAGCCAGTACGGCGCGCCGGTCGCCAGCAGCGCGTAGACGCCGACCAGCGCGAGGTGGCCGAGCAGGAAGACGGGGACCCGGCCCCACCTGTCGGCCAGCCTGCCCAGCGGCACGGCCAGCAGCAGATAGACGGCGGCCGTGCCGAGCGGAAGCAGCGGGAAATGCTCGGGCGCGATGCCGGTGCCCTTCTGCAGCAGCAGGTAGACGAACGGATCGCTGATGGTGACCAGGCCGAGCGCGGCGGCCGTCAGGCAGATCCGGCGGAACGGCGGCAGCCGCAGCAGCGCGAGCGCGGGGCCCAGGCGCACCCCCTGCTGCGCGGGCAGGGCCGGCGTCTCCCTGACGTACAGGGCCAGCAGCACCACCCCGAGCACGGCGATCGCGAAGCTGACCACGAACACCGCGTCGTAGGCGCCGGTCGCGCCGAGCACCGCGAAGGCGGCCAGCGGTCCGAGGAACGCGCCGACCGTGTCCATCGCCCGGTGCACGCCGAAGGCCTGCCCCTGCGTCTCGGGGGTGGCGCTCAGCGAGATCAGCGCGTCACGGGGCGCCGTCCGCAGGCCCTTGCCCGTCCGGTCGGCCGCGACGACCGCGCCGAGCAGGCCCACCGAGTTCCCGGCGGCGAGCAGGCCGAGCTTGCACGCCGCCGAGAGCCCGTAGCCGATGCCCGCCACCAGCTTGCGCCGCTGCCACCGGTCGGCGGCGTGCCCGGCGGCCAGCCGTACCAGCGCGGTCACGCCGAAGTAGAGGCCGTCCAGCAGGCCGTAGGCCAGCGGGCTGAGCCCCAGCACGAGCACCGCGTAGTACGGCAGGACCGCGGTCACCATCTCGGCGGAGATGTCGGTGACCAGGCTGACCACGCCCAGCGCCAGCACGTTGGCCGGCACCGCCGTGGTCAGCCCGCGGTAGCGGAATCCGGAAATGTACATGCCTCAGTGGCAGGTGTAGGTGGGGCTGGTGTCCTTGACCTGGCCGTCGACGCCGATCAGCTGCGACGAGAAGGTGCTGTCGCCCATCGTCAGCTTCACCACACCGAACGTCCCCGACAGCCGCTTCTGGCTGTTGGGCTGCACGTTCTCGATGTTGTACGGCGAGGCGCCGCCCATGCCGCCGAGGATCTCGACGATGCCGTTCGGGTCGGCCTGCGCGTTCGGGTTCTGCGGGCCGAACCGCTCGTAGTGGTGGTCGTGACCGTTGAGGACGAGGTCGGCTCCGCGCTCGTAGAGGATCTGCCACACCGGCCTGCTGACCGGGTCGTTGCCGTGCTCGCCGGAGCTGTACAGCGGGTGGTGCCAGTAGGCGGCGACGCACCGCTTGTTCGTGGCGGCCAGGTCGGCCTTCAACCAGGTGATCTGGGCGCTCTGGTCGAAGAGGTTGGAGTCGAGGGCCACGAAGTGCCAGTTGCCGCGGTCGAAGCTGTAGTAGCTCTTGCCGTTGGGGAAGGCGATCGAGCCGAAGTAGGACTTGTAGCCGGCCTCGAAGCCCGCGGGGTCGTAGCTCTCGTGGTTGCCGGGCGACGGGCGGGTCTTGCTCTTGAACGCGCCCCACGTCTTGTCGTAGTAGGCGGTGAAGTCCTGCAGCCGGGCGTCGTCGTACTGGTTGTCGCCCATCGTGATGACGAACTCGGGGTTCATCTGCTTGACCAGGTTGGCCGTTTTCGGGTGCACGCAGGAGCTGGAAGAGGCCGTGCACTGCTCGGCGATGTCACCCGCGGCGGCCACCACGAAGGTCTCGCCGCCGGAGGAACTGCCGACGGTGAGCTTGTCCAGGTTCGGGCCGCCGGTCGAGCCGGTGGCGGTGGCGCGGACGGTGTTGGCGCCCGCCTTGAGCGTGGTGGGCAGCGTGACGTCGGCCCAGGTGGACCAGGCGCCGGTGCCGGGGAAGTCACGCGTGGTGGTGGCGCCGTTGACCGCGATGGCCAGCGGGCGGGCGGCCGTGGTCCCGTTGGCGTAGCGGAAGGTCAGGTTGGCCGGGCCGGCCGTCGCGGCCTGGACCGTCCACTCGACGTAGCCGCCCGGGGCGTTGACGTAGTCGACGAAGCCGGAACCGGTGTAGCCGGCGTGGTTGCTGGCCACGGAGGCCTGCGAGAGCGTGGCGTCCTCCGCCTGGTAGTCGGGGCCGCCCGGGTTGCCGCCCCCGCCGTCGCCGTAGACCTGCATCTCGTAGAGCGAGTAACCGTAGGAGGTGCCTCTGGCGGTGCCGTATAGGCGCACGAAGCGGCCCGAGCCGGTCACGGTGAGGGTGTCGGTACCGCCGTCGCCACTTGTGGTGGAGTGGACGGTCGTCCAGGCGACGCCGTCGGCGGAGGTCTGGATCTGGTACGCCTTGGCGTAGGCCGCCTCCCACGTCAGCGTGACGCGGGAGATCGGGGTGACCGCGCCGAGGTCGACCTGGATCCATTCCGGGTCGTGGCCCTCGGCGGAGGCCCATCGGGTGGCGGTGAGGTCGCCGTCGAAGGCGGCGGCGGCCCCTAACGAGGCGTCCTCGATCGAGGAGGCGGTGGCCGGCTTGCCCTGAGAGAGCAGGGTTTCGGCCGCCGTGGCCGAGGCCGGTACGGCGAGCAACCCGGCCACCAGGGTGAGGGATAACAGCAGGGCACGCGACATTGACAGCTCCAAGGCATGGGGCTACGACTCACGACGCGCGGCCGGGGCAGAAAGGTAACTGAGCGCGTCACGTCGTCGCCGACGCCGCGCCAAGCCGCTCAGCCGCATCTTGGCAAGCGGTTCGGGAGGGTGTCAATAAAGTTAGGAAAGGTTCCTAACTTCGTCACCGAAGCGTCTGGGTCACTTCACCGCGATGCCGTCGAGGTAGGACTCCAGCGCGGCGAGCAGGTCGAACTCCGGCTCCAGCAGCCACTGGATCTGCAGGCCGTCCAGGACCGCGATCAGCAGCGGCCCGCTCGCCTCGGGCACGACCTCGCCGCGCTCCTGCGCCTGCGCGATCGTGGCGGAGAAGAGCTCGCGGCTGGTGCGGTAGCGCTTCTGGAAGAAGTCGTGCGCGGGATGCTCGGGGTCGGTGGCTTCGGCCGACAGCGTCACGAACAGCCGCATGACGCCCTGGGCGGTCATGTTGCGGATCATGAGCTCGCGCATCGCCACGCGGAAGCTGCCGACCTCCGCCCACTTCTCCTCGAACCACGGGATGTCGATGTCGTCCCGCTGCTGCAGCACGGCGGCCAGCAGGTCCTCCTTGGACGGGAAGTAGTGCAGGACGCCCGCCAGGGTGAGTCCGACCTGGGTGGCGACGTCGCGCATCGACGCGCCCCGGTAGCCGCGGACACTGAACAACTCCCTGGCGGCGTCGAGGATCTGCTGCCTGCGGGCGATACCGACGGCGTAGGGCTTCCTGGTGGCCATGCGATCGAGGATAACAAACCTATCGGTTGGTAGCTTTTCCTGTCGCGCCACCGGAGCCCCGAGCCGCGCCCCCCTCAGCCGCGCAGGCCCGCGAACAGGTCGTCCTCCTGGTCAGGCGCGGCCACCTTGGCGACCTTCCTGACGAACGACTCGGTCGCGAACGCCCGATGCTGGGCCTCCTCCGGCATCTGCAACAGGAAGATGCTGTCGCTTTGGCTGGCGTGCGCCCGCAGCGCCTTGACCTTGTTCTCCACGTACGGCGAGACGTCGACCACGGTCGTGATCAGCTCGTCCGGCGTGCCGAAGTCCTCCGGCAGTTCGACCTCCTCCATCTCGATCCCGGAGGCGCGCATCCAGTCGAACATCTCCTGCACCCGGGCCCGCGAGACGGCCGTGTAGTAAAGCTTGTCGGGAATGCCCGTCGACTCCGTCGCCGCCACCGCGATCCTGTGCGCCTGGATGTGGTCGGGGTGACCGTACCCGCCCTTCTCGTCATAGGTGACCACGACCTGCGGCCGGTAGCGCTCCATCAACCCGGCCAGCCGGGCGGCCGCCTCGTCCACCGGCACGTTGCAGAAGGAGTCGGGATGGGCGTTGCCCGCCCAGCCGTCCATGCCCGAGTCGCGGTATCCGAGCAGCTCGACGTGCTCGATGCCGAGGTGGGCGACGGACTCCTTCAGCTCGGCCAGCCTGCGCTCGGCGACCTCGGCGTCGTCGTGACCCGGGTCGCCGGGCTTGACCCCGCCCGGACCGTCACCCTGCTCACCGTTGGTGCACGTGACCAGGACGGTCCTGATGCCCTCGGCGGCGTAGCGGGAGAGGATGCCGCCGGTGCCGATCACCTCGTCGTCGGGGTGCGCGTGAACGGCCATCACTGTCAACTGTCGATCCATCTTTGCATTCAACCGCACGTCCCCGACAATTCCGCACCGGCAAGGGCTGCGGCCGTCCCGCCGACCCTCCGCCGGAGGGCTCCGACATCGGAAGACCGACAGACCACGAGTTGGGCGCGGTCTCCGGTGTGACGCCGCGAGCAGCGTCTCCCCCGGCGCGACCACCCGGATCGCCTTCAGGAGATCGTCGGGGGCTGCGTCCCGCTGTCCGTCGACTGCTTCCCGGTCACGGGATCTCCCACGACGCGTACACGCCGAACCCGTTCCTCGGCGGCGGTCCGGCCTCGAAGGCACCGCCGTCCATCATGCCCCCAGCGCTGGCGCGGGCCGGGAGCCGGGGGGAGCGGGTGGCCGATCGTTCCCGCTTCGGCCTGGGCCACGACCAGCGGCAAGCCGCCGGTTCAGCGGACGACGGCGGTCGCGGGAACAGGCGCCCCAGCAGCCGGCAACAGGAGTTCCCGCATTCCCCGGAAAAAGTGCGGAGGCGACCGTATCGTTTCATCTCGCTGTGCAGTCGCATCACCACAGAGTGTCATCGCGCGAGCCAGGGGAGGGCCGCATGGTGGGGGCCTCAGGACGTCACGGCCCGCCAGGGCCATATGCGGAGTTGGCGCAGGACAGGAGGTTCCGTCTTCTCAGGACACGGTTTCGCCGGCTGGCCATCGGCATCGTCGCCTCGTTCCTCGGCTGGTATTTCCTCTACATCTCGCTGTCGGTGTTCGCCCGCGACTTCATGGCCTCGCCGGCCATCGGCAACGTCAACGTCGCCCTGGTCCTGGGCGTGCTCCAGTTCGTCTCGACCTTCGTCCTGGCCTGGCGGTACACCCGCTACGCCCGCAAGATGCTCGACCCGCTGTCGGCGCAGCTGCGCCACGAGGCCGAGCTGCGGCAGGCCGAGCAGGAGCGGGCCGCGCAGCTGCTCGCCGAGCGCCGGCGCATCGAGAACTGGACCCCCTCGCCCCGGCACGGAAGGCGGCACCGATGACCGGGACCGCGTTGACGTTCGGCCTGTTCGTCCTGTTCATCGCCGTCACCCTGGTGGTCACCTTCTGGGCCAGGAGCAACACCAGGTCGGCCGAGGACTTCTACGCCGGCGGCAGGGCCTTCTCCGGCGCGCAGAACGGGCTGGCCCTGGCGGGCGACTACATGTCGGCGGCGTCGTTCCTGGGCATCGCGGGCATCATCGCGCTGTCGGGGTATGACGGCTTCCTCTACTCCATCGGCTTCCTGGTCGCGTGGCTGCTGACGCTGCTCCTGGTGGAGCTCATGCGCAACGCCGGCCGGTTCACGATGGCCGACGTGCTGTCCTACCGGGTACGGCGGCAGCCCAAGGTGCGCACCGCCGCGGTGGTCTCCACCGTCACCGTGTCGGTGTTCTACCTGCTGGCGCAGATGGTCGGCGCGGGCGCGCTGGTGTCGCTGCTGCTGGGGGTGTCGACCGACGCCGCCAAGGTGGCGACGATCGTGACCGTCGGCACGATGATGATCTTCTACGTGATGTTCGGCGGGATGAGGGGCACCACATGGGTGCAGATCATCAAGGCCGTGCTGCTGATGGCGGGCACGATCGTGCTGACGGTGCTGGTGCTGGGCCGGTTCGGGTTCAACCTCAGCGAGATGCTCGGCGCCGCCGCGAAGGCCAGCGGCGAGCCCGACTTCCTGCGGCCGGGCGCGAAGTTCGCCCAGGAGGTGGAGGGCGACCCGGTCAGGACGCTGCTGAACAAGCTCGACTTCATCAGCCTGGCCCTGGCACTGGTGCTCGGTACGGCGGGCCTGCCGCACATCGTCACGAGGTTCTTCACCGTGCCGGACGCCCGCACCGCCCGCGCCTCGGTCAACTGGGCGATCGGCCTGGTCGGCGTCTTCTACCTGATGACGCTCGCGCTGGGTTTCGGGGCGACGGCGCTGGTGGGCCAGGAGGCGATCCTGGCGCAGGACCCGTCGGGCAACACCGCCGCGCTGCAGCTGGCGCAGGTGCTCGGCGAGTTCGTCGGCGGCCCCATGGGTGGTGACCTGCTGCTGGCCTTCATCGGCGCCGTGGCCTTCGCGACGATCCTGGCGGTGGTGTCCGGGCTGGTGATGGCCTCCTCCACCTCGCTGGCCCACGACTACTTCGGCCACGTGCTGATGTTCGGACGGCCGCGCGAGTCGCAGGAGGTCGGGGTGGCCCGCTTCTCGGCCCTGGTGATCGGGCTGCTGGCGATCGGGCTCGCGGTGATCGCCCGCCAGCAGAACGTCGCGTTCCTGGTGGCCCTGGCGTTCGCGATGGCCGCCTCCGCCAACCTGCCGGCGATCGTGCTGTCGCTGTTCTGGAAGCGGTTCAACTCCACGGGCGTGGTGGCCGGGGTGTACGGCGGGCTGTCGGGGTCGGTGCTGCTGGTGGTCTTCTCCCCCGTCGTGTCGGGCAAGATCGACCCGGTCACGGGGGCCGGCCTGTCGCTCCTGCCCAAGGGCATCGACTTCGCCGTCTTCCCGATGGAGAACCCTGGCTTGGTGTCGATCCCCTTCGGTTTCCTGTGCGCTGTCGCCGGGGCGCTGCTCAGCAAGGAGCAGGCCGATCCCGACCGGTTCGACGAGCTGTCGGTCCGGTCATTGACCGGAACGGGCGCCCATCGGGCCGCCACGCGCGGGACACGCCGCCAGTACTAGCCGCCTCGCCCGCCACGTTTTAGGTTCCCCTTGAGCGCTTACGATCAAGGGGGACCGTATGGCGGAACTGCCTGAGCACCTGCACCGGGCGTTCTTCCGGGCGATGTCCCTGCTCTCGCCCCGGGGGCAGGGCGTCTTCCTGCGCCGCTACTTCGACTGGTGGCATCGAACGCCCGACCCCTGGAAGCTCGGCACCGACGCCTACGAGCGGCGCAAGTACGACACGACGCTCGGCGAGGTGCCGCGCCTGCCGTACCGGAGGATTCTGGAGGTGGGGTGCGCCGAAGGGGTGTTCACCGACACGCTGGTGCGGCGCTTCCCCGAGGCGCGGGTGACGGGGATCGACATCTCGGCGCGGGCGCTGGACAGGGCCAGGCAGCGCGCGGCGCGGGCCCGCTTCGTGCACGCCGACCTCCTCAGCCATGGTCTCGAGGAGGAGTTCGACCTGGTGTTCTGCGCGGAGACGCTCTACTACATCGGCAGGGCCGACCGACTGCGCAGAGCGTCGCGGCGGTTGACGGGGTTGCTCGCGGACGGCGGGGTGCTGGTCCTGGTGCATCCGTGGCCCGAGGCGAGGAGCCTGCACAGGTTCGCGGACGAGGATCCGGCCGTCTGGCTGATCGCCAGGCGGGTCGACACGGAGACCCACCGGCCTTTCGCGGTGGCGGTCTATCGGAAGCCTGACCAGGCAGCCGGAGAGGTGGCCGCCTCACGTGAGGGCGACCGGCTGCCGGAGTGACCGTTGCAGGCCCGTGGTGGCCCACCCGAGGCTCAGCGGCCGCCGGTGAACGGCGCCTCGCCCGGCTTCAGCGCGCGGAAGCGCAGGGCCGACCAGGTCTCGTCGATGGCGACCTGGCCGTTGGGGCGCAGGCCGTACTCGCCGGCGATCGGCCACAGGGTGTCGCGGTTGATGTCGGACTTGTTGGCCTTCGGGTAGGCGATCCAGACGGTGGCCGGCTTGGTGATGTCCTCGGCGTGCTTGCCGAGCACGTCGTGGACGGTGGCCGCGTCGTCGCCGAACACCAGCGCCACCCCCGCGTCCGCCGGGCTCGGGGTGCTCGTCACGCCGTCGGGCAGCGGGCCGACCAGGGCGAGGCGGTCGGGGTCCGAGACCCACAGGGAGGTGCCCGGCTTGAGGAGCAGCTTCGCGGCGGTGGTCTTGGTGGTGGTCACTTCGTCTCCGTGGAGTAGGTGAGGGACAGGACGCCGGTCGTGAAGGTGGTGGAGGAGGTCAGGGCAAGCGGGATCTGGCCGGAGCCGTCGAACAGCCGCTGGCCCGAGCCGACGACGATCGGGTGCACCATCAGGTTGAGCTCGTCGAGCAGGCCGTGCTCCAGCAGGGAGCGGACGAGGGTGGGGCTGCCGCTCATCGCGATGGTGCCGCCCGGCTCCCGCTTCAGCTCGGTCAGCCGCTCGACGAAGGAGTCGCCGGGGATGAGCGTGGAGTTGTTCCAGTCGGCCGAGTCGAGGGTGGTGGAGACCACGTACTTCCGCACGCCGTTGATGAAGTCGGCGAACGGTTCGCCCTCGCCGGCCTTGCTCGGCCAGTAGGCGGCCCATTCCTGGTAGTTGACGCGACCCATGAGCAGCGCGTCGGACTCGGACATCTGCGCGCCGATGGCGGCGCCCATCTCGTCGTTGAAGTAGGGGAAGTGCCACTTGTCGGGGGACTCGACGACGCCGTCGAGCGAGATGAAGAACGAAGCGACGATCTTGCGCATGTCTTGCTCCCTTGTTCCGGTGTGCTCTCAGCCTCTCACCGACAAATTTTTTTGTCAAGGCGGCCATCGGCTCGCCCGGCTGGACGCCCGGGTACCCACGAGAACGCCGACCGGGCTGATCGCGGCGGGTGCTGCAGACCTTCACGGCTTTGCGGACGAAAGGCATGACAGCCTCTCCGCCTCTGGCGACAGCCGGCAGCGAGCGAGAGGCGGTGGGGTTCGTGGCCAACTCGTCCATGGTGCGGTGGCACGACGGCCACCTGCCGGCCTGGCATCAAGGGTGCGCGCCCATGCCATCTGCCGGCCTGGCGCCAAGGGTGCGCACCCAGGGCCGCGGAAAGCGCCGCACGCGGTTGTCGACAGGCCTGGAACGGGGTCGCCAGGATGGCGCGATCCTCGCCGGTGTGAGCGGCGGGTTCGTGGACCCTCCGCGCGGGGAGGAGAGCAGTGCCTTCTTCCTCCGCACGGCCCGAGGCCTGGCAGAGGCCGGGAAGGCGGCCGGGCAGCGTGCGGCGAAGATCCGGTGGCCGGGGAAGGACGTGCGATGACCTCAACGATCAGGGCGAAGGTGTCCGAGGCCGCGCTGCGGGAGAACACCGGCAGGGGGTGGGAGGAGTGGTTCGTGCGCTTGGACGCGTACGGGGCGACCGACCTGTCCCACACCGAGATCGCCAAGCGGCTGGGCGAGGAGGTCGACGGCTGGTGGTCGCAGACGATCGCCGTCGCCTACGAGCAGGAGCGGGGCATGCGCGCGCCCGGCCAGGCGTCCTGCCGGGCGAGCGGCAGGGCAGGTCGATCACGCGGGCGGGCGTCGCCTCAGCGCTTGACCGACCGCAGGACGACGAACTTGGGATCGCTGGCCACGACCTCACAGTTGCCGAACAGCCGGCGCAACTTCACGTGGTAGCCGAGGTGCCGGTTGCCGATCACCCACAGCTCGCCGCCGCGGCGCAGCGCCGTACGGGATCCGGTGAACATCCGCCAGGCGGTGCCGTCGGTGGTCGCACGGTGGCTGTGGAAGGGCGGGTTCGTGAGCACGAGGTCGGCCGAGCCTGCCTCGGTCCCCGTGAGGGCGTCGGAGATCACGAAGCGGGCGGGTGAGGAGGCGTTGGCGGCGAAGGTCGCCTCCGCGGAGGCGACCGCCTGGTACGACTCGTCGACGAACAGCACCTCGGCCGCCGGATTGCGCAGCGCCATGGCCAGGCCGACCACGCCGTTGCCACAGCCGAGGTCGACGATCCGTTCCGGCCCCCGGCTCTCCGGCAGGTTGCGCAGGAAGAACCTGGTGCCGATGTCGAGGCGGTCGGCGCAGAAGATGCCCGCGTGGTTGGTGACCGTGCGCCGCGAGAGATCGCCGACGTCGTCGGGGAGGGCGTAGCTCAGTGGCCACGGGCTCGGGGGCCTGGGCAGCGCGGGGTCTGGCGTGCAGAAGATGAGTCTGGCCTTCCGCTCGGCCAGCGAGGTCCTGGTGGGCCCGAGGAGGCGCTCGAAGGTCTTCAGCGTGGAGGTGTGGATCTCGGTGACCATGCCGGCGCCGACGACGACGGTGTCCGCGTGGACGGCGGGGGCCAGGCGGTGCAATTGGTCTTCCAGGAGCGCGAGGCTCTTGGGCACGCGGACCAGAAGCACGTCGATCCGGCTGGGCGGGGTGTCCCTGGTGGACAGCAGGCGTACCTGATCGGGGTCGACGCCGTTGCGCCCCAGGTTGGCCCTGGTGGCTTCCTGGGTGAGGTAGGAGTCGGTGATCTGGGTGGGCCGGTGGGCGGCCAGCGCCGTGGTGAGCGCGCCCCACCTGTCGCCGACCACGACCAGGCTGCCGTGGACGTCGCCGCCGAGGTGCCGCAGCAGGTACTCGTCGGCGGCGTCCCAGGCGCGCAGCTGGTCGCGCGGGTTGTCCGGGTAGCGGGTCAGGTGAAGCTCGTTCATCGCGCCCCCAGGGTAGCCGAGACGTCGGCACATGATTGGCCGGTGATCGTCCCGCACCCTCCCGCTCGGCCTGTCCCGCTCGGCCTGTCCCTCTCGCCACCGGCGCTTCCCGCGGCTTGGGCGCCGCCATCGCGCGGCAACTGGCCGCCGACGACTCGGCGATCGGCAACGGCTCAACGGTCGCCGACGGCCGGGCGGTCACCAACGGCTCGACGGTCATCGACAGCCGGGCAGTCACCGACAAACACTGTTTGGAGGCCGAGCGGGCTGAGCCATGGTCGGCGAGATCCGGGCGGGGGTGGCGTGCCGCGGCGTTTCCGGCGGACGTCACCGACGAGTCGGCGGTCGCGGACCTCCTCGCCGGGGCCCCGACGCGTTCCTTCTCTCCCCCGCCGCTCGCTTCGTCATCGGCGAGCGGATCGCGGTCAAGGGCGGCCACACGGTCGCCTGACATGCGAAGATCGTCGTGTGGAGCGCTTTCGGATAGGCGAGACGGCATTGGTGATCACGGTTCCCGCAGCCGAACCCGTCGTCGGGCGCTGGCGGGAGCGCCACGACCCCTCCGCGGCCTACGGCGTGCCGGCGCACGTGACCGTGCTCACCCCGTTCCTGCCCCGCGACCTCGTGGACGCGCGCGTGGAGGCCGAACTCGGGCGGCTGTTCGCCGCCTTCACCCCGTTCGAGATCACCTTTCGCGCCACCGGCCGGTTTCCGGGAGTGCTCTATCTCGCCCCTGAGCCGGACGAGCCGTTGCGCGCGCTCACCCTGGCCGTGTGGCGGCACTGGCCCGAGGTTCCGCCGTACGGCGGGCGCTATCCGGACGTCGTCCCGCACCTGACGGTCGCCGACGGCGCGCCACCCGACGCCTGCGCTGAGATCGAGGCGGACCTGGTCGCGCGGCTGCCGTTCGTCTCCCGCGTGAGCGAGGTCGTGCTCCTGGCCTACGACGGTACGGCGTGGCGGCAGGAGGCGTCGTTCCCGCTGGGCGGCGCGGCCGACGGCGATGACGACCGGCCGCGCTCGCCCGCCAAGGTGCGGAACGAGCACGCGGAGGGCCATGACGACCGGCGGACTTCCCGCACCGAGGTGCAGGGCGAGCACACGGACGGCGACGATGGCCGATCGAGTCCCCTCACCAAGATGCGGGATGAGGTGATGGACGGCGATGACAGCCGGCCCACTCCCCTCACCAGGGTGCGCGGCGAGCACGCGGACGGCGATGACCACCGGCCGAGTCCCCTCGCCGAGGTGCGGGGCGAGGCGGTGGACGGCGACTACGGGCGGCCGGGCTCGCTCGCCGAGGTGCTGGCCGACGTGGCCGCCGAGCGGGTCGCGCAGGACGTCATGTTCGGCGTCCAGGACCCCGCCGACGGCACGGGTCCCGAACGCACGGCCGCCGCCGACCGGGCGAAGGCCGATCTGGAGACGGCCAAGCGGGCCGGTGCGGTGACCTGGCGGCACATCCTGCACGAGGAGGTGCTGGAAGCCTTCGCCGAGAGCGACCCCGACCGGCTGCGCGCGGAGCTGATCCAGGTCGCGGCGGTGGCGGTCAAGTGGGCCCAGGCGCTCGGCGGCCGCGGTGCGACACTTCCCCACCAGGTGAAGCGGGCCAGGTTCAAGGCGATCGTGGACGTGCACGTGCTGTTCGTCTGTGACGGGAAGGTGCTGCTGGGGCGCAGGGCCAACACCGGCTACGCCGACGGCCGCTGGCATCTGCCCTCGGGCCACCTCGAGGCCGGTGAGTCAGTGATCGAGGCGGCGGCCAGGGAGGCGCGGGAGGAGGTCGGTGTCGTCGTCGATCCCGGCGATCTGACTTTCGTCCACGCCATGCATCGTGCGCCCGATCGGGTGGGGCTGTTCTTCCGCGCCGAGCGGTGGCACGGCGAGCCGTACAACGCCGAGCCGGGCAAGTGCGACGCGCTGGAGTGGCATCCGCTCGACCGGCTGCCCGACGGCATGGTGGCCTACCCGGCGGCCGCGCTGGCGGCGATCGGCGACGGCCGGCCTTTCGCCCAGTTCGGCTTCTGAGACCAGCTCGGTCTCCCAAACCGGGCGATCTCTGAAACCGGCCCGGCCGCTGAAACTGGCTCGGCTTCTCGAACTGGCTCGGCTTCTCGAACTGGTTCGGCTTTTCAAGTTGGCGTGCTTTCTGAAACCGGCTCGGCTGCTGAAGGGAGGGCGGCCGCGCACGCGGGCGAACCCCCGGGCGGACCTCAGGAGACAGGCCTTCGGCAGCAGGCCGCCGCTCGAAGGCCCCACCAAAGTACGGTCCTGCCGTGCCGAAGGTCGGCTTCGCCCGTCATCGCCTTGATCAGGCACGGGACGGCGGCTGAGACTCGGTCGCCATGGAAGAGATGCTGACCGAGGCCGCCCGCCGGCTGGGTGTCACCGGCGCGCAGGTCGCCGTGCTCGCCGACGGCGAGTTGCGTGAGGCCGCCACCGGGGTCGCCAACGCCGAGCTGGGCACGCCGATGGACGCCCGCACGCTGATCCAGATCGGTTCGACGACCAAGCTGCACACCGCGGTGCTGGTGATGACGCTGGTCGACGAGGGCGTGCTGGACCTGGACACGCCGGTGGCGCGCCATCTGCCGGAGCTGCGGCTGTCCGACGCCGCCGCCACCGCGTCGGTGACGGCGCGTCACCTGCTGTCCATGACCAGCGGGATCGACAACGGGTTCTACGACGACCCGGCCGACTACCTGGCGACGCTGTCCAGCATGCGGATGCTGTTCGCCCCGGGCGACGGCTACTCCTACAGCAACGCCTCCACCGTCGTCTCGGGCGCGCTGGTCGCCCGGCTGACCGGGTCGAGCTGGGACGAGGCGTTGCGGCGCAGGGTGTTCGAGCCGCTGGGGCTGCGCGAGTGCCTGACGTTGTGGGAGGAGCTGCCGTATCACCGGGTCGCGGTCGGGCACGCGCCCGACGGTTCGGTGGTGCGGCCGTGGACGTTCTCGCGCGCCTCGGGGCCCGCGGGGAGCACGCTGTGCTCGACGGCCGCCGATCTGGCCAGGTTCGGCGAGCTGTTCGTGCGGGCGGGGGCCGGCGTGCTGTCGGCGGAGGCGTGCGCCGCCATGCAGGTGCCACAGGTGTCGCTGCCGACCAGGCGGTTCGCCGACCGCTGGTGTCTGGGGCCCTACCAGCGCGATTTCGGCGGGACGACCGTGCTCGGCCACAGCGGGACCAATCTGGGCGGTTCCTCGACGCTGCTGTGGGTGCCGTCCACCGGCGTGGTCGTCGCGGTGGTGTGCAACAGCCCGCACGCGGGTTACCCGCTGGCGGCCGCCGTGACCGCCGAGCTGCTGGGAGCCGCTCCCGCCGACGTGGAGCCGGCGACGCGGCTCACCGCCGACGCGGGCCCGTACGAGGGCCGGTACGCCGCCTGCGACCTGCGCTACGAGGTGACCTCGGTGGAGGGGGTGCTGACGGTCACGCTGGAGGACGTGGCCTCGGGCGCCGTCAGCCCGCCGGTGGCGCTGCTGCCGCTGGACGAGCACCGGTTCCTGCCCGAGCAGGATCTGTCCGGCGGGCGGGGCTGGGATCTGGCGTTCGTGGTCCGGGACGGCCGGGCGGCGCGCCTGGTCAGCGGCGGTTTCGCCGCCCGCCGGATCGCGTGAGCTCAGCCTCGGCTGACCAGCCCACCGGATCGCGTGAGCTCAGCCTCGGCTGACCAGCCCGGCGTCGTGGGCCAGCAGCGCGGCCTGGGTGCGGTTGGCGCAGCCGAGCTTGCCGAGCAGCCGCGACACGTAGCCCTTGACCGTCGTCTCGCTGAGGTAGAGCCGGCTGCCCGTCTGGGAGTTGGACAGCCCTTCGGCCAGGCAGACCAGCACCTCGGTCTCGCGCTCGGTCAGGCCGTCCACCAGTTGCCTGGCGGCCCGTCTGGCGGGCTCGCCGGGGGCGAAGGCCGCCACCAGCCGCCTGGTCAGCTCGGGCGAGACGACGGCGTGCCCGTCGGCGGCGACCCTGACGATGCCGGTCAGGTCCTCGGGGTCGGTGTCCTTGAGCAGGAAGCCGACCGCGCCCGCGCGCAGTGCCCGGACCGCGTACTCGTCCAGGTCGAACGTGGTCAGCATGATGATCTTCGGCGGGCGCGGCAGCCGGCAGGCGCGCTCGGTCGCGGTCAGGCCGTCGACGCCGGGCATCCTGATGTCCATCAGCACGACGTCCGGCGCCAGCCGGACGATCGCCTCGACGGCCTCGGCGCCGTCGTGCGCCTCGCCGACCACCTCGAGGTCGGCGGCGCGGGACAGGATCGCCCGCAGGTGGGCGCAGACCATCCGCTCGTCGTCCACGAGCAGGACCCTGATCATCGGGCGCTTCCCCTCCCCTTTCCCGGCAGTTCTGCCGGCAGGTTTCCCGGGAGATTTCCCGGCAGTTTGGCCGGCAGTGTCGCCAGCACCTCGAATCCGCCTGTCTCGGTCGGCCCCGCGGCGAACGCGCCGCCGACCAGTTCCACCCGCTGCCGCAGGCCGAGCAGCCCGGTGCCGGACGACGGAAGGCCGAGGCGCATCGGCTCGGCGCGCGCCGGGTCGGCCGGGTGGTTGCGCACCTCGACGCGGACCCCGCCGTCCCGGGGGCTCAGCCGGACGGAGACCGGCGCGCCCGGCGCGTGCTTGCGCGCGTTGGTCAGCGCCTCCTGCACCACCCGGTAGGCGGTACGGCCGAGCGGTGCCGACAGCTCGATCTGCTCGTCCTGGCTCAGCGAAACCGGCAGACCCGACTCGGCGACCAGGCGGGACACGTCGAGCAGGGTCGGCGGCGGGGCGAGGTCGGCCGGCTGCCGGTCGTGCAGCACCCCGACGACCTCGCGCAGCTCGCCGAGCGCGCGCCGGCCGGTGGCGCGCAGTTCCTCGGCGGCCGCGCGCACCTCGGGCGAGGGCGCGGCCATCCGCAGGGAGCCGGCCTGCAGCACCATCAGGCTGACGTGGTGGGTGACCACGTCGTGCATCTCGCGGGCCAGCCGCGTGCGTTCCTCCAGCCTGGCCTGCTCGACCAGCAGCCGCTGCTCGCGTTCGGCGCGTTCGGCCCGTTCGGCCAGCGCGGTGTTGAGCCGCCGCTGGGTGTCGGCGTAGAGGCCGAGCAGCGTCGCGGGGATCACCACCAGGCCGCAGATCGCGACGAGGTTCAGGGCCGTGGCGAGGTCGGGCGCCTCCCACAGGTGGGTCAGGACGAGCAGGGCCAGCGCGGCCACCGCCACGAGCAGCCGCCGGTCGCCGCGGTGGGCGCCGAGCGAGTACAGCGCGAACGGCATGGCCACCGGCACCTCGATGAAGCCGAGCGGGATCATCGCCAGCGCGACGGCGAGGGGGAAGTGCCGCCGGCCCAGCAGCGCCGCCGCGGCCACGGCCTGCACCCACAGCCCCTGCCAGGGCACATCGGGCACCAGCGCCATCGGCACCGCGCCGCTGATGGCCAGATCGCTGCCGACGCCCACCACGCCCACGGCCGTGGCGAGCGCGACGTCCCCCGACAGCCTTCTGACCCGCGCGTTCATACCGCCACGCTACCGATCCGCGCAGGCCGGCCGGATCCGACGAAAGTAGGATGCCGGCGCCTACGATCCCCACGGGGCAGCCCACGTTCGGCGCTCGTGCGGGCCTGCCGTGTCGCGTGATCCTCGATGCGTGAACGATCTTCCAGGCGAACACGCCTCCCTGACCAGGCAGGACGCACGCGCGATCCTGGGCGTCACCGGCAAGGAGGGCGACACCGCTCCCCTGCTGCGCACGCTCAGGGAGCACGGCGTCGGCCTGTCGTTCCTGGTCGCGCTGACCGTGCTGGCCGTGGTGGACAACTTCCAGACCCAGGTGTTCGGCGTGCTCGCGCCCGAGATCGCCGCCTCGCTCGGGATGGACGCCGGCTCGCTGTCGGGAATCGTGGCCGCCCAGGGCGTGGCGACGGGGCTCGCCCCGTTCGCGGTGGCGGCGCTGCTGCGCCGCTACCCCCATCGGGTACGGCTGGCGGTGGGCACCGGGTTCGCCTGGAGCCTGACCACGCTGTTCACCGGGTCGGTGGCCGGGCCTGTCTCGCTGGCCGCGCTCATGCTGGTCAACGGGGCCACCACCGGCACCGTGGCGGTGCTGCATCCGCCGCTGCTCGTGGACGCCTACCCGCCGCCCGCCCGCATGCGGATCATGTCGCTGTACTCGGCCTCGTCGCCGCTGGCCGGCGTCCTGGCACCGCTGGTCGTGGCGGCGCTGGTGTCGTGGCTCGGCATGGACTGGCGGGCGGTGTTCGCGACGCTCGGCGGGCTGTCGCTGGCGGCCTGCCTGTACGCGCTGCGGCTGCGCGAGCCGGTGCTGGGCCGCTGGGACGTGGCCGAGCTTCAGGCCAGGTCGGGCAACGCCGTACCGGCCGCGGACGCGGCGACGCCGGAGTTCGGCGGTTTCGGGGCGGCGTTCGTGCGGACCCTGCGCATCCCGACCGTCCGCCGGATGTGCGTCGGCTTCACCGCGGTAGGGGCGCTGGCCGCGCCGTACGGGGTGGTGGTCTCGACCCTGCTGGAGCAGGAGTACGCGCTCACGCCCGGCCAGCGCGGGCTGTTCACCGGCGCCGCCGCGGCGGTGTCGATCGCGGCGCTGGCCGCCTTCGGGGCCAGGGCGGAGGCGGCCTACCGGGCGGGTCCTGCGCGGTTCATGGCGCTGTCGGGCGCGGCGCTGGCCGCGGCGGCCACGGCGTTCGCCCTGTCCGCGGTCGTGCCCGTGCTGTGGGTGATGCTGGCCCTGCTGGCGCTGGGCCAGGCCTTCCTCGCGGTGATCGGGCCGTGCCTGTTCATCGGCGCACTCTCGGTCGTACGGCCCGCCGACCGCCCCCACGCCATGGCCGCGCTCGGTCTGATCATCGCGGCCGGCGGCCTGGTGGGCGCGGGGCTGCTGGCCCTGGCGACCGCCTTCCTCGACCTGCGCGGCGCGCTGCTGTTGCTGCTCGTCCCCGCGGTCCTCGGGTCGTGGTTCATCGCGACCATCCGCAAGACCCTCATGGGCGATCTCGACGCCCTCATCGACCATGCGATCGGAGAAACCACATGATCGACGCCTATCGCCGCGCCGAGGCGCTGCACGTCTCGCGGGAGGCGAAGCTCGTGCACCGCTCGGCCGTGACGCCCGTCTGGGAGGAGGACTCCTTCTGGTACCTGGTGAGCACCCCCGAAGGCCCCCGCCAGGTCAGGGTCTTCCCCGAGCGAAAGGAGCGGGTGGAGGGCCCGGCGCCGGCCCCGGCCGGCGAGCCGGTGCTCCCGCCCGAGCTCACCGGCGCCCAGACCTCGCCCGACGGCCGCTTCACGGTGACCTGCGAGGCCGGCGACCTGCTGGTGAACGGTACGCGCGTCACCGGTGACGGCGAGCCTGGCCATGCCTACGGCCTGCCGAGCGACCAGAACCGGATGCCGATCGTCGCCACCCAGCAGGGCATGACCACGCCCCCGCTGCTGGTCTGGGCGCCCGACGGCCGCCGGTTCGTCACCCACCGCGTCGACCAGCGGCACGTGCCCACGCTGACGATCACGCAGTCGTGTCCCCCGGGCGGCGGCCGCCCGCTGGCGCACACGATGCACTACGAGATGCCCGGCGACCCGCTGCCGACGGTCACGCACGCGATCTTCGACGCGGAGACGGGCGAGCGGGTCGACGTCGCGCTCGAGCCGCTGCCCTTCACTCACGACGCCCCGCTCAACCTCGACCGGATCTGGTGGGAGGACGACGACACGCTGTGGCTGCTGCACTGCACCCGCGGCAACCGGGGCGCCGTGCTCCACCGCATCGACGCCAGGACCGGCCGGGCGCAGGTCGTCCTCGAAGAGCACGCCGAGACGGTGATGGCCACCGCTCCGACGATCGTCGTGCCGACGCTCGTGCGCACCCGCGGCGACGAGGTGCTGTGGTACTCCGACCGGTCGGGCTGGGGTCACCTCTACCTGTACCGGGGCGGCGAGCTCGCCGGCGCCGTCACCACCGGCGAATGGCTCGTCCGCGAGCTGCTCGAGGTCGACTGGACGGGCAGGCAGGTGCTGTTCCTGTCGGGCGGGCACGGGTCGAACCCCTACGACCGCCGCCTGTGCCGGGCGGACCTGGACGGGGGCGGGGTCACCGTGCTCACCCCCGAGGACGCCGACCACCAGGTCCACGTCTCCCCCGACGGCCGCTGGCTGGTCGACACCTACGCCACGCCCGGCACGCCGAGCGTCACCGTGCTGCGCGACGCCGCCGGAGCGCTCGTCATGGAGCTGGAGCAGGCCGACCTGAGCCTGCTGGAGAAGGCCGGATGGCGGGCGCCCGAACGGTTCACCGCCAAGGCCGCCGACGGCGTCACCGACGTCCACGGGCTGCTGTTCCTGCCGGGCGACTTCGACCCGGGCAAGCGGTACCCCATCCTGGACTCGATCTACAACGGGCCGCAGATCACCCGGCAGCTGCGCACCACCCTGCGGGGCTACACGCTCGACCCGTGGCTGCTCGACCCGGCGGGCGGCGCGCCGTCGCTGGCCGCGCTCGGCATGGCGGTCGTGGTGCTCGACGGGCGCGGCACGCCGTACCGGGGCAAGGCCTTCCAGGAGGTCTCCCACGGCGACCCGGCGGTGACGGCCGGGCTGGAGGACCACGTGGCGGCGATCACCCAGCTCGCCGCCGAGCGGCCCTACCTCGATCTGGAGCGGGTGGGGATCACCGGGCACTCGGGCGGCGGCGCGGCCACGGCCAGGGCGATGCTGACCCATCCCGGTTTCTTCCGCGTGGGCGTCGCCTCGGCGGGCGACTACGAGCACGACGGCTACTACGCCATCTGGGGCGAGACCTACCAGGGGCCGCCGCCCCAGGACTACGCCGCGGGCTCGATGCTGCCGCACGCCGGCGCGCTCGCCGGCAAGCTGCTGATCGTCTTCGGCGAGATGGACGACAACTGCCACCCCGGCCTGTCGCTGCGGCTGGTCAACGCGCTGGTCGAGGCCGATGCCGACTTCGAGATGCTCATGGTGCCCAACGCCGCCCACGGCTACCTGCACGCCGAGGCGCACGTGCTGCGCCGTACCTGGGACTTCCTCACCCGCCACCTGATCGGCGCGGAACCGCCCGCCGGATACCGCATCGACCCGACCTTCGGAGCCGCCGCATGAGCACCGCCCTTCCTGACCTGCTCCCCGACCTGCAGGCCGACCTCGACGCGCTGGCCGGCGAGCACGGCGTCACCGGCGCGGTCCTCGCCTTCACCGCCGGCCAGGAGGTGGCCGCGGCCGCGACGGGAGTCCTCAACACCCGCACGGGCCAGCCCGTCACGACCGGCTCGCTGTTCCAGATCGGCTCGGTCACCAAGGCGTGGACGGCGACCCTGGTGCTCCAGCTCGTCGGCGAGGGGCGGCTCGACCTCGACCAGACCGCGCAGTCGGTGCTGCCAGGGCTCGCGCTGCCCGAGCCGGTGACGATCCGGCAGCTGCTGGCGCACACCGGCGGGTTCGAGGGGGACGTCTTCGTCGACACCGGCCGAGGTGACGACGCGATCGAGAAGCTGGTCGCGCTGCTCGGCGAGGTGCCGCAGCTGTCGCCGCCCGGCGCGATCTGGTCCTACAACAACGCCGGGTACGTCGTCCTCGGGCGTGTCGTCGAGGTCCTGCGCGGCCTGCCGTTCAACGCGGCGCTGCGCGCGCACCTGATCGGCCCGCTGGGCCTGACGCACACCGCCACCAGCGCCGACGAGGCCATCCTGTACGGCACGGCGGTCGGGCACGCCGCCGGCGAGCCGGTCTCGACCTGGTCGCTGATGCGCTCGAACGACCCGGCGGGGGCGAGCCTGGCGATGACCGCGGGAGATCTGCTGACCTTCGCCCGCGCGCATCTGGCCGACGGCGCGCAGGTGCTGCCCGCGAAGCTGTCCAGGATGATGCGGGAGCCGCAGGTCGCCCTTCCCGACCTCGGCCGGCCCTCCAGCTGGGGGCTCGGCTGGGAAGTGCAGGAATGGGCGGGCGGCACGGTCGTCGGGCACGACGGCTCCACCCCCGGCCAGGCCGCCACGCTGAAGCTCGTGCCGGAGGCGGGGGCGGCCGCGGTGCTGCTGACCAACGGCGGCGACCCCGACCCGCTGGTGGCCGAGCTGCTGACGCCCGTGCTCGGCCGCCTGGCCGGGGTGAGCGCGCCGCCGCCGGTGAAGCCGCCCGTGCCGCCGCTCCCCTTCGACGTCGACCGCTACGCCGGGCGCTACGTCTCGGACGTGACGGCGTGGGAGGTCACCGGCGACGCCGAGGGCCGGCTGTGGGTGACCGTCACGCCGCTCGGCGTGATGGCCGAGCACGGCGCGCCGCAGACCTTCGAGCTGGCCAGGCTGCGCGGCGACACGTTCGTGTTCGCGGAGGCCAGGGGCGGGGTGCACGCGGCCGTCGCGTTCGTCGGCGACGGCGACGGCGGGCGGGCCGGCTACCTGCACACCGGGCGGCTGAACGTCCGCGATTCCCTGTGAGGAATTGTCGGTGTTCCCCGCGATCCGCAGGATCGAGGGGAACACCGACACGAGGAGAAGCAGTGACCGATATCCGTGCCCAGGAACTGGCCGACCGCTACATCGCGCTCTGGCTCGAGCCGGACGCCGAGCTGCGCCGCAAGGCCGTCCAGGAACTGTGGGCCGAAGACGGCGAGCACGTGCTCCAGCCGCCGCAGGAGATCCGGCAGATCGGCTACGACCTGGGCTTCGACGCCACGACGCTCGAAGCGCGCGGCCACGAGGCGATCGAGACCCGGGTGACCCGCAGCTACGAGCGGTTCGTCGCCGGCGGGCAGTTCGTCTTCAGGGCCAAGGGCGACGCCGTACGGCTGCGCGACGTCGTCACCTTCCACTGGGAATCGGTGAACGTCGGCGGCGGAGGCGCGGTGACGGGCGGCGGCCTCGAGGTCCTCATGCTGGACGAGGACGGCCGCATCGTCACCGACTACATGTTCCCGTCCTGATCGCCGGGGTCAGCCGCCAGCAGCGCCGCCGTTTCGGCGTCGGCGGGCAGGAACGCCTCCAGCTTCAGCTCCGCCACGGTCACGTCGAGCGCGGTCGCGAACGTCGTGATCGTGGTGGTGAGCCGCAGTTCCCCGCGCGGCGAGCGCAGCCGTACGGGCACGGCGAAGCCGACGTGGTCGGGCCCCGGCGGCTCGTGCGGCACGTAGCCGGACAGCTCGTCGTACAGCTCGTCGCGCGGGATGCGGTCGAGGATGTGCTGGGCCCACTGGGCCAGGTTGACGATCCGCGGCGCCAGGCCCTCCGGATGCAGGGACAGGCGCAGCACGTTGACCGGGGGGCGCAGCAGGTGGCCGGCGACGCCCTCGGTGAGCAGGCCGAAGGCGTCGTTGGCCAGTACCAGCTCGTGACGGGCGTCGACGACGATCGCGGGATAGGGCAGGTGCCCGGTCAGGATGTGGCCGAGCGCGGTCCGCACGTGGGCCAGGCCCGGGTCGTCGAGCGGGGTCTGCGGGTAGACGGGCGCGTACCCGGCCGCGAGCAGGAGGTCGTTGCGCTCCCTGAGCGGCAGCTCCATCGACTCGCCGAGCCGGACGACCATGCTCCTGCCGGGCCGGGACCGGCCGCTCTCCATGAAGCTGAGGTGGCGCTGAGTCGTGCCCGTCCGCAGGGCGAGGTCGAGCTGGCTGAGGCCGTGGCGGCGGCGGGTCGTGCGCAGGGTCTGGGAGAAGTCCACGCTCCCATTGTGCGGATGTCGCCCATTCCTTCAAGGGAATTGTCGCCATTCCCTCGCGGCGGCACGATCTGCTCCGTGAACACGCGACTGGGAGTCCTGCTCCCCACCAACCAGAACCAGTGGACCGACGCCCGAGGGCTGGTGAACTTCGGCGTCCGCGCCGAGCGGCTCGGCTTCGACTCCCTCTGGGCCAACGACACCCTGCTCGGCGCCCGCATCGAGCCGCTGGCCATGCTGGCCGCGCTGGCCCCGGCGACCGAGCGGGTCACCCTCGGCACCGCGGCGCTGCTGCCGGCCTTCCGCCGCCCGGTCACGGCCGCCCAGGAGCTGGCCGCCGTCGACCACCTGTCGGCCGGGCGGCTGGTCGTCACCGTGGGCGCCGGCTTCCCCGGCCGGTCGGAGATCGAGTACGCGGTCTCGGAGGTGCCGTGGCCGCGGCGCTTCGAGCGGCTGGACGAGACGGTCGCCCTGTGGCGGGCGCTGTGGGCGGGCGAGCGCGCCTTCCACGGCAAGGTGCTGCGCTTCGACGAGCTGCCCGAGCCGACGCCGTCGTTCCGGCCGGGCGGGCCGCCGATCTGGCTGGCCGGCGCGACACCGTCGGCGCTGGAACGCGCCGGGCGGCTCTACGACGGGTGGCTGCCCTACCCGCCCGACCCCGCCGCCTACCGGGCGGGCCTCAAGGATGTACGGCACGCGGCGGGCGCGGCAGGGCGGCCCGTCGAGGCGGTCACCCCGGCGTTGTTCGTCACGGTGCTGATCGGCGAGGCCGCCGGCGAGCGTGAGCTCGACGCCTTCTGCAGGGCCACCTACGGCGTGCCGTACGAGACGGCGCGGACGATCCAGGCCATGGTCGCGGGCCCGGCCGAGCACGTGGCCGCCACGCTGGCCGGCTATGTGGCGGCCGGCGCCGAGCACCTGGTGTGCCGTTTCGCGGCCACCACGCTCCACGACCAGCTGGAGCAGCTGGAGCAGCTGGCCGGGATCGCCTGCCGCACGCCGTGAGGTCGCGGCGCGCCGGAACAACCGGCGCGCACCCCGGTGTTGCCGCTCATCGACGACCCCAACGGAGAAGAGGCCGCCGATGGTCAGTGTCAGCACGGAGACCCCCGAGCAGACCGAGGAACGCCTGCGCCGGGTGATCGCCGGCGCCGAACTCGTCGTGCACGAGGGCGTCTGGTTCTTCGAGGAGTCACCCGCCGACCGTCCGCCCGCGCTCACCGGCGACACGCTGGCCGTGGTCCGCGACGAGGACAGCTGGAGCCGCCTGATACCGCTCACCCGCGACCGGGAGGACGTCGAGCGGTTCGGGATCTTCTCCTTCCACTTCCCCGCCGGGCTGGACAACAGCGGCTTCGTCGGCTGGCTGGCCACCCGTCTCAAGGCGAGCCTGGGGACGGGGGTGTTCGTGGTGTGCGGGAGCAACCGGGAGCGCGGCGGCGTCTACGACTACTGGGGCTGCCCCGCCGAGCTGCTCGACCAGGCGGTCGCCGTCGTCGCCGAGCTCCGCGGGGCGTGACCGACACCGGCCGGAAGGCCGGCAGGCCACGGCAGGCCTGAGCGGTGGCCGGCTCGACAGCCCGGACGCCGCCGGGGTGGGTCAACTCCTGACGCGGCCGGTCGAGCCCCGGGCGATGAGGGTGGGCGGGAAGACGTGGTCGACGTGGGGCGTGTGGTAGCCCTGCAGGCGCTCCCACAGCGCGTTGGCCGCTGCGCCGGCCATCTGCTCGATGGGCTGATGGACGGTCGACAGGGGCGGGTTGCTGTGCGAGGCGAGGTAGGAGTCGTCGTACCCGATCACCGAGAGGTCGCCCGGCACGGACAGACCCGCCTGGCGGGCCGCGGCGAGCGCGCCGAGCGCCATGAGGTCGCTGCCTGCGACGATCGCGGTCGCGCCGGCCGCCAGCAGCCGTTGGGCGGCGGCGTGCCCGCCTGTCAGCGAGTAGTCGGTCTCGGCGTAGAGCGCGTCGTCGACGGAGCCGAACCACTTGCGCATCTCCCTGCGGTAGCCGTTCAGCCGGTTCTGCGAGGGCCGCAGGTAGCCCTGGCCGCCGGCCAGGCCGATGCGGGTGTGGCCGAGGGATCGCAGGTGGGCGACGGCCATCGCGGCGCCGGCCGCCTCGTCGGTGGTCACGGTGGAGACCGGCAGGTCGGGGACGTGCCCGCCGACCAGGACCATCGGCAGGTGCCGCTGGTGCAGCTGCCAGTAGAAGCCGTGGTCGGCCGAAGGGTTGGCGTGCCGTCCTGAGATCAGGACCAGACCCTGGATGCGCTGCCGTACCAGGGAGGCGATGTAGTCCAGCTCCGTCGGCCCCTTCTTGGTGGAGCTGCCGATCATCGCCGTCACGCCGAGAGCGCCGAGCTTCGTCTCGATAGCGCCGGCCAGCAGCGGGAAGACGGGGTTGTCCAGCTCGGGGACGATGATGCCCACGAAGGGGTCGGAGACGGGCGCCGGCGCGACCATGCCTTGCTCGCGCATGGCGCGCAGCACGCGGTCGCGGGTCTCCTCGGCCACACCCGGGCGGTCGTTGAGCACGCGGCTGACCGTGGCCGCGCTGACCCCGACACGCTTGGCGATCGTCCGGACCGACAGCCTTGACATCGACCCTCCAGAAACCATTGAAACATGTTGCCAGCTGTTGCGGCGGTATTCGGGAGCGACCTAGGCTCCCGGCCAGAAACGCAGGTGATGAGCGAATTGCGGAGCACTGACAGCATGTGGCAACCCGAAACACTTTGCAACACGAGCGCGCACCACGATGGTTCGCCGCTCTACGTGTCCGACCCTTCTCCGGGGCTGGGCGAGCGGGTGGAGGTGTTCGTGCGCACCGCCGCCGCGCTGGGTGCCGAGCAGGTGTACGTGCGCACCGCCCCTGACGGCGAGCCCAGG
Organism: Nonomuraea sp. NPDC003804; assembly: GCF_040610675.1. Lineage (NCBI taxonomy): Bacteria > Bacillati > Actinomycetota > Actinomycetes > Streptosporangiales > Streptosporangiaceae > Nonomuraea > Nonomuraea sp. NPDC003804. Next base: position 153,923 of record NZ_JBEXMT010000017.1, read on the forward strand.
TTCACCGAGGCGAAGATCGACCGCGCCTGCGAGGACGAGACGTGGTGGCGGGTGCCGGTCGAGATCGCCAACCCGGAGTGCGGCTACCGCTTCCTGCTGCGCACGGCCCGCGGGCCGCTCTGGCTGAACGCGTCGGGGCTGCGCCGTACCGAGGTCACCGACGCGGCCGACTTCACGCTCACCGCCTACCCGCCGCCGCCCGCCTGGGCGGCGGACGCGGTGATCTACCAGATCTTCCCCGACCGGTTCGCCCGCTCCGGCCGGCCGTACGGCCCGCTGCCCGGCTGGGCCAGGCCCGCGGACTGGGACGAGCCGATCCCCTACGGCAAGCCTGAGGCGCTGCAGCAGATCTACGGCGGCGACCTGTGGGGGGTGGCCGACCGCCTGGACCACATCGCCGAGCTCGGCGCCGACCTGATCTACCTGACGCCCTTCTTCCCCGCCAGGTCCAACCACCGCTACGACGCCACCACCTTCGACCGCGTGGATCCGCTGCTCGGCGGGGACGAGGCGCTCAAGGCGCTCACCGCGCGGGCGCACGCCCGCGGCATGCGGGTGATCGGCGACATCACGCTCAACCATTCGGGCGACGCGCACGACTGGTTCGTCAGCGCCATGGGTGACCCGAGCAGCCCCGAGCGCGACTTCTACTATGTCGACGGCGACGACTACGCCACGTTCGCCGGGGTGAAGACGCTGCCCAAGTTCGACCACCGCTCGGCCGAGCTGCGCCGGCGCCTGGACAGGGTGATCGCCCGCTACCCCGACGAGTTCGGGCTCGACGGATGGCGCGTCGACGTCGCCCAGTCGGCGGGCCGCCACGGCGGCGTCGAACTCAACGACCGGGTGGCCGCGGACACCAGGGCGGCGCTGGGAGAGGGCAGGCTGCTGCTGGCCGAGCACCAGTTCGACGCCGCCGCCGCGCTGCGCGGCGGCGGCTGGCACGGCACCATGTCCTACGCCGGGTTCGCCCGGCCTGTCTGGTCGTGGCTGGCGCTGGAACGTGCCACCGAGTTCTGGGGCACCCCCGGCCCCATCCCCCTGTACGGCGGGCAGGACGTCGTCGAGGTGATGCGCGACCACGCCGCCCGGATCCCGTGGCGCTCCTACACCCACAACCTCACGCTGCTCGACTCCCACGACACGGCCAGGTTCCGGTCGATCGCGGGCCGCGACCGCCAGCTTCTCGGCGCCGCGCTCCTGTTCACACTGCCCGGCCTGCCCATGGTCTTCGCCGGTGACGAGGTCGGCGTGGAGGGGGTCCACCTGGAGGACGGCCGCCGACCCTTCCCGTGGGACGGCGAGACCTGGGACCGGCGGACCTACGCGACGTACAGGGAGCTGGTGGCACTGCGCAGGAGCAGGCAGGCGCTGCGCCGTGGCGGCCTGCGATGGCTGCGCGCCGACGACGACGTCCTGCTCTTCGAGCGGGCGCTGCCGGGCGAGACGATACTCGTCCAGGTCAGCAGGGCCGACCACGCGCCTGCTGCGGCCCCTGCCGCGCTGTCCTGCCTCACCGGCGGCCCCGACCTGCGTCCCGGTGAACCGATGCCCGCCGACGGACCGGCCTTCCACGTCTGGGAGGTCGCCCGATGATCGAGATTCTGACCGGTGTGCGTTCCGAGGCGCTCGGCAACTCGAGAGACGTGTTCGTCTACCTGCCGCCCGGCTACGACCCGGCGGCCGGGCCGTACCCGCTCGTCGTCCTGCACGACGGGCAGCACGTGTTCGCGGGAGCGGGCCTCGCGCCGAGCTGGCGGGTGGACGAGACGCTCGACGGGCTCATCGGCGCGGGGCTGCTGCCGCCGCTGGTCGCCGTGGCCGTCGCCAACGCCGGTGACCAGCGCGGCAACGAGTACTCCCACGAGGTGCCCTACCCGCGTGACCCGAACGGGATCTGCCGCGGCGAGCTGTACGAGCGCTTCCTCGTCACGGAGCTGCTGCCGCTGGTGCGCGGACGCTACGCGGTCACCGACGATCCGGGCGCCACCGCGGTGATGGGCTCCTCCATGGGCGGCCTGGTCAGCTACCACCTGGCCTTCCGCCGTCCCGACGTGTTCGGGCTGTCGGCCGTGCTGTCGCCGTTCCTCGTCTTCGTGGATCCGACGACGCTCGAGGAGACCCCGGTCTTCCGCCGATTCCCGGGGCGCGGGCCGCGCAGGATCTGGATCGACATCGGCGGCATGGAGGGCCTGATCATGGTCAGGCCGGTCCGCGAGCTGGTCGAGCATCTCATCGACGTGGGGTACGAGCCCGATACGGAGCTGCGCTACCACCACGAGCCGGCCGCGCCGCACCACGAGGACGCCTGGGCGGCGCGCGCGGGCAGTGCGCTGCTCCACCTGTTCGGAACGGAAGGGCCGCCCGTGACGCTGTCCGTCGCGGACGGCACGGACGG